>NZ_JBICXQ010000002.1:121796-436905 GCF_043200375.1 Streptomyces sp. NPDC048434 | reverse complement strand
ACCTAGGCCGGGGCGGGCGGGGGGCGGGCAGCGCGCGTCCCGCCCCCCCGGGGGGCGGGGCGGCCGGGGGGGGGGGCGCCCCGCGGACGCCCGCCCCCCCCCCCTCTGTGTATTCCGCGCGTGGTGCGTCGGCTCGACCGTGACGGCCCTGGGGCAGCGTTAGAGGTACGGGCCCGAGCGGGCACCGCCCTGGCCGGGCGCGCCCTCCTCGGCGTCCATCGGAACGGCACCGGGCGGCAGCGCACGGCGCATCGACTCCAGCTGGGCACGGGCGGCCATCTGCTGGGCGAACAGTGCGGTCTGGATGCCGTGAAAGAGGCCTTCGAGCCAGCCCACCAGCTGGGCCTGGGCGATCCGCAGCTCCGCATCCGTCGGCACCGATTCCTCGGTGAACGGCAGCGACAGCCGCTCCAGCTCCTCGACCAGCTCGGGGGCCAGCCCGTCCTCCAGCTCCTTGACCGAGCTGGAGTGGATCTCCTTGAGCCGGACCCGGCTCGCCTCGTCCAGAGGAGCGGACTTCACCTCCTCCAGCAACTGCTTGATCATGCTGCCGATGCGCATGACCTTCGCAGGCTGTTCGACCATGTCCGTCACGGGGGTCTCACGGGGTTCGTCGCCCTCGCCCCCGCTGCCGGAGCCGGTGCTGCCGAGCGCCATACCGTCCGGGCCGACCACCAGGACGTGCGGATTCTCCTGCGACCGTTCATTCATCGGCATATCCATGCCGCCATTCTCTCGTACGAGGGGTCATGAAGGGGGGTGCCCCTGAGAGAAGGTGATCCACCCTTCTGGGTCAACTCGGCTGCCGTGGTTTCACGTGAAACAACGGATTCCCACCGTTTCACGTGAAACCACCGAAATCAGCTCCGTCGCAGCCGAAGGGCGAAGAAGGCCAGACCCAGTCCTGTGAGAGCGAGGCCGGCGCCCATCGGAAGGACCCGCTCGACCGGTGCGTCCGGGGCTTCCATGGCGTAGGGGCTCGCCGTCGCAACCGCTTCGCCATCCGCGCTGTCCGGTACAGAACGCGCCTCGTCCTCGGGCTCGGCAGGGGTCGGGAGTGGCGGCAGCGCCTCGTAGGAGCGCTGCGTGAGCCGGTCCGCGACATTCAAGCGACGCGCGGGCGACGGCCGTGCCGAGGTCCCCTGTGCCGCATGTGATGCGGATGCCGAGGGCTTGGGGTGCTTCGGCGCCGGGGTGTGCCGGCCGGGTCGGGGGTGCGCACGGTCGACGTCGGGCGAGCTCGTCCCGGCGGACGGCCCATAATGACCGCGCCCCGGGAAGTCCGCGCTGTCGTAGTCGGGCCCCGGGAGGGGGTACGGCGGGCCGGCCGGCCCGATGAAGGCAGGGCCGAACGGGTGATGCGGTCGGTGGTGCCATCGTCCATATCCGCGAGGCCCACCGAAGTGGTGGTGCGAAGGCCGGTGCGGGTAGCCCGGAAAGGCGTCCGACAGGCCGGGGAAGCGCGGCGGCAGCTCCGGGAGGCGCGCCGGGGCCCCCGGGTGACCAGGGCGGTGCCGGTCACCCCGCCCGTCGACCGGGCGACGGTCGGCCGCAAAGTCGTCGGACGGGTAACCGTCGAGCCCGTAGTCGTCGGCCCCGGCTTCTTCCTGCGCATAGTCGTCGTCGGGCTGATCGCCGGGGCGGGCGAGGTGCGGATGTCGGTCGACCGGTGTGCCCCGCCGGTCCGCAGCCGCCGCTGAGGTGACCCCTATCGGAACGGGCAGGACGACGGCGGCCACCAACAGACCGCTGACAATGCGCGAACGGAAACCTGGAGCGACCACATGCCCCTCCCGTGCCGAGCCGTCGAGTGACCTCCTCAGCGTCACATGTGATGAGATTCACGGCATCTCAGACAGATCAGGCGGGTTACCCGACGGGAACGCGGGAGGGGCGGGCCCGGTCGGCGCGGGTTACGGGGCGGGAGGCCGGTCGACTCAGACCGTCAGCACGACCTTGCCGACATGAGCGCTGTCCTCCACGATGCGGTGCGCCTCGGCGGCCTCCGGCATCGGGAGCGTACGGTCCACGATCGGCCGCACCTGGCCGTTGCTGATCAGCGGCCAGACATGTTCCCGTACGGCGGCGACGATGGCCGCCTTCTCGTTCAGCGGGCGGGCGCGCAGCCCGGCACCGGTGATCGCGGCGCGCTTGGCCATCAGGGCGGCGAGATTCAGCTCCGCCTTCACCCCGCCCTGCAGCCCGATGATGGCCAGCCGTCCGCTGACCGCCAGCGCCTTGACGTTCCGCTGCAGATATTTCGCACCGATGATGTCGAGGATGACGTCCGCGCCCGTGCCGTCGGTGGCCTTGCGGATCTCCTGGACGAAGTCCTGCTCGCGGTAGTCGATGAGGATGTCCGCGCCCAGCTCGGCACAGCGGGCCAGCTTCTCGGGGCCGCCCGCGGTGACCGCGACCCGCGCGCCGACCGCCTTGGCGAGCTGGATCGCCATGGTGCCGATGCCGCTGGCACCGCCGTGGACCAGCAGCGTCTCGCCGGGCCGCAGATGCGCGATCATGAAGACGTTCGACCAGACCGTGCAGGTCACCTCGGGCAGCGCGGCGGCCGTGATCAGATCCAGGCCGTCCGGCACCGGCAGGATCTGCCCGGCCGGGACGGCGACCTTCTCCGCATATCCGCCGCCCGCCAGCAGCGCGCACACCTCGTCACCGACGGCCCAGCCGTGCACGCCGGGACCGAGCTCGATGATCCGCCCCGAGCACTCCAGCCCCGGATACGGGGAGGACCCGGGCGGCGGGTCGTAGAAGCCCTGTCGCTGGAGCAGGTCGGCGCGGTTCACGGCGCTGGCCACGACCTCGATCAGGACCTCGCCCTCGGCGGGCTGCGGATCGGGCACGTCCGCCCAGACAAGTGCTTCGGGGCCACCGGGCTCGGGGATAGTGATCGCTCGCATGGGCGCGAGGCTACTCGCCGTCCGCGTACAGGGCGACGGTGCGGGGGCTCATGACTACCGCCGGGTCGGCCACCGGCCCCCGGATGAAGTGCGGTTATTCATCCACCCGAGGCACCGGGTCGACGCCGGTGCGAGGCAACGGGGCACCTCTTCGGGGTACTCGGGCGGGCCACGGCGCGACGGTGCCGGGCCACGGCGCGACGCTGGGGCCCAGCCTTTGCCTTCTCCGGTACGACTTGCCACTCCACCGGGTGAGCACCCCGTCATTGCCCTGCAACCGCCCCGCTGCCGGCGATATCAACGCTTCATGATCAAGACGACGGCTCGCGCCTTCGCCGGTGCAGCGGAGTCCTGCCGCCGGTCGCCGGCTACCGCCGCGGCTAGGCACGCACGGGTGCCTGCATCCCGGAGCATGGGAGGCATGTTTCCTCCACAGACCGCCGCAGGCCAGGCCGTTCCGGGAGCGTCGACCGGATGAGTGACGAGCAGCAACCGCGCCGCGGGAACGACAGATTCTCCATCCTCCGCTCCCTCTGGTCCCGTACCCGGACCGAGGCCAAGGACGACACCGAGGCCGGCCGCTCCATCGTCATGCCCGCCCAGGACATGGCACCGCCACTCCAACAGGTCCTGCGACGGCTGGTGATGGCGCTCGGCGTACTGGCACTCACGACGCTGCTCGTATGGCTCGACCGCGACGGATACCGCGACAACGCCCACCACCAGGTCGATTTCCTCGGCGCGGCCTACTACGCGACGGTCACCCTCTCGACCACCGGCTACGGCGACATCACTCCGGTCAGCGACGGCGCACGGCTGATCAACATCCTGGTCATCACGCCGCTCCGCGTACTGTTCCTGATCATCTTGGTCGGCACCACGCTCGAAGTCCTCACCGCGCGCACCCGGCACCAGGTACGTATTCATCGTTGGAGGTCCCGCATGCGAGATCACGTCGTCGTCATCGGGTACGGGACAAAGGGCCGCCACTCCATCGAGACCCTGATCGGCCAGGGCGTCTCGAAAGAGAAGATCGTCGTTGTCGATCCGCAGAAGACGGCCGTGGACGCCGCCAGCAGTGACGGCCTCGTGGGCGTGCACGGCGACGCGACCCGCTCCGACACCCTGACCAGGGCCGAGTTGCAGCGTGCCGCGCGCGTGGTCGTGGCAACCCAGCGGGACGACACCGCGGCCCTGGTCACGCTGACGGCGCGGCAGCTCAACAAGCACGCCTCCATCGTGGTGGCGGTCCGCGAGGACGAGAACGTACCGCTGCTGAAGCAGAGCGGCGCCGACATGGTCATCACGAGTTCCAGCGCGGCGGGACGGCTGCTCGGTATGTCCATGGCCAGCCCGTACGTCGGCACGGTCCTGGAGGATCTGCTGACCTACGGGAGCGGACTGGATCTCGACGAGCGGCCGGTGACGAAGAGCGAGGCGGGCCGCTCCCCCCGCGAGCTCGGTGATCTGGTGGTGGCCGTCGTACGGGGGCACCGGGTGCTGAACTACAGCGACCCGCAGGCCGCGACGCTCGAACTCACCGACCGCGTGATCACCATCAGTCAGGCGGGGCCGAGCAGCTGACGTGTGCGCGGGCAGAGGGTGCGCGAAGGGGGCGGCGGGCCGAGCGGAGGACGGGACCCGGGCCGACGAGCGACATGGCGGCGCGCACGGCAGACGACCTGTGCCCCTGCCCTACGCGCGCCCGGGGGCGGTCCAGCCCGTTGATGCGCCCGGCGAACCCGTCGGGGAGTCCGCGGACCATCCTGCCGACGAACCGGCTGACCAGGGAAGTTCCAGGAGTTCGAGCTCGGTGCCGCGCTCCGCGCCACCGGGCGGGACGACGGCCAGCGCATCGGCGGCGGCGATTCCGCGCAGCATGGCAGGGCCGTGGAAGTGCAGCGGCACCGCCATCAGGCCGTGCCGTTCGTCATCGCGGTAGGCCACCGGAACGATCCGGGTGTCCTGCGGATGCCCGTGGACGGGGGCGGCCAGCGGCGTCCGGTACGGCGCGGCGGGCGGGCGCGCGGCGAGCGTACGGAGCAGCGGTTCGGCGAGCGTGACCAGGCCGGAGACCGCGGCGAGGGGGTTGCCGGGCAGGCCGACGAGATGCCGGTGCGCGGCCAGGCGGGCGAGCAGCATGGGGTGCCCGGGGCGGACCGCAACGCCGTCGACCAGCACCTCGGCGCCCAGCCGGCGCAGGGTGGGGTGCACATGGTCGACGGGGCCCGATGCGGTGCCGCCGGTGGTGATCACCACGTCGGCAGTGGACTCCGCAACGGCGGCATACAGGGTGTCGGCGTCGTCGGCGAGATGGCGCGGCGCAGCCGCCTCGACGCCCAGCGCATGCAGCCACGGGGCGAGCATCGGGCCGAGCGCATCGCGGATCCGGCCCTCCTGGGGCAGGCCGTGGTCCAGCAACTCATCGCCCAGCACGAGCACTTCGACGCGCGGCCGGGGGTACGCGGTCAGCTCGTCGTAACCGGCCGCGGCGGCCAGGCCGAGAACGGCGGGGGTCACCAGGGCGCCGGTGGGCAGCAGCTGGTCGCCGCGGCGGCACTCCTGACCCCGCGGGCGGATGTCCTGACCCGGCGGCGCGGGCTGTGGTGCGTACAGCCGCCGTCCGCCGTCGCTCAGCTCACGAACCTCGCCGTGCTCGCTGCGCAGCACGGCGGTGGCACCGGACGGCACGCGCGCACCGGTGGCGATCGGGATCGCATGGCCGTCGTGGAGCGCCTCGGTCGACGCGTGACCGGCGAGGATGCCGGGAGCGGGACCGGCCTCGGGTGCGTCGGCGGGGTGGTCGACGCGCCAGGGGCCGGGGCCGGATACCGCCCAGCCGTCCATCGCCGAGGTGTCGAACGACGGCAGATCGGTGAGCGCGGTGAGGGGCGCGGCGAGCGTACGGCCGAGCGCGTGACCGAGCGCCGAGGTCTCGGGCGTGGGTGGGCCGGCTGCGGCGCGCTCGGCGATGTCCCGGGCGGTGTGCCAGGGGAGGTTCAGGGGAGCGGGGGAGGTAGGAACCGAGGGGGCTTCGGGGCCGGCGGGGCCAGAGGGGCGGGAGGCGCCGGAGGAGCTGGAGGTGCTGTTTCCGGAGGCGGTGGGGTCGTCGGGGGAGAAGGGGTCGTCCGGCGTGTACGGGACGTCGCTTCCGCACCAGGTGGCGGAGGATGCGGCTGCCGTGGCCTCGTAGGCGGCATACGGCACGCTGACGGTCGTGGGCTCGGCCCCGCCCTCGGCCTCGGGCCGTACGCGCATCGGCGCCGCTGCGTTGGCCAGCGCGAGCGCCTCCTCGAACGGGTCGCCACGCCCGTCGCCCCTTGTCTCGCCCTCTGTCCGGCCCGCCGTGCCGCCGGGCTTCCCGTCGAACTCGCCGTCGGTCATTCCGCGGGCTTCGATTCGGTACCCGTGCCGCCGCCGGCATCCGCCGAGCCGGCGGACTCCTCGGCCTCCGCCGCCCAGCGGTTGGCCAGCGCGGTGGCGCGTGCGGTCAGCTCCTTCACGTCCCGGCCCTGTTGGCCCGCCGCGTAACCGATCAGGAAGGTCGTCAGCGGTGCGGCCGGCCGGGCGACGCCGTGCGCCGCGTCCCGCGCGAGATCGAGAAGCGCCGCCGTGTCGACATCGAGTTCGATGCCCAGGTCGGCCTTGACTGCGGTGATCCATTCATCCAACACGTTTCCATGCTCCCTGATACGGGCGCGCGCCGCGCTGATGTCTTCCCAGGTGTCGCAGTCGAAGGATGCCGTGGCCGTGACGTCCGGGACCCGTTCGAGCAGCAGCCCTTTCACCAGGGCACGCAGCGGCAGACCGGCCAGAGTGCCATGTTCGGCCCGTACCCGCGCCAGCTCACGGCGCAGCGACTCGGCCCGATAGGCGGCCACCAGCGGCTGGTCCCGCCCCGAGGCGTCCTGGAGCATCGCCCCGTCGCGCGCCGCTTCACCGCCCCGGGGCGCGGAAACGCCGTGGGGCGCGGAAGCGTCACGGGGCGCGGAAGCGTCACGGGGCGCGGAATCGCCGTGGGGTGAACCGCCGCCCGGCCCGGCGGCGGCCGATTCCGTGGCCGCCTCCAAGAGGCTCTGCACGGTCGCGGCCGTCAGGAACGGGAGGTCGGCGGAGAGGACGAGCACCGTCGGGGCGGTGGTGTGCCGCAGGCCCGCGTCCAGTGCGGCGAGCGGACCGCCGCCCGGTGGGTCCTCAAGGGCGCGGACGACGGCACGGGTGGTCGGACGGTGAGGACCGACGACGACGGTGAGCGCCGTATCGGGGCACGCGGCGAGCACCCGGTCCAGGAGGGGGCGACCGCCGACGGACAGGGCGGGTTTGTCCGCCCCGCCGAGCCGCCGGGCCGCGCCCCCGGCCAGCACGATGGTGTCGTAGTCGGTGAGGTCGTTCACCCCTTGAGTATCGCCGGGGGGACACGGATCACACCGGTGCCGGAGCTGCGGCAGCTGTCAGCTCCGCCACAGCGGACGCAACGGCCCCGGCCGGGGAGGCGCACCCGTCACACACGCCGCGGCCGCCACTCGGCTTGCCGCGGTTATCGCCTTCACCGCCACCACCGGCTGACTGCCGCCAACGGCTCAGTGCCGCCACCGTCTCCCCGATGTCACCGGTCTCGCCGATGTCACAGCGTCCGTAGCAGCAGCGCGGGCTGTTCCACGCAGTCGGCCACATAGCGCAGGAAGCCTCCGGCGGTGCCGCCGTCGCACACCCGGTGATCGAAGGTGAGCGAGAGCTGAACGACCTGCCGGACGGCCAACTCCCCTTCGTGCACCCAGGGTTTGGCGGCTATCCGACCGACACCGAGCATCGCCGCCTCGGGGTGGTTGATGATCGGCGTGGAGCCGTCGACACCGAAGACACCGTAGTTGTTGAGGGTGAAGGTGCCATGTGTCAGCTCGGCCAGGGAGAGCCCGCCGGCGCGGGCGGTCTCGGTGAGCCGGGTGATCTCGGCGGACAGCTCCTCGACCGTACGGGCATGGGCGTCCCGTACGACCGGCACGACCAGACCGCGGTCGGTCTGCGCCGCAAAGCCCAGATGGACGGCGGGCAGCCGGACGATCTCCTGGGCCTTGGTGTCGACAGTGGCGTTGAGCTCGGGGAACCGTGCGAGCGCCGCCGTGGTGATCCGGGCCAGCAGCGCGAGCAGCGACACCTTGGGGACGCCCGGCGCATTCATCGCCCTGCGGGCGGCCAGGAGTTCGGTGGCATCGGCGTCCACCCAGCAGGTCGCCTCCGGGATCTCCCGACGGCTGCGGCTGAACTTCTCGGCGGCCGCACCGAGCATCCCCCTCAGCGGGATCCGCTCCTCGCCCGCCGCGCCACCGGCTCCCGTGGATCCGATGGTCCTCACGGCTCCGGCGGCGGTCGCGGCCCCCGCCACACCCGTCGCACCGGCGCCGACCACCCCTCGGACACCATTCATCCCATGGGCACCAACCGAGGCGGCCGCCCCGGCACTACCCACCGACTCCTGCTCCTGCCGTGCCCGGACCGCGCACTCGACGTCCGTACGGAGAATCAGCCCATCCCGCCCGGACCCCGTCAACTCCCGCAGATCCAGCCCGTTTTCCCGCGCCATCCGACGCACCAGCGGAGAAATGACGGCCACCGTACGATTACCGGCATCCACCGCACCGGCCCCGGACGACCCGTCCGCCCCAGTCGTCCTGGCCGACCCGTCCACCCCCATGGCCCCGGCGGCCCCGGTGACGCCGACTGCCCCAACAGCCGCCGCCCCCGCATCAGCCGCACCTGAGCCACCAGGCCCACCGCCGACCGCTCCAGCCCCGGACGAGCCGTTCACCGCTCCTGCGGGCGGCCGCGGCACTCCCGCCACGGGTCCCGCCCCGCCCCCCGGCCGGATCCGGCGCCGCCGCGCCGCCGCCGCGCTCGTGCCGTACCCGACGAGCACATTCCCGGACCCGGCATCCGCCGGGCCCTCGGCGGCCGGACCGGAGGTCCCGGCGGAAGCCGGCGCCGAAGCCCCCGCATCGGGTGCACCACCTGTCGCACCCGTCCCGGCGCCCGGCCCCGTCCCAGGGCCCGTCCCCGCCAGATCATCGGGTACGGCCCCCACCGCGACCGTCACCAGCGGCGCCCCCACCGGGACTTCTTCCCCCTCCTCACCGAAGCGGGCGGTCACCACGCCCCCATACGGGCACGGCACCTCCACCATCGCCTTGGCGGTCTCGACCTCCACCACCGGCTGGTCGATCGCCACGACCTCGCCGACCTCGACCATCCAGTGCACGATCGTCGCCTCGGTGAGGCCTTCCCCCAGGTCGGGCAGGGTGAATTCGCGGACCACGGCCATCACTCACCACGTCCCTCGGTCCAGTCCGACTCCCACTGGAGGCGGGCGACGGTGTCCAGAATCCGGTCCACGCCGGGCAGATGGTGCCGTTCCAGCATGGGCGGCGGATAGGGGATGTCGAAGCCGGAGACGCGCAGGACCGGCGCCTCCAGGTGGTGGAAGCAGCGCTCGGTGATCCGCGCGGAGATCTCGCCGCCGGGACCGCCGAACCCGTTGGACTCATGGACGACCACGGCTCGTCCGGTCCGCCGCACCGACGCGCAGACCGTGTCGTCGTCGAACGGCATCAGCGAGCGCAGATCGACCACTTCGAGGTCCCAGCCCTCGGCGCGGGCGGCCTCGGCGGCCTCCATGCAGACCGGCAGCGACGGGCCGTATGTGATCAGCGTGGCGCTGCTGCCGCGGCGCCGGACCGCGGCTCGGCCCAGGGGGGCGACCTCGGTGGGCGCATCGGGCGACCAGTCGGCCTTGGACCAGTACAGGCGCTTGGGCTCCAGGAAGACGACCGGGTCGTCGGAGGCGATGGCGGCACGCAGCAGCCCGTAGGCGTCCTCGACGGTCGCCGGGGTGACGACCTGGAGCCCGGGGGTGGCGAGGTAGTACGCCTCCGAGGAGTCGCTGTGGTGCTCGACCCCGCCGATGCCGCCGCCGTACGGAATGCGGATGGTCAGCGGCATCGTCAGCGCCCCGCGGGTGCGGTTGCGCATCCGGGCGACATGGCTGATCAGCTGCTCGAACGCCGGGTAGGCGAAGGCGTCGAACTGCATCTCGACGACCGGCCGCAGCCCGTACATCGCCATGCCGACGGCGGTGCCCAGGATGCCGGCCTCGGCAAGCGCGGTGTCGGTGCAGCGGTCCTCGCCGAACTCCTTGGCGAGGCCGTCGGTCACCCGGAAGACACCGCCCAGCGCGCCGACGTCCTCGCCCATGACATGGACGGACGGGTCGTCGGCCATGGCGTCGCGCAGCGCGCGGGTCAGCGCCTGCGCCATGGTGGCGGGCTTGCGCGCGGTCGCCGGAGCGATGGTCGTCATGGCCTGGCCTCCTCGGCGGAGCCGTCGGCGCCCGCTGCGTCCTCGGTGTGTCCGTCGGCCTCGGCGTCCAGCTCGGCGCGCAGCAGTGCGGCCTGGGCACGCAGTTGGCTGGTCTGCTCGGCGAATACGTGGGTGAACAGGTCCATCGGGTCGAGCTCCGGGTCGGCGTTCATCCGCTCCCTGAGGTCGGCCGCCAGCTGCTCGGCGCCGTCCCGGGTGGCAGCGACGAATTCATCGGTCAGCAGATCGCGGGCCGCCAGCTCATGCTCCAGAAGGGCTATCGGGTCGTGGGCCCGCCAGGTCTCGACCTCGGCATCGCTGCGGTAGCGGGTGGCGTCGTCGGCGTTGGTGTGCGCCTCGATGCGATAGGTGACGGCCTCGATCAGGGTGGGGCCGCCGCCCCTGCGGGCCCGCTGCACGGCCTCGGTGAGCACCTCGTGCATGGCGGGCGCGTCATTGCCGTCGACCAGGCGGCCCGGCATGCCGTATCCGACCGCCTTGTGGGCGAGGGACGGAGCGGCGGTCTGCTTGGCGAGCGGCACGGAGATCGCGAAGCCGTTGTTCTGGACGAGGAAGACCACCGGCGCCTGCCAGACCGCCGCGAAGTTCAGCGCCTCGTGGAAGTCGCCCTCGCTCGTGCCGCCGTCGCCCACCATGGCCAGCGCCACCACCTCGTCACCCTTGAGGCGCGCGGCGTGTGCCAGGCCCACGGCGTGCGGGAGCTGGGTGGCGAGCGGGGTGCACAGGGGGGCGATGCGGTGCTCGTGCGGGTCGTATCCGTTGTGCCAGTCGCCGCGCAGCAGGGTCAGCGCCTGTACGGGGTCGAGGCCGCGGGCCACGGCGGCGAGGGTGTCGCGATAGCTGGGGAAGAGCCAGTCCCTGTCTTCGAGGGCCAGCGCCGCGGCGACCTCGCAGGCCTCCTGTCCCGTGGAGGACGGGTAGACCGCCAGGCGTCCCTGCCGGGTCAGGGCCGTGGCCTGGGCGTTGTACCGGCGGCCACGCACCAGCTGGGCGTAGAGCCGGGTCAGCAGTCCGGAGTCGAGCCGGGCCGCAGCGTCCGTACCCAGGAGGCGGTACGGCTCCTCGTCGGGCAGGAGGGGCGCGGGGTCGACGCGCGGCCGCCAGGCAGGCGGCGGGCCGGCCAGGCTGCTCTTGTTCCTGCTGCTGCCGGGCTGCTCAAGGACCGTCATGTCGAGCACCTCCTCGGTTCGAAGGGGTGGCGCGGTGCGCCTCATGTGGGTGGTGGGCGGACGGCGGACGGGCAGGATGGAATCGGCCAGGGCGGGTACGCCCTGCCCTACCGATTGTTCGGTCGCCGATGCATTTTGGCTACAGGCGGGCTCAGCCTGTGGACAAACGGTTCTCCACAGCCTGAGATGAAGACAGGGCGTCCACCAAGGGGAGGCGGGACCATATGCCGGACGAACAGATGGCCAATTCCGGCGGGCAGTCGCCCGCGGCACCCGCCCCCGCGCCGCCCTCGCCGGCTGCACGCCCGCTGGACACCATCGACCGTTCGATCCTGCGCATGCTGCAGACCGACGGCAGGGCCTCGATACGCTCCGTGGCCGAGCGGGTGCATGTCTCGCGCGCCAATGCCTACGCACGGATCAACCGGCTGATCGAAGACGGGGTGATCCGCGGCTTCAGTGCCCTCATCGACCAGGAACGCGCAGGTCAGGGCGCCTCCGCATACATCACGCTGAAGATCGTGCAGAACTCCTGGCGGACCGTGCGCAAGCAGCTCACGACGCTGCCGGGGGCCACCCACATCGCGCTGGTCAGCGGTGATTTCGATGTGCTGCTACTGGTCCACACCAAGGACAACCGCGAGCTGCGGGAGCTGGTCCTCACCCGTATCCAGTCGATACCGGAAGTGCTCAGCACCCGCACCCTGCTGGTCTTCGAGGAGACCGACCTCGGGCCCGAGGAGGAGTGACCCGCTCCGGGCGAGGGAGAAAGCCCCCGCCGGGCGCAGACGCCTTGGGGTGCCCGGATCGGACCTGCCCGGTCAAGGTGCACACCGAACGGCGATTGCGCAGATCAGAGCTTGCGCAGTCCCGCGAACGCCGTACGCACCACGGCCTCGGCGACCTCGTCACGGCTCACCGCGCCGCCGCGCCCCGGCCGGTACCACTCCACGATCGAGTTGATCATGCCGAAGAGCAGACGGGTGGCCAGCCGGATGTCCACGTCGTCCCGGAGGTCGCGGTCGGCGGCGGCCTGCTTGAGCAGATCGGAGACCTCGTGGTCGAACTCCCGGCGGCGCTCCATGGCCCACCGCTCGGTGTCCGTATTTCCCCGCACCCGCAACAGCAGTGTCACGTAGGGGAGTTCATCCATCAGCACCTCGGCCACGCGCCGGGTGACGTGCTCCAGCCGTTCGATGGCCCGCCCCTGAAGGGCGCCCGGCTCCTCCAGCACACCGAACAGCCCGTCCAGGGCGCGGCTTATCGCGCGCCGCAGCAGCTCTTCCTTGCTGCGGACATGGTGGTAGATCGAGGACTTCGAGATGCCGGCCGCTTTGGAGAGGTGCTCCATGGACGTGCCGTCGTAGCCGCGCTCGATGAACACCTCGACGGCGACCGCGAGCAGCGAATCGGGCGTATAGGTGTCGCGCTTGGCCATGGTCATGATTAGAGCACCCATTCCTCGAGGTCTGCACGGCGCCGCAGCGCCCACGACGGTGCGTAGCGTCCACCGGCGTTCTGGTGGTGCATCGAATCCAGCAGATCCCACACCCATGGGGCACCGAGCCGCTCGACCCACTCCATGGGGCCGCCGGGATAGTTCACGCCCAGCCGCATGGCCGTGTCGATGTCCTCCGGACTCGCGACCCCGCGGGCCGCGGCGTCCACGGCGAAGTCGATGATCATCGCGATGGTCCGGGCGACGATCATCCCCGGTACGTCCTCGATCACGCTGACCTGCTTGCCGAGCGCCTGGAACAGCCCGACCGCCTCCGCGAGGTCCTCCTCGGAGACCGCCGCCGAGGCCGCCAGGGCGATCCGGGTGGCGGCGCGGTAGTCCAGGGAGAGGTCGAAGCGGATGTGTTTCCCGTAGACGCCGGATGTCGCCGGACGGCCGTTGGTCAGCGCCAGACAGGCCCCACCGGGCAGCCGGAGGAACCCCCCCGACTCCCCCGGCGTCCGGTCACGGGTGATCTTGATGCCCGCCTCCTCGATGAGCTCGCGCAGTACCACCGCAGGGCCGGGCAGCTTCGCGTGCAGACCGACGGACTCGGGCGCCGGACAGGGCTCGGCGGTCCGCGGTTCGGGCCGGCGGGCGCCCTCGGAGTAGTCGAACCATCCCCGCCCCGCCTTGCGGCCGTGCAGCCCGGACTCGACCAGCCGGCGCTGCGCCAGGGAAGGGGTGAACTTCGGGTCCTGGAAGAACGCCTGCCACACGGAGTGGGTGACCGCCTCGTTCACGTCCTGCCCGATGAGGTCGGTCAGCTCGAAGGGCCCCATCTTGAAGCCGGCACCGTCGCGCAGCACCGCATCGATGGTGGCCGGGTCGGCCACCCGCTCCTCGTAGGCGCGCAGGGCTTCGGCGTAGAAGGGGCGGGCGATGCGGTTGACGAGGAAACCGGGGGTGTCCGTACAGCGCACCGGCTTCTTGCCCCAGGCCGCTGCGGTGTCGTACGCGGTAGTGGCGGCGGCCTCGTCGGTGGCGAAACCGCTGATCACCTCGACCAGGGGGAGCAGCGGCGCCGGGTTGAAGAAATGCATGCCCACACAGCGGCCGGGGTGGCGCAGGCCGCCCGCGACCGCGGTCACGGACAGTGAGGAGGTATTGGTGGCCAGCAGACAGTCCGCCGCCACGATGTCCTCCAGGGCGGTGAACAGCTCCTGCTTGGCGGGAAGTTGCTCCAGGATCGCCTCGATGACCAGTGCGGCGTCGGCCAGCTCCGCGGGGGCGGCGGCGGGGGAGAGGCGCTCGCGGGCGGCATCCCGCTCGTCCGCCTGGATCCGGCCTTTTTCGACGAGCCGGTCCAGCCGCCGCGCGATCGCCTCGGCGGCCTGCCCGGCGCGCCCGGGAACGGTGTCGTAGAGACGTACCCGGTGGCCGGCGACCAGCGCCACCTGCGCGATGCCCTGCCCCATGGTGCCGGTGCCCACCACTGCCACGGTGCTGCTGGTTCCGATTGCCGTCATGCCAGCTGATCCTCCCCGACCGACTTTTCCACAGGCTGGTCGGGCCCTCTTGCCCCGACCGATCGTTCGGTTACTCTAACTCCGTTGCCCTGTCCACTCCCAGCCCTTATCCACTCTCCGCCCAGCTCGACGAGGAGTTGGTCATCGATGGCCGCCGAAATGACCGCAGCGCAGTTGATCGAGAAGCACCGCCCGACCCTCGACCAGACGCTGGAGGCGATCCGCACCCGCGCGTACTGGTCCCCGCACCCCGAGCACCCGAAGGCCTACGGCGAGACCGCCGCGCCCGACGGCCTGGCCGCCTTCGAGGCGCTGCGCGGCCGGCGATTCGAGCTCGACCAGCCCGGCACGGACGACTGGACGGGCGAGGAAGTCTCGCCGTACGGCCTGAAGTTGGACATCGCCTATCCGCATCCGGACGTGGACGTGCTGCTCCCGGCCATGCGCGCCGCGCTCCCCGCCTGGCGGGACGCCGGCCCCGAGACGCGCGCTGCGGTGTGTCTGGAGATCCTGGCCCGGATCAGCGCGCGGACCCATGAGTTCGCGCAGGCCGTGATGCACACCAGCGGCCAGGCCTTCATGATGGCGTTCCAGGCGGGCGGCCCGCATGCCCAGGACCGCGGCCTGGAGGCGGTGGCGTATGCGTACGCCGAGCAGGCCCGCCTCCCGGAGCAGGCGCCGTGGTCCAAGCCGCAGGGCAAGCGCGACCCGCTCGAGCTGGCCAAGAGCTTCACGGCCGTGCCGCGGGGCGTCGCCCTGATGATCGGCTGTAACACCTTCCCGACGTGGAACGGCTATCCGGGCCTGTTCGCCTCTCTGGCGACCGGCAACCCGGTGCTGGTGAAGCCGCATCCGCGCGCCGTGCTGCCGCTGGCGCTGACCGTCAAGGTGGCCCGCGAGGTGCTCAGCGAGGCGGGTTTCCCCGCCGACCTGGTGTGCCTGGCCGTGGACAAGCCGGACGAGGGCCTGGCCAAGACGCTGGCCGTCCGCCCCGAGGTCCGCATCATCGACTACACCGGCTCGACCGCCTTCGGCGACTGGCTGGAGACGCACGCCCGGCAGGCGCAGGTCTTCACGGAGAAGGCCGGCGTCAACACCGTCGTCATCGAATCCACCGATGACTACAAGGGCATGCTCAGCAACCTCGCCTTCTCGCTGTCGCTCTACAGCGGCCAGATGTGCACCACCCCGCAGAATCTGCTGATCCCGCGCGACGGCATCACCACGGACGCCGGTCCGAAGTCGTACGACGAGGTGGTCCGCGATCTCGCGGGCGCGGTGAGCGGGCTGCTGGGCGACGATGCACGGGCCAACGCTCTGCTGGGCGCCATCGTCAATCCGCAGGTCAAGGAGCGCATCGACGCCGCTGCCGGGCTCGGCGAGGTGGCACTGGCCTCCCGTGAGGTAGCCAACCCCGAGTTCCCCGGGGCCACGGTCCGGACGCCGGTGATCGTCAAGCTCGACGGCGCCAAACCGGACTCCGAGGCGGCCTATCTGTCGGAATGCTTCGGCCCGGTGTCCTTCGCGGTGGCCGTCGATTCCGCGGCCGGCGCGGTGGATCTGCTGCGGCGCACGGTCCGCGAGAAGGGCGCCATGACGGTCGGCGCGTACACCACCTCCGCCGAGGTCGAGCAGCTGGTGGAGGCGGCCTGCCTGGAGGAGTGCGCCCAGCTGTCGCTGAATCTGACCGGCGGGGTCTATGTGAACCAGACCGCGGCGTTCTCGGACTTCCATGGCTCGGGCGGAAACCCGGCAGCCAATGCGGCGCTGTGCGACGGCGCCTTCGTGGCCAACCGCTTCCGGACGGTGGAGGTGCGACGGCCGGCGTGACGGATGCGGGCGCCGGGGCACGGGACGCTCTCCCGGGCCCCGCGCCGGGCGGCCGACGGGGCACGGGCTCCGTCAGAGGCCGTCCGGCCCCTCGATCCGCGCATGGCGGCCGATCCAGGCATGCATCGCGATGGCGGCCGCGGCCCCCGCATTGATCGAGCGGGTCGAGCCGAACTGCGCGATCGAGCAGACCAGCGAGACATGCCGGCGCGCCTCCTCGGTCAGCCCCGGCCCCTCCTGGCCGAACAGCAGGACACAGCGCCGCGGCAGCTCGGTCGTCTCCAGCGGCACGGAACCGGGGAGATTGTCGATCCCGATGATCGGCAGCTCCTCGGCCGCCGCCCAGGCGGTGAGGTCCGCGGTGTCCGGGTGGTGACGGACGTGCTGGTAGCGGTCGGTCACCATCGCGCCGCGGCGGTTCCAGCGGCGCTGCCCGACAATATGGATCTCCTTGGCCAGGAACGCATTCGCGGTCCGTACGACCGAGCCGATGTTGAAATCGTGGCCCCAGTTCTCGACGGCCACATGGAAGTCATGGCGGCGGGTGTCGAGGTCGGCGACGATCGCCTCGCGTGTCCAGTAGCGGTAGTGGTCGACGACATTGCGCCGGTCACCGTGCGCGAGCAGCTCGGGGTCCAGTCGGTCGTCCTGGGGCCAAGGCTCAGGATGCGGTCCGACACCGATCTGGGTCCCGTACCCCTCGTCGTACTGGAGGGGCTCGACGGGGGCGGTTTTCTCGCTGCTCACCCCACGAGCGTATGGCCATCGCCGCCGTGCCCCGTACGGGCCTCCGGCTCACCGCCCTCGGTCCCGTCGGCCGGCCGCGCCTCACCGCCACGCGGGAAGAGCCGTTCGCGCAGGCCGGAGAGGCGCGCGGAGAGCCAGGTCAAGAAGTTCGTCGGCAGAAAGACCGCGTCCGCTGCGACCATCGCGAGCGAGAAGAACGGCAGTCCGAGCAGGAACGCGATCGAGAGGTGCTCACAGATCATCGCGACCAGCAGCACATTCTTCAGCCGGCGGTTGAAGAGCGTGAACGGGAAGGCGACCTGCACGATCACCGTCCCGTAGGTGATCAGCATGACCATCACGCCGTTGCTGCCCAGCAGCTCGGACAGCGCCGGCCAGGGCGAGAAGTAGTCCAGGTGCATCGGGTAGTAGACCGCGGTGCCGTCCTGCCAGCGTGAGCCCTGGATCTTGTACCAGCCGGCGGTGGCGTAGATCAGACAGACCTCGATCACGATCACCAGCAGTGCGCCGTTGTGGGCGAGCTTGGCGAGGGTGTCCAGGACGATGCGCGGCTCGCCGGGCGCGTAGCGCTGCACCGCCCACCACAGGCCGTGCGCCAGCCACAGACCCCACAGCACCAGGCTCCAGCCGATGTGCGGGAACGGGCCGCCCTCGGACCAGCCGAGGCCGTAGTTGCCGCTCAGCTGGGCGACAGCCAGCACGAGGCCGAGCACGGACCACAGGATGACGCCGGGCAGGTCGCGGGAGACGGCGGGGACGCCCTCGGCTCCCTCCCCACCGGAGGCGTACGCGGCGGCCGCCGCCCGCTTCGCCCGGCGTGCGTCCAGCGACCAGACCTGCCCGCACCGGGTCAGCACGAGATACATCGACATCAGGTGGATGACGTTGTCGCCGCCGTCCCCTATGAAGATGCTGCGGTTCTGGAGCGAGATCACGCCCACCATGAAGAGCACCGACATGGTGCGGGTGCGCCAGCCGAGCATCAGCAGCGCGCTGGCCACGACGGCCACGAGGTAGACGCACTCGAACCAGCCGCGGCTGTCGGACCAGGGGAGTACGGAGAAGGCGTGATTGCCGGCCAGGAGCCGGCGCGCCATGTCCAGGTTCCAGGGGCTGTCGGGTCCGTAGAGCACCGCCCGATGCGGCCATTCGCGCAGCAGGAACAGCAGCCACGTCGCCGAAAAGCCGATCCGGATCACGGCGGTCTGGTACGGGGCGAGTGCGCGGCTGGTGACCCGACCGAAGCCGCGTCCGATGGCCCGCTCGATGCGGGTCTCCTGGTAGGGGGCGGGCTCCTCGGGCGTCCGTGGTGCCTGCGCTTGCTGCGGCACATCGGCCGGCTGCGTGGTGTGCGGATCCTGCTGTGCGCTCGGCGTCTGCTGAGGGTGGTGGGGCGTCGGTGACGTCACTGGTTGTTCGCCCCCTTGGGCAGGTCGTCGGCGGTGACCTGCCACCAGGGCAGCACGCGGTACACGGGCTTTTCGCTGATCTTCTCGGAGCTCCAGGGCGGCGGGCGGACCGCCGTCGTCTGCGAGCGGACCTGGACCTGTTCGACCCGGCCGCCGCCCTGGGTCCACTCGCCGTCCATCCGGAGCGTCACGATCCGCCGGATATAGCGCTCGGACAGCTCACCGCGCAGGCCGACGGGGCGGTTCTGCGCGTTGTGGGTGTTGAGGAAGAGCTCCCAGCCGCGGCGCAACTGGTTCTGCTGGGTGTGGCTGGGCAGCGGGTTGTGGAGGATGGCCTGCCCGTCGCGGGCGGTCAGATCGGTCCAGCCGGTGGTCCGCGTGGCGCCGTCCTCGGCGCGGAGCTGTGCACGGACCTGCACCGCGATGTTCTGCTGGAGCGGATTGGGTGCGAACAGCTTCCAGTTCTGTTCGTACTCGGGGTAGACGTAGTCGCTGATCAGGGCGCCCTGCTGTTTGCTGAGCGTGTTCGACGGCGCGACATGCAAGAACATCATGGCGAGATGAATCGCGACGCTGACCGCGATGGCACAGGCCGCCGCCCCTATGACGATCCGCGAGGGCAGCGAGAGCGCGGACAGTGGCCGCGTTTCGTCCCCGTATGACTGCATTCCCGCCCCGTTCCCAGAAACCATGCGGCTGACTCCGCTTCGGAACCGTACCTACGCGGCCGCACCGGGCACACCCTTCCCCGGGTTATCCACAGGCTTGACACCCGGGGTCCGCCCACTCACCATTGAACCGAACGATCGGTCGGTCGGGAGCGAGGGGGCACCACATGACGACGATCGCGCCGGAAGAGACGGCTCGCGAGGCCGTATTCGACGCCACTGTGGCCGCGGACGAACGCATCGAGCCGCGGGACTGGATGCCGGACGCCTACCGCTCGACACTCGTGCGGCAGATCGCGCAGCACGCCCACTCCGAGATCATCGGCATGCAGCCGGAGGCCAACTGGATCACCCGCGCGCCGTCCCTGCGCCGCAAGGCGATCCTGATGGCGAAGGTGCAGGACGAAGCCGGCCACGGCCTGTATCTCTACAGCGCCGCCGAGACCCTGGGCACCGGCCGCGACGAACTGCTCGACAAGCTGCACTCCGGCCGCCAGAAGTACTCCTCGATCTTCAACTACCCCACCCTGACCTGGGCCGATGTCGGAGCCGTCGGCTGGCTGGTGGACGGCGCGGCGATCACCAACCAGGTCCCGCTGTGCCGGTGTTCGTACGGCCCCTACGCCCGCGCAATGGTCCGTGTCTGCAAGGAGGAGTCCTTCCACCAGCGACAGGGCTACGAACTCCTGCTGGCCCTCAGCCGCGGCAGCGAGGCACAGCACGCCATGGCGCAGGACGCGGTGGACCGCTGGTGGTGGCCATCGTTGATGATGTTCGGCCCGCCGGACGACGAGTCGTCGCACTCCGCGCAGTCCATGGCCTGGAAGATCAAGCGGCACTCCAACGACGAGCTGCGCCAGCGCTTCGTGGACATCTGCGTCCCCCAGGCCGAGGCCCTCGGGCTCACGCTCCCCGACCCGGACCTGACGTGGAACGACGAGCGCGGCCAATGGGACTTCGGCCCGATCGACTGGGCCGAGTTCCGCGAGGTCCTCAAGGGCAACGGCCCCTGCAACGAACAGCGGATCAGCCGCCGACGGCAGGCTCATGAGGAAGGCGCCTGGGTGCGCGAGGCAGCTGCCGCACACGCGGCCAAGCACGGGGAGGCCACCCGATGACGACACCACGCCCCACCGAAGCCCCCGCGGAGGCGGCCGCCCTGCCCGCCGACTGGCCCCTGTGGGAGGTCTTCGTCCGCAGCCGCCGCGGACTCTCCCACACCCATGCCGGCAGCCTGCATGCGCCGGACGCCGAGATGGCGCTGCGCAACGCCCGCGACCTCTACACCCGCCGCTCGGAAGGCGTCTCCCTCTGGGTGGTGCCCTCCGCACAGATCACCGCCTCCTCGCCGGACGAGAAGGACACCTTCTTCGAGCCGGCCGGTGACAAGCCCTACCGCCACCCGACCTTCTACGAGATCCCGGACGGGGTGCATCACCTTTGATGAACGTCACCGCCACCCCGGCCCTGCCCCTCGGGGACGACGCACTGATCCTCTCCCACCGCCTGGGCGAGTGGGCCGGCCACGCCCCGGTCCTGGAGGAGGAGGTCGCGCTGGCCAATATCGCGCTGGACCTGCTCGGTCAGGCCCGTGTGCTGCTCTCCCTGGCCGGTGACGAGGACGAGCTGGCCTATCTGCGCGAGGAGCGGCAGTTCCGCAACCTCCAGCTCGTCGAGCAGCCCAACGGCGACTTCGCCCACACCATCGCCCGGCAGCTCTACTTCTCCACCTACCAGGAGCTGCTGTTCGGCCATCTCGCCACAGCCGAGAGCGAGTTGGCGCCGCTGGCCGCGAAGGCCGTCAAGGAGGTCGCCTACCACCGCGACCACGCCCATCAGTGGACGCTGCGCCTGGGCGACGGCACGGACGAGAGCCACGCCCGGATGCAACGCGCCCTGGACGCCCTGTGGCGCTTCACCGGCGAACTGTTCGAGCCGGTGGAAGGACTGGAAACGGTGCACTGGCCGGCCCTGCACGACAGCTGGACCGCACGCATCACCGCCACCCTGGAGCAAGCCACCCTCACCGTCCCCGAAGGACCCCGGCACGGCGCCTGGGCGGCCGGCGCGGGCCGCCAGGGCCTGCACACCGAATCGTTCGGACGGCTGCTTGCCGAGATGCAGCACCTCCACCGCAGCCACCCGGGGGCGGCATGGTGACCACCACCGCCCTCGAAGAGGAACTGCTCGCGCTGGCGGGCTCCGTTCCCGACCCCGAGCTGCCGGTACTCACGCTCGCCGAACTGGGCGTGCTGCGCGGGGTCCAGCTCACGGCCCCCGGCCGGGTCGAGGTGCGGCTCACCCCCACCTACACCGGCTGCCCCGCCATCGAGACGATGTCGGCCGATATCGAGCAAGTGCTGCACGACCACGGGATACCCGAGGTCGAGGTCCGAACGGTCCTCAGCCCGCCGTGGACCACCGACGCGATCACCGTCGAGGGCCGCCGCAAGCTCGCCGAATTCGGTATCGCACCCCCACGCCCCACGGGACCGGCCGGCGGACCGGTCGCCGTCGACCTCGCCATCCGCTGCCCGCACTGCGGATCGACCGACACCACCCTGCTGAGCCGGTTCTCCTCCACGGCGTGCAAGGCACTGCGCCGCTGTGAGTCCTGCCGCGAACCCTTCGACCACTTCAAGGAGTTGTGATGTTCCACCCGCTCCAGGTCCGGGAGATCGAGCGGCTCACGGACGACGCGGTGGCCGTCACCTTCGCGGTCCCGCCCGAGCTGCGCACGACCTTCCGGCACACCCCCGGACAGCACATCGCGCTGCGCAGATCCGTCGACGGCCAGGAGATCCGCCGTACGTACTCCATCTGCACCCCGGCCACCGGCCGGCCCGTATTGCGGGTGGGCATCCGCCTCGTCGAGGACGGCGCCTTCTCGACCTACGCGCTCAAGGAACTGACCGTCGGCGACACGGTGGAAGTGATGGCCCCGGCGGGCCGGTTCACCCTCGAACCACGTCCCGGACATTTCGTCGGAATCGTCGGCGGCAGCGGCATCACCCCCGTGCTGTCCATCGTCTCCACCCTGCTCGACCGGCAGCCGGACGCCCACTTCTGCCTCATCCGCAGCGACCGCACGGCGGCATCGACGATGTTTCTGGAGGAGGTGGCCGACCTCAAGGACCGCTATCCCCAGCGCTTCCAGCTCGTCCACACCCTCTCCCGGGAGGAACAACAAGCCGGCCTGCCCTCCGGCCGGCTGGACGAGCCCCGGCTCCGCTCCCTCCTGCCCGCGCTCCTGAAGATCGACTCCGTCGACGGCTGGTACCTCTGCGGCCCCTACGGCCTGGTCCAGGGCGCCGAACGCGCCCTCCGTGCCCTCAACGTCCCCCGCACCCGCATCCACGAAGAAATCTTCCACGTCGACAACGGCACCCCGACCGCCCCCGTCGCCGCCGTCCCCGCGCACAGCACCGTGACCGCCACCCTCGACGGCCGCTCCGGCACCTGGCCGGTCCACGACAGCGAGTCGCTGCTGGAGGCAGTCCTGCGCAACCGCGCAGACGCCCCGTACGCCTGCAAGGGCGGCGTCTGCGGCACCTGCCGCGCCTTCCTGGTCTCGGGCGAGATCCGTATGGACCGCAACTTCGCCCTGGAGTCCGACGAGGTCGACGCGGGGTACGTCCTGGCCTGCCAGTCCCACCCGGTCACGGAGAAGGTCGAGCTGGACTTCGACCGATAGAACGGATCCGGGCGGGTGCCCGGCCCCACGAGCCGGGCACCGACACCACGCCGTTCGCCGTGCGGGCTCCCACCAGGACCGGGGCCACAGGCCACAGGCGGCCGGCTACCGGTCGCCGGTCGCCGAGCCGGACGAGCCGGCAATGGAAGCCGAGTCGGTCCGACGGCTGTGGCCGCTGCCGGACGTGCCCGGTAGGCGCCCCCACGGCCCAACTCCCTCCCCTTTCCACCGCTTCCGCCATTCCCAATTCCTGGAACCTGTTCTACCTTGACGCATCGTCAGTTCGAGGCGCCGCGCGGGAGGACAGAGCCATGGACTTCACCTTCACCGAGGAGCAGCAGGCCGCCGTCGAAGCGGCCAGGGCCGTCTTCTCGGGGGTCGCTCCGGACACCGTGCCCAGCCCGGCGCTCACCCCTGGTGCGGTCGCCGACGACTTCGACCGCACACTGTGGCGCAAGCTCGCCGACGCCGACCTGCTGAGCCTGCCGATCGCGCCCGAGCACGGCGGCGCGGGCCTGGACCCGATCGCGCTCTGCCTCGTACTCCGCGAGTCGGCCAAGGTGCTGGCACGAGTGCCACTGCTGGAGTCCGGCGCCGCCGCGCTCACCCTCCAGCGTTACGGGGCCGACGAGTTGTGTGCGGAAGCGCTCCCCCGGATTGCTGCCGGCGACCTCGTCGTGACCGTCGCCACCGCCGGCCGCACCGGCCACGAACCGGCCGAACTCGCCGTTGACGCACGCCAAGAGGGTGCCGACTGGATCTTCGACGGGATCCAGACAGCCGTCCCCTGGGCCCAGACCGCGGACCGGATCCTGCTCCCCGCCCACACCCCCGAAGGCCACGCCGTACTCGCCCTCGTCCCCCGCACGCATCCGGGCGTCACGCTCGACGACCAGGTATCCACGACCGGAGAGCGCCTCGCCGAGATCCGGCTGGATTCCGTACGCCTCAGCACCCGGGAAACGATCACCGCCCCGGCCGCCTGGGAGTCGCTGCGCAATGTTCTGACCACCGGCACCTGTGCACTCGCCCTGGGCCTGGGAGAGTGCGTCCTCGCCATGACCAGCGACTACACCGGCAAGCGCGAACAGTTCGGATTCCCGGTGGCCACCTTCCAGGCCGTCGCCGTCCAGGCCGCCGACCGTTTCATCGACCTACGCGCCATGGAGGCCACGCTCTGGCAAGCCGCCTGGCGCATCACCACCGACGCGGACGGCCCGCTACCGCCCGCCGGGGATGTCGCGGTCGCCAAGATCTGGGCCTCCGAGGGCGTACGCCGCGTCGTCCAGACCGCCCAGCATCTTCATGGCGGCTTCGGCGCCGACACCGACTACTCGCTGCACCGCTACCACGCCTGGGCCAAACAGCTGGAGCTCTCCCTCGGCCCCGCCGCCGCCCACGAGGAGGCCCTCGGCGACCTGCTCGCGGCACATCCGCTGCGCTGAGGCGGGAGCGGGGGGGAAGGCACAGCGGGTGTCCGTTGCTGCGGCAACGGGTTTCAAGGCCTGCGTTGGCGGCCGCTGCCTGCCCGGCCGCGCCAGCGGTCGGCAGTCGGCAGTCGGCAGTCGGCAGTCGGCCCGGATTCTGCGGACTCGGGACATCAGGTCAGTCGTCAGGTGGTCCCGGTCGTAGATCAACCGATGCGGGGCCTCCGTCGATCATCCGACGGGCCTCCGCCGACAGGCCAGGTCAGAGGGAGACGGACGGGGACGGATGCCTGATGACGACGACCACGGCCTTCCAACGACCTCCGACGCCCTTTGGACCGCAGCCCGACGAGCTACTGACACCGAGCAGCGCAACCCAGCCGTCCCGGCTCCCGGGCTCCCCGGCTCCCGGGCTCCCGGGCTCCCGGGCTCCCGGCTAGATGACCGCCCCCGAGCCACCCTTGCCATCCGACACAGGGCGACCGGCGGCCTCCCAGGCCTGCATGCCGCCCATGACGTTCACCGCGTCGATGCCCTGCTGCATCAGATACTGAGCCACCTGTGCCGAGCGCCCACCGACCCGGCACAGCACGTACACCTTGCCGTCCGCAGGGGCTGCCTCGGTCAACTCCCCGTAACGGGCGACGAATTCGCTCATCGGGATGTGCAACGCGCCCTCGGCGTGCCCCGCCTCCCACTCGTCGTCCTCACGCACGTCCAGGAGGAAGTCCTCCGACGTGAGAGCGTCGACACCGACCGTGGGCACAGAACCAAATTGCATGGTCCCGACGCTACCCGACCAGCTGCGCGAGGTACGTCTCGCGTTCCGCAACATCGGCGAGCAGCTTCTCGGCGATCTCGTCCAGGAGGGCGTCCGGGTCCCCCGGCGCCATCTTGATCATCGCGCCGATCGCGCTCTCCTCCAGCTCGGAGGCCACGGCAGCCAGCAGTTCCTTGCGTTCGGCCAGCCACTCCAGCCGGGCGTAGAGCTCCTCACTCTCGCTGAGCCGCTCCTCGGCCGGCGCGGGACCGGCCTCCCATTCCTGCGCCAGCTCCCGCAGCACGGCCTCGTTACCCTGGCCGTACGCCGCGTTGACCCGCGCGATGAACTCGTCCCGCCGTGCCCGCTCCGCATCGTCCCGCGCCAGGTCGGGATGGGCCTTCCGCACCAGGTCGCGGTAGACCTTGCGAGCCTCCTCGCTGGGCCGCACCTTCTGCGGCGGCCGCACCGACTGCTCGGTGAGCATCGCCTGCGCCTCAGGAAACAGGCCGTCCGACCCCATCCAGCCGTGGAACAGCTCCTCCACTTCCGGCATCGGCAGCACCGAGGCACGCGCCTCCTGCGCCTTACGGACGTCCTCGGGATCGCCCGTACGCGCCGCCACCGCCTCGGCGATCTGCGCATCGAGCTCGTCCAGCCGCGCGTACATGGGGCCGAGCCGCTGGTGGTGCAGGCGGGAGAAGTTCTCCACCTCCACCCGGAAGGTCTCCACCGCGATCTCGAACTCGATCAGCGCCTGCTCAGCGGCCAGTACCGCCTTCGCCAGCCGCCGGGTCGCCTCGTCCTGAGCCGCCTGCTGCCCCGGCGCGCCCGGCTCGGTCCCTGCCCCGGCCTGGCCGGTGGGCGGATCGTCCTGAGCGCCTTGGTCGGCATCCGCCGCCCCCTCGGGCCCCCCGATCCGATCTCCCGAGCCGCCGTCCTGCCCGAGCTGGGGCCCCTGACCGCCGCCGCGGGCGTCCGGTGCCTGCGGGTCGGCCGGGGCGTCCGGGCTGCCCGGTACGTCCGGTCGGTGCTGACCGTCCTGCGTGTTCTCCGCGTGCGAGTTCGTCACCCGGTCAGCGTACGGCCCACGCCGGGCCCGGCCCTCCACGGCCATTCGATCGCCTCCTACCGGGGCCCCTCCCCCCCCCAGCCCACCCGCCCCCTCAGTCGACCGGCCAATCAGCCAGCCAACGGCGCAGACCGCCCCGGACCAGTTCCAGTTCGCCGCCACGCCACGCTCGTGGCACGCGTCAACGGTCCGTAGGCCGTCACGACAACACCGCAACGGTCGGCACGCCGCAGGCCTCGCACTCCCGCCGGCAGCCACACCGCGGGCCGCCCCGTTCCCGCCGGCCACCACACCCCCGCGCACCACTCCAGGCAGGGGGCCGCCGCGCCACAGCCCCGACCGGGTCAGCCTTCCTGCACCCGCAGACTTCCTTCCCCCACTACTCCGGCCCCCCGAATCCGGCCGTGCTCCCAAGCCCGCCGCTCCGGCCTCCCGCACCCGGCCGGACGCCCGAGCGCCTCCTCCCTCACACCCCCGTCTCTGCCGGGATCCGCCCGTTCTTCACTGCTGCTGCCAGCTCCGCATGGTCTGCTTCCGTGCGGTCCGCGTAAGACACCGCGAAGTTCGCGATCGCCTCGTCCAGTTCCTCGTTCTTGCCGCAGTAGCCGGCCAATAGGCGCGGGTCGGCACTGTGCGCATGGGCTCGGGCCAGGAGAGCTCCCGTCATGCGGGCGTAGTCATCCATCTGATCGCCGGACAGCTGCGCCGGGTCCACGCTGCCCTTGCGGTTTCTGAACTGGCGGACCTGGAAGGCCATTCCTTCCCGCCGGCCGTTCTCCACGGTCGCGCCGCCACCTGGCGAGGCCGCGTCCTGCACCGTCGTCCAGCCCAGCAGAATGTCGCTGACCACCTGCATCCGCCGCTGCCCGAGCACCACCCGGCGTCCCTCGTGCACCACCGGCGGCACCGGGAAACCGGCCTTCGCCACGAACGGCACCAGCACCGAGGGCCGCGCCTCCTTCACCTGCAGGACAAGCGGCTCGCCCTGGTGGTCCAAGAGCAGCACCACATACGACCGCAGGCCCACGCTGCCCGTGCCGACCACTCGGAAGGCCACGTCGTGTATCGCGTGCCGGGCCATCAGGGGCAGCCGGTCGTCGGGGAGCGTCTCCAGATAGCCGGCGAGGGATGCGGCCACGGCTGCCGCCTCCGCATCCGGCACCCGCCGCAGCACCGGCTGAGCGTCCACGAACCGACGGCCGCCGTCCGGCGTCGCCTCCGTCGCCTTTGCCGCGAACCGCGCGCTGGTGTTCTTGCGCGCCTTGTCCGCGACCCGCTCCAGCGTCCCGACGAGATCCTTGGCGTCAGCGTGCGAGACCAGCGCCTCGTCGGCGATCGCGTTCCACGCCTCGGTCACCGGCAACTTCGCCAGCAGCCGCATCGTGCGCCGATACGCGCCCGCCACGTCCTGCGCCGCCTTGCGGCAGTCGTCCTCGCCGGCCCCCGCCTCCCGGCCTGCCAGCACCATCGATGTCGCAAGCCGTTTCACATCCCACTCCCACGGCCCGTACAAGGTCTCGTCGAAGTCGTTGAGATCGATGACGAGCTGGCCGCGGGCATCGCCGTAGAGTCCGAAGTTGGCGGCGTGGGCGTCTCCGCAGATCTGCGTGCCGATGCCGGTGACGGGGCTGCCCGTCAGGTCGTACGCCATCAGGCCCGCAGAGCCGCGGAGGAAGGCGAAGGGGCTCGCGGCCATCCGGCCGACCCGTATCGGCGTCAGCTCGGGCAGCCGGCCGGCGTTGGACTGCTCGACCGCCGTGACCGCGTCCGGCCGCCCGGCCGCGATCGACAGTGCGGCCTGCTCGGCACGCGGAACGCTCCCCCGCAACGCCCGCCCGGCGGCCTTGGGCGACGGTCCCTGCGCCTCCACCCTCGCAAACCCCGGTACGTACGGCACACGCGGCATAGCGGGCCACCTCCCCCTTCACGACCTGCGCTCTTGTGTTCTTGTCCGCTGCATCCATCAGCTCGCCGAGCGAACCCGGCCCGCTGACGAGCAATGACGTTACCGAGATCCCGTCACAACCTGCAGAGCCTGTGGATAACTCTCCGGATCTCCACACCACGGAACCCCCGAACCACGAAAGCCCGGAACCTCCGAACATCGGAACCTCCGGACCTCGGTCGCTCCCGGCCCAAGCACGCGGAGCGCTCCGAGCTGTCAGCTCCCTCCCCCCTCTTCGTCCCCTCCCAGACATCTCCGTGCCCCTCCCGGCGATGCAAGGCCGGAAGGGGCACGGAACACAGCGAGACACGGCACACGGCGGCACTGTCGCCTCCCGGACGCTGTCCACGGACACAAGGCACCAGAAGCGCGCGACACCGGACACCAGGCGCTCAGGCGCTCAGGCGCTCAGGCGCTCAGGCAGCCAACCCCACCAGCCCCCAGGCACCCCATCCACCGACCTACGCCACCCCGATCAACCCCTACACCCCCACAGCCTCCTCCATCTCCATCTCCACATCCGCCTCCGCAGCCCCAGCCGCGTCCACACCCCCAGCCCCATCGCTCGCGTCCGCCCCCGCGCCCCCTGCCATCCGCTCCGCCCGCGCTGCCCGGCTCCCCCGCCTCGGCATCGGCTCCGGCACCGTCGCCGCCACCGCAGCTGCCGCCACCGCCGCCGCATTGGCCGCCGCCTCCGCCTCCGCTGTACGCCGCCGCTTCTCGGCCAGCGCCGCCACCCCGACCGTCAGCAGACCAGCGATCAGCCACCACACCAGCGTCCAGGCGTGTCCCGACAGGCCGTAATCGTCGAAGTAGACGTGGCTGCGGGTGCCCTCCACGAAGCCCGCACCGTTCCAGAAGGAGTGCAGCGCCGCGAAAAATCCGTTCTGCATCTCCGGCCGGAAGATCCCGCCGGAGGACGTGAAGTTGAGCATCACGAAGAGGGCCATCACACCGAGCGTGGTCCAGCGCTTGAGGAAGGTGTGCAAGCCGGTGCCGATCAGCAGAATGCCGGCGGAGTAGAGCCAGGCCATGCCCCACAGTCCCCTGAGGCCGTGGTCGACGAGGTGGAAGACCGGACCGGCGAACGCCGCCCCGATGAGGCTGACGACGAAGGACGTGCCGATCGCCAGCACCGCCCGCAACCGGATCGGCAGCACGGCCCCGGCACCGCCGATCACCGCGACCGAGGCGTATGAGCCGATGCTGATCGCGACCAGCAGGAAGAAGATGCCCTGACCGGTCGGGTCGTCCTCGGCCGTCGGCGCCACGTCCGTGACCTTCAGCGGAGCGCCCTGGTGCGCCGCGATCGGGGTGAAGACCTTCTGCACGACGGAAGCGCTGGTGTCGGAACCGGCGGTCGCCACCAGCAGCTCGGGCGCCGGCTTCGCCGAGCTCCCCGCAGCCCCGCCGGCACCGGCCGCACCCTTCGTCGCACCCTGCGCGTGGACCACATACGCGCCGAAGATGTCCTGGTGCTTGAGCCGCTCGACCGCCGCCGACCGGTCGCCGACGGTCCGCACCTCCAGGTCACCGTCCGCCTTGTCGTTGATCGACTGGGCGAGCAGCTGTGCGCTCCGGCCCGATCCGACGACCGCGACGGGCAGGTGATGCGGCGCGGGGTTCGCGAAGGCCCCCAGGTACGCCAGCCCCATCCCGATGCACATCAGCAGCGGCGTGATCAGGTGCGTCAGCACATGACGCAGCCCGGCGGAGTGGGCGGAGCGCGCGGAACGGTGGCCGCCGTGCTGCTCGCTTCGGTGGTCGGGACGTCGGACCGTACTCATGGGGCAGGCCTTCTCAGCTCGTCGGGCTCAGCTGTCGCCACTACTGACGACCAGTAGTTGGCTAATACAACTCTCAATGCACGTTGTACTATACAACTACCCCTACGAAAGGCAACCCGTGGCTCACCGCGACGACTCCGTCGAGACCATCCAGCAGGAGATGACCGCGTTCGCCCGCCGGGCCCGCGCGACCGCCGCCCGGATGCACCCCGAGCTGTCACTGGTCTCCTACACCTTGCTGGCGCACCTCGATGACCAGCACGGATGCCGTGCCACGGACCTCGCCGCGCACTACCTCCTGGACAAGTCCACGGTCAGCCGGCAGATCGCCGCACTGGAGAAGCTCGGTTTCGTCGAGCGCCGCGTCGACCCGGAGGACCACCGCGTCCAGGTGCTGCACCCCACCGAGAAGGGCGCCCAGGTGCTCGCCAGCACCACCGCCAGCCGCCGCAAGGCGTTCCGGGAGCGGCTGGCCGACTGGGACGAGGACGACCTCGACCGCTTCGCCACATACCTGCTGCGCTACAACGCCACCCAGGAACGACTGGGATAGGACAACCGAGCGGACGCAGCCACCGACACCCACACGAAAGCGGCCGCCGAACGACCGCCCACTCACCGCCGGGGCACTTGCCCCCGCTCACCGCCGGAAGCGCCTGCCCCTGAGCACCACCGGAGCACCCACCCCCGAAGCACCCGCCACCGGAGCCGCCCGGCCCCCACCCGCCGCCTTCCCCGCCCTGCTTCTCCCGCCTACTCCTACTTCCGGAACTGCTCCGGACACTGCCCGCCATCGGCGAGATAGGTCTCCGCCCAGCTCGCCAGCTCCTTGAGCGCGGGCTCCATCGCGAGACCGGCCTCCGTCAGCCGGTAGGAGACGCGCAGCGGCGGCCCCGGATCCACCTCGCGTACGAGCAGACCGGTCGCCGCCAGCTCCATGAGGCGGTCGGAGAGCATGCGCTCGCTGATTCCGGGGATGGCCCGCCGCAGATCGGCGAAGTGCACCGGGGCCGGCATCAGGGTGGCGACGATCAGCCCCGTCCAGCGCTTCCCGAACAGCTCGAAGACGCGCGTCATGCCGTCGTCGACCTGCCTGCACATCGCCTCACCCTGGTCCGCCATACAGCCAGAGTACCGCCCTCCCGTTGGCTACTGCAGAAAAGTAAGCTCCTGTGCTATTAATAGTGACGTACGGAATTCAACCAGTGGTCGCGCACCGCCCGGCCGCGTACCGAAGGACCGATCCCCATGGCCACGCTTCTGCTCATCGACTCCTCCGTCTTTCCCGAGGGCGGCTCCGCCTCCCGCTCGGTCACCGCGGCCTTCCGCAAGGCCTGGGAGGAGCAGCACCCCGACGGCACCGTGATCCACCGCGACCTGGCCGCCGACCCGCTGCCGCACCTCGACGGCATCGGCGCCTCCGCCGCCTTCTCCGACCCAGCCGGCCACACCCCCGAGCAGCAGGCGGCCTTCGCGCTGCGTGTGAAGCTGGCCGAGGAGCTGGAGCAGGCGGACGCGATCGTCGTCGGCGCACCGATGTACAACTTCACGATTCCCTCCACGCTCAAGGCGTGGCTCGACCAGGTGATCATCATGGGTCGTACGGCGGGCGAGCAGCCGTCCGCCAAGGGCACCCCGGTCACCGTCGTCGCCAGCCGTGGCGGCTCGTATGCGCCGGGCACGCCCCGTGAGTCCTTCGAGTACGTCCAGAACTACCTGGAGGCCGTGCTCAACGGCGGGCTGGGGCTCGACGTCGACTTCATCGTCCCGGAGCTGACCATGGCCCCCAACAACCCGGCGATGGCCGAGCTCGTCCCGCTGTACGAGACCTCCCGCGACAAGGCCCACGAGGACGCGGCAGCCAAGGCCAAGGCCCTCGTCGCCCGCTTCGCCGCCTGAGCCGGCCCCTTCCGGGGAGAGCCGCCTGACACGGCCTCACCCGGCCCCGCACCGCCACACGAGGCGGGCGCCGCCCCACCGCGGCGCCCGCCTCGCGCCGTCCGCCCGACTCCAACTCCCCGTTTTGCACGGCCGGTTGCCTCGCACGTCCCGTACGGCCGGGCCGGAGGTCAAGGAGGAGGAGCGGCGCTCGCGGTGGCCAGAGGGGCGGAGGGGCCGCAATGGATTCGCAGGGTGACGGGTACGTCACGAAGGGCAACAGAAGTCGCAGCGAAGCCCTCACCGGCCGCGCATGTGACGTACCCCTCAAGCCCGCAGGACCCTCAACCCCCAAGCCGTCCCCACCAAGCAGCCGGCGGAGCAGGCTCCGCGCCGACGCCCACGCGCCGACGCCCCGCTGACGCCGCCCCAAGGCGCCCGCTCCTGAACCCGTGACATACACAACAGCGTGACGCACACAACGAAAGACCCCCGGTCTCCGGATTTCTCCGAAGACCGGGGGTCTCATCTGTGCGCGAGGGGGGAGTTGAACCCCCACGCCCTTTCGGGCACTGGAACCTGAATCCAGCGCGTCTGCCTATTCCGCCACCCGCGCATGGGTGCTGCCGGTTGATGTTCTCACATGATCCGGGCTGTCTGTCCGGGTCTTGTGCGAGCGCCTTCCGACATCCAGAACACTAGCACGCTGACGGGGGTGCCTTCACACGCCTTTTCGCCGGTCCGCGGCCCGCGGCAACCCGGGCCGCACCCCGTCGTGCCTCGGACATTCGCCGAGCACTGCCCAAAGGGTTCACACTCGCGGTAGCCGCAAACAGGAGCGGGGTCCCACCCGGCCCGCCTCCCTGCCGGCCGGACTGGGCCGGCGCACGCGCCATGTCCGACTCCGGCCCCCGCCCGGCGGGACTGGTCGGCGGTTGCGGGACACTGTCTTCGGGGCACATCTACGATCGCAGTGCACGAGCAGTGGGCAAGGAGCAAGCAAGCACCGGGCAACCCTGTGAGGGGCGACACTCGTCCTCAAGGCGGGAAAGGGGAACCAGCCGATTTCCCGACGCGTGGATACGATCAGTAAGCAGTATCAGGGCGACTCGATCAGGACGACCCCGACGAAGACTGAGGAAGGAGGTGCCCCGTGGGAGTACTGAAGCGTTTCGAGCAGCGTCTCGAAGGTCTCGTCAACGGCACCTTCGCCAAGGTGTTCAAGTCCGAGGTGCAGCCCGTTGAGATCGCCGGCGCGCTGCAGCGCGAGTGCGACAACAACGCCACCATCTGGAACCGCGACCGCACGGTCGTCCCCAACGACTTCATCGTCGAGCTGAGCACCCCCGACTACGAGCGGCTGAGCCCCTACAGCGGGCAGCTCGGCGACGAGCTCTCCAGCATGGTCCGCGACTATGCCAAGCAGCAGCGCTACACCTTCATGGGCTCGATCAAGGTCCATCTGGAGAAGGCCGACGATCTCGACACCGGCCTGTACCGCGTCCGCAGCCGCACGCTCGCCTCCAGCTCGTCCCAGGACCAGCCCGGGCCGGCGGCTCCCCAGCGCGCCGCGGCGCCCAGTGGCGGCCGTCCCGGCGGCGGCCACGTGAGCCCGCCCCCCATGCCTTCGTCCCCGCCCCCCGGCGGCGCACAGCCCGTACCCCGTGCGGCACCGCCCGGTGCAGGACCGCAGCCCCACGCGCAGACCAGGCGCTGGATCGAGATCAACGGCACCCGCCACCAGATCTCGCGCTCGACGCTCGTGCTGGGCCGCAGCACCGACGCTGACGTACGGATCGACGACCCGGGTGTCTCCCGGCGTCATTGTGAGATCCGGGTCGGAACGCCCCCCATGATCCAGGATCTGGGTTCCACGAACGGCATCGTGGTAGACGGGCAGCACACCACTCGCGCTAATCTCCGCGACGGCTCGCGGATTGTCGTGGGCAGTACCACCATCGTTTACCGGCAAGCCGAAGGGTGAAGCGGGGGCAATGTCAGAGCTGACCCTCACGGTCATGCGGTTGGGTTTCCTCGCCGTACTGTGGCTGTTCGTCATCGTGGCCGTTCAGGTCATCCGCAGCGATCTGTTCGGCACGCGCGTCACACAGCGCGGTGCCGCCCGGCGCGGCGGACAGGAAGCGCGTACGCAGCGTCAGGCTGCGGCGCCACAGCAACAGCAGCGCCGCCAGGAAGGCGGCCGCGGCAACAACCGTCAGCGGCGCGGAGCGCCCACCAAGCTGGTGGTCTCCGAAGGATCGCTGACGGGCACCACCGTCGCCCTCCAAGGCCAGACCATCTCGCTGGGCCGTGCACACGACTCCACGATCGTGCTGGACGACGACTACGCGTCCAGCAGGCATGCCAGGATCTACCCGGACCGTGACGGCCAGTGGATCGTCGAGGATCTCGGTTCCACCAACGGCACGTACCTGGACCGGACCCGACTGACGACCCCGACACCGATTCCGCTGGGAGCCCCGATCCGCATCGGCAAGACCGTCATCGAGCTGCGGAAGTAGTACGACAATGAGCGAGCGGAGCGAGCGAGCCGCGGCGGTCCACTCGGCGGACCCGGGCGTGCTCCCGACCGGAGGGTGGGCAGTGTGGCTCGACGAGACCGGCTGTACCCCGAGCCGACGGGTGAGGTGCACATGAGCTTGTCACTGCGCTTCGCCGCCGGATCGCACAAGGGCATGATTCGCGAGGGCAACGAGGATTCCGGCTACGCCGGGCCACGGCTGCTCGCGATCGCCGACGGCATGGGCGGCCAGGCCGCCGGTGAGGTCGCCTCCTCCGAGGTGATCTCCACGCTCGTCCAGCTCGACGACGACGTCCCCGGCTCCGACCTCCTCACCTCCCTGGGCACGGCCGTACAGCGCGCCAATGACCAGCTGCGGGAGATGGTCGAGGAGGACCCCCAGCTGGAGGGCATGGGCACGACCCTGACCGCCCTGCTGTGGACCGGGCAGCGGCTCGGCCTCGTCCACGTCGGTGACTCGCGTGCGTATCTGCTGCGCGACGGCGGGCTGACCCAGATCACCCAGGACCACACCTGGGTGCAGCGGCTGGTCGACGAGGGCCGGATCACCGAAGAGGAAGCCACCACCCATCCGCAGCGCTCGCTGCTGATGCGTGCGCTGGGCAGCGGCGACCACGTCGAGCCCGATCTGTCCATCCGCGAGGTGCGGGCCGGCGACCGGTATCTGATCTGCTCGGACGGACTGTCCGGGGTGGTCAGTCACCAGACGCTGGAAGAGACCCTCGCCAGCTACCACGGGCCGCACGAGACCGTGCAGGAGCTGATCCAGCTCGCCCTGCGCGGTGGCGGACCCGACAACATCACGTGCATCGTCGCCGACGTCCTGGACGTGGACGGCAACGACACGATGGCCGGCCAGCTCAACGACACCCCGGTCATCGTCGGCGCCGTCGCGGAGAACCAGCACCAGCTCAGCGACCCGAGCACGCTGCAGACCCCTGCCGCGCGGGCCGCCGAGCTCGGCCGGCCGGGCGGGCAGCCGTCCGCGCCCGGTGGTGCCTTCGGGCCACCCGGCAGCGGTGAGCACGAGGTCGGCGGGCCGCCGCAGGGCTCGTTCGGCGCGTTCATCGACGAGGACTTCGTCAAGCCGCGCCGGCGCGGGCGGTGGCTCAAGCGGTCGCTGTTCATCGCGCTGGCGCTGGCCGTCGTCGGCGGCGGGTGCTACGCGGGCTACAACTGGACGCAGACCCAGTACTTCGTCGGCGCCAAGGACAACCACATCGCGCTCTACCGGGGCATCAGCCAGGACCTCGCGTGGATAAAGCTCAACGACGTGGACGAGGACCATCCCGAGATCGAACTCAAGTACCTGCCGCTGTACCAGCGCAACCAGGTCAAGGAGACGATCGCGGTCGACAGCCGTACGCAGGCCGGCGAAAAAGTCACCGAACTGAACAACCAGGCCAATGCCTGCCGTACTAAGGAGCAGCGGGAGGCAGCCGAACGCGAGGCGGCGCGTCACCCGGGCAAGGGCCAGGCCGGCACACCATCCAAGCCAGGCACCCCGTCCAAGCCCGGTACCCCGTCGAAGTCCGGCACGCCGAGCACCCGGCCCGGCTCCACCGGCAAGACGGGTAACGACAGCGGCACCGGTGCGGCCGGCACGCTGGCGGCGACCGTAACTCCGAAACCCACACCCAGCACCAGCCAGGCCGCCCCCTCCGAGGAGCAGAAGCAGCTGGAAAAAAATTGCAGCACCCAGCAGTGAGGGCGTAGGGGGCCGTAGATCTCATGAGCAGCACCACCAACACCACCACCATTGGCACCATCGGAGCCCCGAGCCGCCGCAACACCGAACTGGCGATGCTCGTCTTCGCGGTGCTGATTCCGGTGTTCGCGTACGTCAACGTCGGTCTGGCGAAGGACGGTTCGGTTCCGGCCGGTGTCCTGGGCTACAGCCTCGGCCTGGGTCTGCTGGCCGGCGTCGCCCATCTCGTCGTCCGCAAGTGGGCGCCGTACGCCGATCCGCTGATGCTGCCCATCGCCACCCTGCTCAACGGGCTGGGACTGATCTTCATCTGGCGGCTGGACCAGGAGCCCTCGCTCGGCAAGGCGATGGCGCCCAACCAGCTGATGTGGTCGACCCTCGGCGTCGCCTTCTTCCTCGCGATCCTGATCTTCCTCAAGGACCACCGCGTCCTGCAGCGCTACACCTACATCTCGATGGTGGTCGCGCTGGTGCTGCTGGTCGCGCCGGTGTTCTTCCCCGGTGTGAACGGCGCGAAGATCTGGATCACGATTCCGGGCCTCGGCTCGCTGCAGCCCGGTGAGTTCGCAAAGATCATCATCGCGATCTTCTTCGCCGGCTATCTGATGGTGAAGCGGGACGCGCTGGCGCTGGCCAGCCGCCGCTTCATGGGGCTCTACCTCCCGCGCGGCCGTGACCTCGGACCCATCCTCGTCATCTGGGCGCTGAGCCTGATGATCCTGGTCTTCGAGACCGACCTGGGTACCTCGCTGCTGTTCTTCGGCCTGTTCGTCGTGATGCTGTACGTGGCCACCGAGCGCACCAGCTGGATCGTGTTCGGTCTGCTGCTCAGCGCCGGCGGCGCGGTCGCGGTGGCGACGTTCGAGTCGCACGTCCAGACGCGTGTCCACAACTGGCTCAACCCGCTGGAGCTGGCCAACGGCGGTGTCACCGAAACCGCCCAGGCGATGTACTCCTTCGGCTCCGGCGGCATCCTCGGCTCCGGTATGGGCCAGGGCTACTCCCGCCTCATCCTGGGCATCGCGCCGAAGAGTGACTACATCCTCGCCACGGTCGGTGAGGAGGTCGGGCTCGCCGGGCTGATGGCCATCCTGCTGCTGTACGGCCTGCTGATCGAGCGCGGTATCCGTACGGCGCTGGCCGCCCGCGACCCGTTCGGCAAGCTGCTGGCGATCGGCCTCTCCGGCGCCTTCGCCCTGCAGGTCTTCGTCGTCGCCGGTGGTGTGACGGGCCTGATCCCGCTGACGGGTATGACGATGCCGTTCCTCGCCCAGGGTGGCTCGTCCGTGATCGCCAACTGGGCACTGGTCGCCATCCTGCTCCGGATCAGCGACACGGCGCGTCGTCCGGCGCCGGCACCCGCCCCGTCCACCGACGCCGAGATGACCCAGGTGGTCCGCCCGTGAACAAGCCCCTGCGCCGGGTCGCGATCTTCTGCGGCCTGCTCGTCCTCGCTCTGCTCGTCCGCGTCAACTGGGTGCAGTTCGTCCAGGGTGACTCGCTCAAGAACGACCCGCACAACCGCCGGGTCGCCATCGAGCGCTACAGCACACCGCGCGGCAACATCATCGTCGACGGCAAGGCCATCACCGGCTCCACGACCACCGACAGCGGCGACTTCAAGTACAAGCGCACGTACAAGAACGGCAAGATGTGGGCGCCGGTCACCGGCTACGCCTCGCAGGCCTTCGACGCCAACCAGCTCGAGAAGCTCAACGACGGCATCCTCACCGGCACCGACGACAGGCTCTTCTTCAGCCGCACGGTCGACATGTTCACCGGCGGCAAGCAGAAGGGCGGCAACGTGGTGACCACCCTCGACGCCAAGGCCCAGAAGGCCGCCTTCGACGGCCTCGGCAACCAGAAGGGCGCGGTCGCCGCGATCAACCCGGAGACCGGCGCGATCCTGGCCCTGGCCAGCACCCCGTCCTACGACCCGTCCACCTTCGCGGGGATGAGCGACAAGGACGCCAAGGAGTACAGCGCGCTGCAGAAGAAGAGCGACCCCGACGAGCCGATGCTCAACCGGGCGCTGCGCCAGACCTACCCGCCCGGCTCCACCTTCAAGGTCGTCACGGCCTCGGCGGCGCTGGAGAACGGGCTCTACAACGACGTCGACTCCAAGACCAACTCGCCGCTGCCGTACACGCTCCCGGACACCTCGGGCCTCAAGTTGCAGAACGAGGGCAACATCCCCTGCGAGAACGCCAGCCTGCGTCAGGCGCTGCGCTACTCCTGCAACACGGTGTTCGGCAAGGTCAGCGCGGACCTCGGCAACAAGAAGATGAAGGCCGAGGCGGAGAAGTTCGGCTTCAACGACCCGGGGATCAACACTCCGGTCCGCGCTTCGGAGAGCATCTTCCCCGAGGACAACCGGCCGCAGAACGCGATGGCGGGCATCGGCCAGGCCTCCAACCGCGCCACGCCGCTGCAGATGGCCATGGTCGCCTCGGCGGTCGCCAACGGCGGCAAGCTGATGAAGCCGTACATGGTCGACCAGCTGGTCGCGCCGAACCTCAATGTCGTCCAGCAGCACACGCCGCAGGAGATGAGCCGGCCGCTCAGCCCGGAGAACGCCGACAAGGTCCAGAGCATCATGGAGACCGTGGTCAAGCAGGGCACGGGAACCAACGCCCAGATCCCCGGCGTCACAGTCGGCGGTAAGACCGGTACCGCGCAGCACGGCGAGAACAACAAGGACAACCCGTACGCCTGGTTCATCTCCTACGCGAAGACCGACAAGGGCACCCCCGTCGCGGTCGCCGTCGTCATTGAGGGATCCGACACTCTTCGCGACGACATCGCCGGCGGAAAGCTTGCAGCTCCGGTCGCGAAGCGCGTCATGGAGGCAGTACTCGAAGGCGAGAAGTGACTCGGGTCATGCCAATACCGGTCACGTATCAGGTTGCGGCTCCGGCCCGGTCGGGTACGGCGTGCCGGGTACGGTATGCCCGGACAGCACACCGCCGGACCACACACCGGTGCGGTCGGGACTGACGGAGAGGGCTGGAGAAGCTTATGGAAGAGCCGCGTCGCCTCGGCGGCCGGTACGAGCTGGGCTCGGTGCTCGGCCGCGGTGGCATGGCCGAGGTGTACCTCGCGCATGACACCCGCCTGGGCCGCACCGTAGCTGTGAAGACGCTACGGGTGGACCTCGCCCGTGATCCGTCCTTCCAGGCCCGGTTCCGCCGTGAGGCCCAGTCGGCCGCCTCGCTGAACCATCCGTCGATCGTCGCGGTCTACGACACCGGCGAGGACTACGTCGACGGTGTCTCGATCCCGTACATCGTCATGGAGTACGTCGACGGCTCCACGCTGCGTGAGCTTTTGCACTCCGGAAGAAAGCTGCTGCCCGAGCGGTCGCTGGAGATGACCACCGGTGTCCTCCAGGCGCTGGAGTACTCCCACCGGGCCGGCATCGTCCACCGCGACATCAAGCCGGCCAACGTCATGCTGACGCGCACCGGCCAGGTCAAGGTCATGGACTTCGGTATCGCCCGCGCGATGGGCGATGCCGGTATGACGATGACGCAGACCGCTGCGGTCATCGGCACGGCGCAGTACCTCTCGCCCGAGCAGGCCAAGGGCGAGCAGGTCGACGCCCGCTCCGACCTGTACTCCACCGGCTGTCTGCTCTACGAGCTGCTCACCGTGCGGCCGCCGTTCGTCGGTGACTCGCCGGTCGCGGTGGCCTATCAGCATGTCCGCGAGGAGCCGCAGAAGCCGAGCAACTTCGACCCCGAGATCACGCCGGAGATGGACGCCATCGTCCTGAAGGCGCTGGTCAAGGACCCGGACTACCGCTATCAGTCGGCCGACGAGATGCGGGCCGACATCGAGGCGGCGCTGGACGGCCAGCCGGTCGCGGCGGCCTCCGCCATGGGCGCGGCCGGCTACGACCAGGACCAGCCGACCACCATGCTGCGGCCGCAGGACCCGGCCGGCCAGACCTCCATGCTCCCGCCGATGAACCCGGACGACGGGGGCTACGGCTACGACGACCGCGGCGACCGGCGCCGTGGTGGCGGCCAGAAGAAGAGCAACACCTCGACGATCCTGCTGGTGCTGGCGGCCATCCTCGTCCTGGTCGGTGCGATCTTCATCGGCAAGGCGATGTTCACCAACAGCAACAAGGGCGGCACGACGCCGGTCCCCAACCTCGTCGGCAAGACCCTCAAGGAAGCCGAGGCGTCCGGCAGGAACGGCAGCTTCAAGGTCGCCGAGGGAGGCCGCAAGTCCTGCGACAACGTCAAGAAGGGCCAGATCACCGAGCAGGATCGGACGGCCGGCAGTCAGATCGACAAGAACTCCACGATCACCGTCAAGCTGTGCACGGGCCAGCAGAAGATCTCGGTTCCCAGTGTGACGGGTCTGACCGAGGACCAGGCGCGCTCGGACCTCCGGGAAAAGGGCTTCACCAACATCGTGAGCAAGCCCGTGACCTCCGACCGTGACCCCGGTACCGTCGCGGATCAGGACCCCAACGCGAACTCCCAGCGGACCAAGGGCACCAAGATCACGCTGTCCATCGCCGCGGCGAGCCCGAAGCAGAACGTCCCGGACGTCAAGGGCCAGGACTTCCAGGCGGCCCAGCAGCAGCTGCAGGACCTGGGCTTCCAGGTCGCCAAGAGCGAGCAGGAAGTCACCGACCCCAACCAGGTCGGCAAGGTGATCGGCCAGAGCCCGGAGGGCAACACCAAGGCCGAGGAGAAGTCCACGGTGACCCTCACGGTCGGCAAGGCAGGGGCTCAGACACCGGTTCCGGGTGTGGTCGGCCAGACCCTGAAGGATGCGAAGCAGGCGCTCCAGCAGGCCGGCTTCACCAACATCCAGGTCGCCGGCGGCAGTCCGCAGGACGACAACTCCCGCGTGATCAAGCAGGACCCGCAGGCGCCGACACCGTCCGACCCGAAGACCACCACCGTGACGCTGACCACCATCGGTGGCGGTGGCGGCAACGGCAACGGGGGCAATGACGGCGGTGGCGGCATCTTCGGCGGACCGTTCGGAGGCAAAAACTAGCCCCGTACCGACGAGGCAGCACAAAGCCCCGGCGCCCTGGGAAGGGTGCCGGGGCTTTCCCGTTGCCGCATCGGGCGCAGGGACGGAGCGCCGCATCAGGGCCGGGCGGGCCTGGGACGCGCCCGGCCGTCCCGCCTGGTCCTAGCGGAGTTCCTTCGGGAGGGTGCGGTCCGCGTCGACCTTCTCGGTGCGCTCCAGCTCGCCCCAGACGATGAAGCGGTAGTTCGAGGTGTAGACCGGGGTGCAGGTCGTGAGGGTGATGAAGCGGCCCGCCTTGCGCTTGCCGGATTCCTTCGGGAGGTCGTCGAGGACATCCACGTTGTACTTCGAGGTCTCGGGCAGCGTCGCGAACACCTTGTAGACGTACCAGGTGTCCTTCGTCTCGAAGACGATCGGGTCGCCGTCCTTGATCTTGTCGATGTTGTGGAACTTCGCGCCGTGGCCATCGCGGTGCGCGGCGAGGGTGAAGTTGCCCTTCTTGTCCTCCGGCAGCCCCGACTTGACCGGCTTGGTGTAGTAACCGGCCACGCCCTCGTTGAGGACCTCGGCGTCGGTGCCCTTCTTGACCAGCACCTCGCCGTTGTCCATCGCCGGTACGTGCAGAAAGCCGATGCCGTCCTTGGTGTCCAGCTTCCCCGGCCCCTTGGGCCCGCTGCTCGCCCAGTGCTTGCGCACCTGATCGCCCTGCTGGTGCGCCGCGCGGTCGGCGAGGACGTTGGTCCACCACAGCGAGTAGGCAACGAACAGGCCCAGGATCAGCCCGGCCGTGATCAGCAGTTCACCGATGACGCTGATGACGGCGGCGATGGTCCTGCGCACCCGGCGCGGCTTGGGCGGCGGCGCGGACCGGTCGCATTCCTCGTCGGTTCCGGTTGCAGTCACCGCGTAGCACCCCTCTTATGTTCGCTCAGCCGGCGAGCGCATCCGGTTTGCCCTTGCTCCGCGGCCGCTCGTCGACCATCTTGCCCCAGACGATCATCCGAAAGGTACTGGTGAACTCCGGGGTACAGGTCGTCAGGGTGATGTAGCGGCCGGGCCCGGTGAATCCCGACCCGGGCGGCACGGGGCCGATCACGCTGGTGTTGCTCGGAGACGTCTGCGGGAGGATGCTCTCCATCTCGTACGTGTAGTACGAGCTCTGCGTCTCGACGATGATCTTGTCGCCCTTGGTGAGCCTGTTGATATAGCGGAACGGCTCGCCGTGCGTGTTGCGATGCGCCGCGACCGCGAAGTTGCCCTTCTTGTCCCAGGGCATCGCCGTCTTGATCCCGCTGTTCTTGTCGTAGTGACCGACCATGCCGTGGTCCAGCACCTGGTGCTTGTCGATGCCCTCGGCTATCGGAGCCTTCACATCCAGCTTGGGGATATACATGATCCCGAAGCGCTCACCGTCCGCGAGATTCTTCTTCTCGCCGCCGCCCTTGTCCCACTCGTGCTGCAGGTTGTTCGCGGCGCCACCGGCCTCCTGTTCGGCCATCACATTCGTCCACCACAGCTGATAGGTGACGAACAGCAGCATCAGCACGCCGAGGGTGATGAACACCTCGCCCAGCGCGCGGCTGGCGATCAGGCTGGGGCTGTCCTTGGCGGCTCGCGCGGCCTGCCGGGCCTCCAGCCGGGACATGGGGGCGGGCTCCGCTTCAGAAGCCGTCGCAGCGGCCGCTGTAGCGGCAGCCGCACCGCTGTGGCGCCCGCGCCTGCCGCCCCGCTTGGCAGCCTCCTGAGCGGCCTTGCGCCGGGCCGCTCGCCCTCCGGACGCCGCGGCCGATCCCGACGCCTCGGTTTCACGTGAAACCGAGGCGTCGGTTTCACGTGAAACGCTCTCTCCGTCGGGCTTCTCGGCCTGACGCAGTGCCATGGTCTCGTTGTCGTTCAGCCACGGTGTGGCGGCAGCTGCCGCGGCCGGAGCGGGGCTCACGGCCGGCGCGGGTGCGGGCGGTGCCGGTGCCTCCGGCGCGGCATAGGGCTGCGATATCGGCTCGGTCGACGCGGGACGGGAGTCATAGCCGGAGCCGTAGCCCTGGCCGTAGGCGGCCGTCTCGGCGCCGTGCGACTGCCGGTCCGGCTGGGACGGCCCTTCCGGCTCCAGATGCGGCCGGAACCACGGTGAGCCCTGTCTCCCGTCCTCCTGAGCCGCCTTGCCCCGCCGTCGTCCCCGGCCCGGTTGTCCGTACGGAGCGGGCGCGGGCGCCGGTGCCGCCTGGCCCGGCAGTGGATCGTTCAGCGGGTCGTCGAGCTGCTCCACCGCCGCCTCGAACGCATCGGGCTGCCCGTACGGATCCTGGGATCCGCGCGGCTCCTGCGGTCCGTACGACCGCTGCGGGTCGTTCGGATCGTAGGATCTCCCTTCACGCTCGGGGCGCAGGGCGGTCACGCGCCGGCCTTGCCGACCACCGGGGCGAGCCCCGTCGACCGCTCCACAGCTCCCGCGTCGCCGCATTCGACGAGCCAGTTGGCCAGCATCCGGTGCCCCCACTCGGTCAGTACCGACTCTGGGTGGAACTGCACGCCCTCGACCGGTAGTTCGCGGTGCCGCAGGCCCATCACGATCCGCCCGCCGGGGACGTCCTCGGCCTCCGTCCAGGAGGTGACGATCAGTTCGTCGGGGACGGTGTCCGGTTCCACGGCGAGGGAGTGGTAGCGCGTGGCGGTGAACGGGGAGGGCAGACCGGCGAAGACACCGATGCCCTCGTGGAGGACGGGCGAGGTCTTGCCGTGCAGCAGCTCGGGCGCCCGGTCCACCACGCCGCCGTAGGCGACCGCCATCGACTGCATGCCCAGGCACACACCGAAGACCGGGACGCCGGTTTCCGCGCAGTGCCGGACCATGTCGACGCAGACGCCGGCCTGCTCGGGTGTGCCGGGACCGGGCGACAGCAGCACTCCGTCGAAACCGTCCTGAGCATGCCGCGGCGCGACCTCGTCGTTGCGCAGCACCTCACATTCGGCACCCAGTTGGTAGAGGTACTGGACGAGGTTGAAGACGAAGCTGTCGTAGTTGTCGACGACGAGAATCCGTGCGGTCATCGGACGGCTGCCATCCCTTGGTCGACAGTGACGTCGTTGAAGGGGAGCAACGGCTCCGCCCACGGAAAGACGTACTGGAAGAGTACGAAGACGACCGCCAGCGCGAGCACCAGGGAAATCAGCGCCTTCACCCATGTGTTGCCCGGCAGATGCCGCCAGATCCAGCCGTACATGCTGTCGCTGTCCCCTTGCCGATGCCGATGACGATGACGATTGCGACACCAGAGTAAAGGGAGAGGGCGGGCGCAGGTGGGTCAGCCGGTCAAAGCCGATGGCCTTCCCTGTGCCACGGGTTGGGTGGAATCCAGATGTGCCCAGACGATCAGCCGGTGGCTATGGCCCCATTCCGGCTCGCAGGTCGTCAGCGTGAGATAGCGGCCGGGGCCGTTGAAACCGGACTTCCGCGGTACGGGGTCGATCACCCCGACGTCGCCGGGCAGCGTCGTATAGGGCCGGTTGTCGATGCGGTAGGTGAACCAGGTCGCGCCATCGGTCAGCACCACGGCGTCGCCGGGGCGCAGCCGTGGGAAGTCCTTGAAGGGGTCGCCGTAGGTGCGCCGGTGGCCGGCGACGGCGAAGTTGCCGGTCTCGCCGAGGTGCGCGGTGCGGTCGTAATGGCCGAGGCCGCGCTGGAGGACGTCGGTCGCGGTGCCTTCGAGCACGGGCTTGGTCCAGTCGGCGCCCAGACGCGGGATGTACATGACCGCGAAGGAAGCGCCTGAGGCATAGCGGCGGGGCGCGGAGGCCGGTGCGGGGGTGCTGCCGGGGGCCGGCTTCCCGTCGGGCGCCTGCTTGCCGCCGGGCCCGGTGACGGAACCCGTGGACCACTGGTGCTGGAGCTTGCCGATCTCGCCGTCCATGGCGCTGTCGGCCCGCACCCCGGTCCAGAAGAGGAGATAGGCCACGAACAGCACGATCAGCGCGCCGACGGTGACACAGACCTCGCTGAGCGTCCGCACGATCCACCGCACCGCCGTCCGGCCCCGCAGCGTCATTCGGCCCCGCCCCTCCCGCCGCCCCGCGGCGTGCGGGCTACGGCTTCACAGGCTGTGCGTAGTGGAGATCCACTGTGCCGGAGTAGCCGGGAAGAGTCACCGCCTCGTGCTGGTCGACTTTCCAGCCCAGGCCGTAGGCGTTCACGTACTGGAGGTAGTTCTGAATGGCGGGGGAGGCGGTCAGCGCGTTGGTGAGGGCTTCGCGGTCGCCGACGGCGGTGACCTTGTACGGCGGGGAGTAGACCCGGCCCTGGAGGATCAGGGTGTTGCCGACGCAGCGCACCGCACTGGTGGAGATCAGCCGCTGGTCCATGACCTTGATGCCCTTGGCACCGCCCTGCCACAGGGCGTTCACCACGGCCTGCAGGTCCTGCTGGTGGATGACCAGGTCGTTGGGCTGCGGCTGGGGCACGCCGGGGATCTTGGCGGTGGCGTTCGGCGGGGCGTCGGTGAGCGTGACCGTCACGCCCCCGCCCTTCACCGGCTTGGTGCCGGCGTTCTTCTCCAGCGCCTTGACCTTGGCTTCCTCGGCCTTGGAGTTGCCGTTGTCGCGCCGTGCGAGGGCATCGACATCCGCCCGCAGGGTGGCGTTGCGGTCGTCCTGGGAGCCGTTCTTGTGGCTGCGCTCCTGGATGAGGTCGGACAGCCGCAGCATCGAGTCGTCCGAGCGCAGATTCGTGCCCCGTGCGGTGTCGAAGCTCAGCCAGAACAGCAACCCGGCGAGTGCGAATACGATGAGGGTGAGAAACCGCACGGGCCGCAGGCGAGCACGAGTGGGGCGGTCGGGGGAGTCAGCGGAATTGCTCAACGTACCCTTACTCCTTACGGCGCCACGGAAGCACTACGCTAACGGACGCCCGGGAAAAGGAATCCGCTCCCCACCGCGTCCGTGCCCCGGCACACATCTCGTACCTGCCCGCGGATGGGGGCACCGCCCGCTCGAGCCAAGCCGAGAGCGGGGGAGCAGCGCATCGACAGGAGAGTTCCTCGTGCCGAAGTCACGGATCCGCAAGAAGGACGACTTCACGCCGCCGCCGGCGAAGACCACCAATCTGAAGATGAGCTCAGGCCGCGGTTGGGTGGCCCCACTGATGCTGGCGATGTTCCTCATCGGGCTGGTGTGGATCGTGATGTTCTACGTGTCCGAGGGCGATCTGCCGATCGCGGCCATGGGTAACTGGAACATCGTGTGTGGCTTCGGCTTCATCGCGGTGGGCTTCGGCGTATCCACCCAGTGGAAGTAGCGCAAGCCCTGCCCAAGGCCATCCACACGGTTATCCACAGCCGGGGAAAACTTCAGAAGATCTGTGGATAACCTTCCGGAGGTTGACGCCGGTGTGATCGGCGGCCCCCTCTCCCGGCCTGTGCCTCCCCGCATCCTTGCTGGGGAAATGCAGGTCAGGGCGGGCCGGAGCGGATGTCCCGCACAGCATGCACAAGATCGGCCACGCACTGTGGACAACTGGGCGGAACGGGCTCCTCAGCCCACCAGCTGAAGGGTCCGTACCCCCACCACCGCGACGATCGCGAGCAGCGCGACCACACAGGTCGCGATATGCACCAGGGTCCGGCGGTCACGCGGCGCATGCACCATCCCGAACGCCACCGCGGCACCCACCACCAGGCCGCCGACATGCGCCTGCCAGGCGATGTTCGGCCACAGGAACGTGAAGACCAGGTTGAGGCCGAGCAGGATCAGCACCGGCTTCATGTCGTAATTCAGCCGCCGCAGCAGCACCGCGGTCGCGCCGAGCAGCCCGAAGATCGCGCCGGACGCACCCAGCGAGGGCTGGTTCTGCGCGGCGAGGAGATACGACAGGGCGCTGCCGCCCAGGCCGGCCAGCAGATAGAGCGCGATGAACCGCAGCCGTCCGAGCGCCGCTTCCAGGGGCGGCCCCAGCCACCACAGCGACAGCATGTTGAAGGCGATGTGCGGGATCTGCTGGTGCAGGAACATCGCGGTCAGCAGGCGGTACCACTCGCCCTCGGCGACACCGACGAGCTGAAAGCGGCTCGGGTCGGCGGCGAGCCCCACCAGGTCGAGACGGCCGGGCAGCCAGCTCGTGTCGCCGCCGGTCACCAGGACGGCGATGAACACGGCGACGTTCAGGCCCAGCAGGATCTTGGTGACCAGCCGCGGATCGGCCGCGATCGTGCCGCCCGCGATCGTGCGCGGCGCCGTCGCCTGCGGCGCATGGCCGGTGCCGCTGCCGCCGCGTACACAATCCGGGCACTGGAAGCCGACCGAGGCGCTGACCATGCACTCCGGGCATATGGGCTTGTCGCAGCGGGTGCAGTGGATGCCGGTCGGGCGGTCCGGGTGGCGGTAGCAGCCCGGCAGGCCGTCATTACCCTGCGCGTCCTGCGGCTTCTGTGGGCTGCCTGGCACCTGGTCCATCCGTCCCTCGTCCTCTTCTCCGTCCGGGCGCATGAACAATCCATCCCGCGCGCACGACCCCGTCCCGGACGAGCCTCGCGCCCCGCCTGAAGTACGACCGGGCGGGGCGCAATGGTTCCCCGGACCCGGCCGGGGCGCAAGACGCTGCTCAGCGGGTCTCGATGACCACCGACTCGATGACGACGTCCTGGACGGGACGGTCGGTGCGCGGGTTGGTCTGGGTGCCGGCGATGGTGTCGACGACCTTCTTGCTCGCCTCGTTGCTGACCTCACCGAAGATGGTGTGCTTGCCGGTCAGCCACGCCGTCGCGCCCACGGTGACGAAGAACTGCGAGCCGTTGGTGCCCGGACCGGCGTTGGCCATGGCCAGCAGGTACGGCTTGTTGAAGGCCAGGTCGGGGTGGAACTCGTCCCCGAACTCGTAACCGGGGCCGCCGGTGCCGTTGCCCAGCGGGTCGCCACCCTGGATCATGAAACCGCTGATCACCCGGTGGAAGACGGTGCCGTCGTACAGCCGGTCCGTCGACTTCTTGCCGGTCGCCGGGTGGGTCCACTCCCGCTCACCATTGGCGAGCTCGACGAAGTTCTTGACCGTCTTGGGTGCATGGTTCGGCAGGAGCCGAATCTCGATGTCGCCCTGGTTCGTCTTCAGGGTGGCGTAGAGCTGCTCAGCCACGATCTACCTTCCATAAGTCTTCGCTGACGGTTCCCGATCCTCGCATGAACGGGCCCTCCCGCGGCCCGTCCACGGCCCCTCACCGAGCTCCGCGCCGCGTTTCGCCGTCGCCCGGTCATGGCCCCTTCACGGGCCCCGCGCCGCTCCGTGCGTGCCGTCCGGTCCTTGCCTCTTGACAGCTTTCGTACTGATTTCCTGCCCCCGAAGCGGAAAATCGTGGCATTGTCGACCACAAGGCTCCGGAAGGTCCGCAATGACCCGGATGCCCGCTCGCACATGCTGTACGGCGCATGAGCGGGCATGATCTTCAAACGGGTGGACAGGCGATACAGCAGACACGGGGGACAAGCCCCCAAGCCCCGGACACGCCACCGAGGAGGAGGATCCCGTGACCCGCAAGGACAGCGTGCGCGCCGCGACCGGTACGGCCAAGGACAGCGTGCGGCACGCCGCGGAGGTGGTGGCTCCTTATGCCGGTACGGCCAAGGACGCCGCCGTGCACTTCGCTCACGAAGCTCGGACGCGCGCGGCTCCCAAGGTGGCCGAGGCCGCCCACCAGGCACGTACGCAGTACGACGCGCATCTGCACCCGCGTATCGAGCACGCCCGTGGCACGCTCCCGCCCAAGGTGGACGCGGCGGCGACCCGTGCGGCCTGCCGGACCCGCAAGGCGGCCCGCCATGCAGCTGACTACACGGCACCGCGGCTGGAGAACGCCGTGACCCACGCGCGTGCCGCGGCCGAACCGGTCCGCGAGGAAGCCCTGGCCCGCGGCACCGCCGCGCTCGCCGCGCTCCGCGGACAGGTGACGGCCGCCGAGATCGCCAAGCTCCAGAAGAAGCACAACCGACGGGCCCGGCGCGGCAAGCTCGCCAAGCGCCTCGCCGTACTGGGCATCCTGGCCGGCGGTGCGGTCGCCGCCTGGAAGTGGTGGGACAAGCAGGCCAATCCGGACTGGCTGGTCGAGCCGCCGGCGCCCACCGAGGTCAGCGACCGCGGACGGCTGAGCGCGGTCGACGGCAGCGAGGGCGCCTCGCTCGACCCCGATGTCCAGGCCAAGCAGGCCGAGTCCGAGGCCGACGAACGCGGCGGCGGCACCACGGCCTGACCCCCGGACCGCAGGCACCTCACCGGGCCGTGTCCCCACCCCGTACGAGGGGCGGCGGGCACGGCCCGTTCGCGTACGGCCGGCAACGCTGCCTCCGCGGGCCGGCCAACACTCCGTCAGGACACCCGAGAGCCCGTTGGGTGCTCGATGGTCTCGACGGCTTCCCGCTCCGTCGGGGTCACTCCGGGCTCGCGCGGGCACGCCGCATCGGCCGGCACGGTCAGGAGCGTCAGGGCCGATGAATTTCCGCGTGCCACGGCGTCCCACGCGTGAGGACGGTCGCGCCCCCACGCCGAAGAGGCTGGAATGGCCGGAGAGGCCGAAGAGAGCGTGGTGCGTGATGAAGCTGGTTGTGCAGGAGTTCTTGACGCTCGACGGAGTCTCCCAGGGCCCGGGGTCCCCGGACGAGGACCCCAGCGGCGGGTTCACACGGGGCGGCTGGTTCGTGCCGTACCTGGACGAGGAGTTCGAACGGCTGGCGGGCACCTGGCTCGGCGAGGCGGACGCGTTCCTTTTCGGCCGCCGTACCTACGAGAATTTCGCTCGGGACTGGCCGAAGATGACCAGCCACCCCTTCGCCGGCATTCTCAACGGCCTGCCGAAGTACGTGGCCTCCCACAGCCTGACGGAGGCCGGGTGGAACCCGACCACGATCCTGTCCGGCGACATCCCCGCCCAGGTCGCCGAGCTGAAGCGGCAGCCCGGCCGGGAAGTTCAGATCCACGGCAGCGCCGCGCTGGCCCAGTCCCTGCTGGCCGCCGGGCTGGTCGACACGCTGCGGCTCGCGATCGCCCCGGTCGTGGTGGGCCAGGGCCGACGTCTGTTCCCGGACGGCGGCGCCCCGGCCGGTCTGCGGCTCGTCGGCCACGAGACGACACCGGGCGGCCTGTCGGTGCACCTCTTCGAATCGACGGGGGTTCCGGAGTACGGAACCTACGGGGGTGACACGTAGGCCGCGGGTCCGCGCGGGCGGTACCCGCTCCACGCACAAAAATGCCCCCGAAACCGCGTTTCCACAGTTCAGAGGGCACTTTCCGAGTGGAGCCTAGGGGAGTCGAACCCCTGACATCTGCCATGCAAAGACAGCGCTCTACCAACTGAGCTAAGGCCCCTTCGCGCACCAGGGTACCCGGTGTCCGACGGCTTTCCCGACCGGGTATCGCCGCACACCGTCGCTCTCCGTAGGATGCTTCGCGAGATTCGCGGCAGCGAACCGACCGGGGAGAACAGGGGAGACGGTATGGACGCAGCACAGCAGGAAGCCACCGCGCGGGCCCGGGAGCTGCAGCGCAGTTGGTACGGGGAGCCTCTGGGTGCGCTGTTCCGCCGCCTGATCGACGATCTCGGCCTCAACCAGGCCCGGCTCGCCGCTGTGCTCGGTCTGTCGGCACCGATGCTGTCGCAGCTGATGAGCGGGCAGCGCGCAAAGATAGGCAACCCGGCCGTGGTGCAGCGGGTGCAGGCACTGCAGGATCTGGCCGGCCAGGTCGCCGACGGCAGCGTCAGCGCCGCCGAGGCCACCGAACGCATGGAGGAGATCAAGAAGACGGCGGGGGGATCGGTGCTCAACAACACTGCGCAGCAGACGTCGTCGACGGGGGCGACCACGGTGCGGCGCGTGGTGCGGGAGATCCAGTCGCTGCTGCGGTCTGTCTCCGACGCCGGGGACATCATCGATGCGGCGAACACCCTCGCCCCCGCTCACCCCGAACTGGCAGAGTTCCTCCGGGTCTACGGTGCCGGTCGCACCGCGGACGCGGTCGCCCACTACGAGGCGCACCAGAGTTAGCCACAGGGGACGTTGCGAGTTCAGAAGACGGACGGGGCGCAATGGGTGAGATCTTCGCCGGTCGGTATGAGCTGATCGACCCGATCGGACGGGGCGGGGTGGGCGCGGTCTGGCGCGCCTGGGACGCCCGGCGCCGCCGCTACGTTGCCGCCAAGGTGCTGCAGCAGAGCGACGCACACACACTGCTGCGCTTCGTCCGCGAACAGGCACTGCGGATCGACCATCCGCATGTGCTGGCCCCGGCGAGCTGGGCCGCGGACGACGACAAGGTGCTGTTCACCATGGATCTGGTGAACGGCGGCTCGCTGGCACATCTGATCGGGGACTACGGCCCGCTGCCGCCGCGGTTCGTGTGTCTGCTCCTGGACCAGCTGCTGGCCGGGCTGACCGCGGTGCATGCGGAGGGTGTGGTGCACCGTGACATCAAGCCGGCGAACATCCTGCTGGAGGCCACCGGCACCGGCCGGCCGCATCTGCGGCTGTCGGACTTCGGCATCGCGATGCGCAAGGGTGAGCCGCGGCTGACCGAGACCAACCTCGTGGTCGGCACGCCCGGTTACTTCGCTCCGGAGCAGCTGCTGGGCGCGGAACCGGACTTCCCCGCCGACCTGTTCGCGGTCGGCCTGGTCGCGCTCTATCTGATCACCGGCACCAAGCCCGACGCCGACGCCTTGATCCAGCACTTCGCCCGGCACGGCATCCCGAACGCGCCCGAGGGCGTGCCGGAGCCGCTGTGGCAGGTGCTGGCGTCCCTGGTGCACCCCGACCCGGAAGCCCGGTTCAGGACGGCCACGGGGGCCCGTAAGGCGGTCATCTCGACGGTCGAGCTGCTGCCGGACGCGACGATCGAGGAAGAGATCGTCGAAGTCTTCGACCACATAGGGCCGCTGCCGGCCGGCTTCGGGGCGAACGGGCCACTGCGGACCAGGGAGAGCGACGGGCCCGCGACGGCCGGCGCCACCGCGGGCACCGCGACCACCGGGCAGGTGTCCATGTCGGACACCGGAAGCTTCCAGCTCGCCCCGCCGGAGCCGAGCACCCCGCCGACGCCCACCCCGCTGCCGATGCCGGGCGGTTCGCCGACCGGCCATGGCGGTTCGCCCACGGGTCAGGGCCATACGGCCACGGGCCACGGCGGTCCGGCTGCCGGCCACGGCAGTACACCCACCGGCCACGGCACCCCGGCCGGTCCCGACGCGGCGTCCGGGACGGCCTCGACGCCTCCCCCGCCTCCGGCGCCCACGTACGAGCCCACGGCCGCCGCCCCTCCGGAGCCGTCCGCGACCCGCCCCTATACGGCGGGCCCGCACCCGGTCCCCGGGCGGCCCCCGGTCGGCACCCCCGTCGCCGCCCGGGCCACGGCACCGCCCGTCCCGTACAGGAGACCGGGACCGCCCCCGAAGGTCGCGATCCCGGTGCTGATCGTGGCGTTGCTGTGCATCGCGGTCGGCGTCTGGGCGCTGGTCGCCGCCTGAGGCGATACCGCGGGCCGGTGCGACCCCAAGGCCCCCGGCCCCCGGAAAGGCCCGCTACCAGCCCTGTGGCGGCCCGAACTGCGGTTTCTGCTGAGCCTGTTGGGTCGACCGTGTCGACTGCCCCGGCAAGGAGGGCTGATCGCCCGGACCGCCCGCTGCGACCGGTGCGGCCGACGCAAGGGCCGAGGACCGTCGCGCCGCCAGCGTCCACGCTCCCAGCCCCGCCAGCAACACCACCCCCGTGCCGATCCCGGCGTAGGCCACCGTCATCAGGGTGCCGCTCTTCTCGGCCTCCTGTGCGGTCTGGCCCTTCTGCGCCGTCTCCCGGTCCTCGGGCGTGACGGAGAAGGCACCGGTCGGCCCGGCGTAGCCGGGCCCGGCCTTGGCGGCGCCGCGGACGTCCACCCGGAGGGTGAGCTCCGCGCCCTTGGGGAAGTACCGCGCGGCATCGGGGTGCAGGCTGACCTCGAGGTAGTACCAGCCCGCGAACCGCATCGCGCTGACCGAGTCGGTCGAGTTGAAGCGGTTGCCGTACTCGACGGGCGCCGTGAAATCCTTCGCAGCGGCCGGCTTCCCGGTGTACGAGACGAAATGGACGTCGTCGACCGCACCGCGCGCCGGATTGTAGACACCCAGCCCGAGCATCCGGGCGAGGAATCCGGAGGACCCGGAGGGTGCATTCGGCAGCTCCGCGGTCAGGTTGAGCCGCTGCCCCCAGTCCACCGGAACGCGGTAGAAGCGGGTCTCGCCCGGGGTGATCCGGTCTTTCCATACGCCGGAGTCGACCGCGCCCGCGTCGTTGAAACCGGTGCCGCCCTTGGCACTGCGCTTGGTGGTGTCCGTACGCGGTGCGGGCGTGGCGGAGCTCCAACTGCCCTGGCCCGGCTGGGCGGGGGTGCTGCCCTTGAGCGGAGGCTCGTCGAGGTAGTCCAGTTCGAGCGGCCAGGTGTCGGGGCCGGAGGTCTCCGAACCCTCGCGGGTGATCACCAGGTAGTACGGGCCGGCCTTCTGGCACTCGGTACGGTCGGCGCCGATGCGACGGGTGGCGTAGTCGGCGATCGGGTGCGCCATGCCGCCGCTGTTGAACGACGGACTGGCTCCCGTGTCACAGGTCGTGCCGTCGCTGTCCTGGACGTTGATGGTCAGCTTGTCGCCGTAGTCCTCGACCTTGGTGCCGGGCTTGGGCGCCGCGACGGCCGAGAAGTACGCGCTGGTCCTGTCGTCCAGGGTGACGGCGTAGTACTTCTGCTCGCCGCGCTTGATGGAGTCGGTGTGCAGTCCGGGCTTGAGCTGCGGTGCATCCGCGGCGCTGGAGGTGCCCTTGGTCGCCGTGGCGCCGTCCGCCGTCCGGTAGCCGGGGACGGTCTCGGCCGAGGCCACGCCCACCACCCCCGGCAGGATCGTCACCACGGCGAGCGCCGCCAGCACGGCCGTGCCCCTGTTCGTCGTGCGCCCCGTCACCACGAGCCACCCCTCATCGGATCGGAATTCCCGGCGCCGGCCCGCGGCTTCCTGCGGGCCCTCCCGTAGGCCACCGCGAGACCGGCCAGCAGCAGTACGCCCACTCCACCGATGGCGACGGCCACCACACGTCCCGCGGACCATCCTCCACCGCCGTCCTGCGTGCCGTCTGCCGAGGGCCGGGAATCGCCCGGGGAGACATCGGCCCGGACCGCGGACGCCCCGGCCTGCGGGCCGCTCTTCTCCTTGCCCAGCACCGCGATCCGCAGCACCACACCGATCTGCGGATGCTCCGCGATCTCGGAGGCCTTGGCGCCCAGCGTCACCGCGATGTAGAAGTCGCCGTTGCGGTGCACGGGCCGGACGTCGGGGTGCGTCTCATAGCGGTTGGTCCAGGCGACCGGGACCGTCCCCATGCTGAGCGACGCCAGCCGCCCGCTGTAGGGCACCTGGGGGCTGAACTGGCCGGTGCCGCTGCCGACCGGCGTACGGAACGGTGTGTAGACCTGGGTGCCGCCGTAGGACGTGGCGGCGCTGTACCCCTTGACCGTGGGTTCGTTGGCGAACTCCACGTCGTAGCGCAGTTGCTGGCCCCAGCCGACCGGCACCTTGTACCAAACGGTCTGCGCCGGCAGAACCTTGTCCCGCCAGACGCCCTGGCGCAGCGTACGGGCGTCGTTGAAGCCGGTACCGCCGGTGACGTCCTTGGGGGCGCTGGTGGGCAGTGTGGCGTCCTTGCCGCCCGCACCGTACTCCGGCTCCGACTGCGCAGGCGTGACGCCTTTCCTCAGCGGATGTTCCACGTGAAACATCAGCTCCATCGGCCACCGTGCGGCGTCCGATCCCTTGGCGGCCTTGCGCTCGACGACCAGCCAGTACCGCCCGGCCTTGTCGCAGCCGCCGGTGCCGCTCTGCGTGGGGATGCGGCTGACGCCCGAGGTCAGCGGTGTTGCGCCCTCGTGCTGTCCGAACAGCTCGGAGGTGGAGTCACAGGAGCTGTCGGTGCCGTACGCGATCCGGGTGTGCAGCGTATCGAGGGAGTCGATGGCCGCGCCGGGCTGGGGCACCACGGTCGCCGAGAAGTCGGCCGTCGAGGCGGCGTCCAGATCAGTCGCGTAGTACCGCTCTTCGTTGGGCCCGATGGAGTCCAGATACTGCCCGGGGACGATGCGTGGTGCACCGCTTCCGCTCGCCGTGCCGCGCACCTGCTTCCCCTTGAAGCGGTAGCCGTCCGCCGAGAGTTGGCCGGCCCGCTGGAGCTGGCGGGCGAGCGCCCTGGCGTCCGGTGCGTCGTAGTAGCGCCCGTTGCCGGCCTTGGCGATGCACTCCAGCTGAGCGCGTGCCGTGCCGGCCACCTGGAAGCCGATGGCATCGATGTGCAGATCGACGCCGGAGGCGGCGAGTTGGGCGGCGACCTTGCAGGGCGGCGGTGCGTGGCAGTTGTCCTCGCCGTCGGAGATCAGCAGGATCGTACGCTTGCCGATCGATCCGCCGGCGGGCCCGGGAAGGTCGTCGGCCGCCTTGCGCAGGGAGAGCCCGATGGGGGTGTCGCCCTTGGGTAGGACGCCCGCGACGGCCCGCTTGAGGCCCGCCCGGTCGAGGGCGGCGACCGGCTGGGCGAGCCGGGTGTCGTCACAGCCCTTGGGCTTGTCGGCGCCGTAGACCCGCAGGCCGGTGGGGTAGCCGTCGGGCAGGGCGTCGACGACCGTGCCGACAGCCTTGCGGGCGGAGTCGATCCGGGTGCTGCCGGATCCGTCGTTCCCGGCCATCGAGCCGGACGAGTCGAGCACCATCACCATTCCGGTGCCGTCGGCGGCCGGCGCCCTGGCCGGTGTGGCCGCGGTGGCCTGAAGTGGCCCGGCGGTCAGGGCCAGCAACAGCCCCGCGAGCAACGCCACCGCCCCTCTGCGTGGTCGTTGTGCCATGTCCTGCTCCCCCTTGTGCCCTGCGGCCACATCACAGACTTTGCTGTTGCAATCTAATGGTGTGCTATAGCAAACTCAAGAGGGGTGCCGTCACGGTCCCGCAACGACATCCAGCCACCCGGCACGGACGCCGGCACCCCCACCACAGGCCGCCCCGCCCGCCCCCGGACGCACGAAACCCCGATCACCCAGGGGCAATCGGGGTCCGTACGAACGAACTGTGCTGTGGGGGGTCTCAGACACCCGAACCTGCGGGCACGGAGTCGGTCGCCTCCGTCCACAGATCCTGCTCGGCGCGATCCGCCTGGATCTGGCGGTACACGAGGAGCCCGCCGATGGCGGCCAGTGCGACCAGGAGAAGCTTCTTCACCGCGCGACCTCGTCTTTCGTTGACGTAGGGGACCTATGTCGGCCGATGATACACACCGGCCGATACCGATCGGTTACCTAGCCCGCGGTCGGCAACACCTCGTCCGAGGGCTCTGCCGCGAGCCAACTTCCGCCTCCGTACAACGAATCGGCCCGGCCGGGGAGTTCCCCGGCCGGGCCGATTGTGCTGTGCGGCTACCAGGACTTGAACCTGGGGCCTCTTCCTTATCAGGGAAGCGCTCTAACCGTCTGAGCTATAGCCGCGCGTTCGCTGCACCGAAAGATTAGCGCACTTCAGAGGCGTTCCCAAAATCGGTTCGGGGAGCCTCCCGAACGCCCTCCCGGAGGGGATCACTCGTCCTCGGCGAGGGTGAGCTCCACACCGCCGACGAAGCCCGCCGACAGGTTGTAGATGAACGCGCCGAGCGTGGCCAGCGCGGTCGCCAGCACCACATCGATCACCGCGATGATCGACGTGAACAGCAGCACCCGCGGCAGCGACAGGAACGACTGCAGATCGAAGCCCGCGCCGTCACTGGAGCCGGTGGCCTCGCTGATCGTCCCGCCGACCGTGGAGAAGACGCCCATCGCGTTCATGACCATCCACAGCACCGCGGCGGCCACGACCGTGCAGATGCCCAGCGCGATGGAGAGCAGAAAGCTGACCTTCATGACCGACCACGGATCGGCGCGCGCCACCCGCAGCCGGGCCTTGCGGGTCCGCGGGGCCGTACGGGCGCCCGTACGCGGCCGGCGCACCGCCTGCCCGCCGCCCTGCCCACCGCCGGTGGGATACGCCTGAGGCGGCTGGTACGGCTGCTGGGAGCCGCCCTCTGCCTGCCCCTGGGGCTGCTGCCGGGGCTGTGGCTGCGGCTGACGGGTATCGGTCACGGGTCCCCCCTGGTGCGAGCCCTCGTCACGGGGGCCGGTGTCAGAAACGGCGGAGCCACGGGCGCTGTCATCCGTCACGGTTGCGGGTCCGGACGGGGAGTCCTTCTCGGCTCCCGATCCACCCGCCGCAGCGCCCGTGGCTCCACTCACGACCTACTCCTCGTGCTACTCCGCCGCGGGCTGCTCGCCCTCGGCCTCCGTCGGCACGGTCTCCTCGGCCGCGTCGGCCTCGTCGGGCATGTCGCCCCCGTCGACCTCTTCGGCTTCACGACCGGCCTCGGCGTTCCGTGCGATGCCGACGACGGCATCACGCTTGCCCAGGTTGATCAGTTGAACGCCCATGGTGTCACGGCCGGTCTCACGGACTCCGTTGACCCGCGTACGGATCACGCCACCGCTGAGCGTGATCGCGAGGATCTCGTCGGTCGCCTCGACGACCAGCGCTCCGACCAGCGAGCCCCGGTCCTCCACGATCTTGGCGGCCTTGATGCCCAGGCCGCCGCGGCCCTGGACGCGGTACTCGTCGACCGCGGTGCGCTTGGCGTACCCGCCATCCGTGGCGGTGAAGACGAACGTCCCGGCGCGGACCACATTCATCGAGAGCAGCTCGTCGTCCGCGCGGAAGCTCATGCCCTTCACGCCGGAGGTGGCCCGGCCCATCGGGCGCAGCGCGTCGTCCGTCGCCGTGAAGCGGATGGACTGGGCCTTCTTGCTGATCAGCAGCAGGTCGTCGCTCTCCGAGACCAGCTCGGCGCCGATCAGCTCGTCGTCCGTGCCGTCCTCCTGCTCCCGCAGGTTGATCGCGATGACACCGCCGGAGCGCGGCGAGTCGTAGTCCTTGAGCGGCGTCTTCTTCACCAGGCCGGCCTTGGTGGCGAGCACCAGATACGGCGTGGCCTCGTAGTCGCGGATCGCCAGGATCTGCGCGATCTGCTCGTCCGGCTGGAAGGCGAGGAGATTGGCCACATGCTGACCCCGCGCGTCCCGCCCCGCGTCGGGGAGTTCGTACGCCTTGGCGCGGTAGACCCGGCCCTTGTTCGTGAAGAACAGCAGCCAGTGGTGGGTCGTGGAGACGAAGAAGTGGTCGACGATGTCGTCTTCCTTGAGCTTCGTGCCCCGTACGCCCTTGCCGCCGCGCTTCTGCGAGCGGTAGTCGTCGGTCTTCGTCCGCTTCACATAGCCGCCACGGGAGATCGTGACGACGATGTCCTCCTCGGCGATCAGGTCCTCGATGGACATGTCGCCCTCGAAGGGCACCAGCTTGCTGCGCCGGTCGTCGCCGAACTTCTCGACGATCGCGGCGAGTTCCTCGCTGATGATCTGGCGCTGCCGCTCCGGGGAGGCCAGGATCGCGTTGTACTCGCCGATCTTGCGCTGCAGCTCGTCGTGCTCGGAGGTGATCTTCTGGCGCTCCAGGGCGGCCAGCCGGCGCAGCTGCATCTCCAGGATCGCGTTCGCCTGGATCTCGTCGATGGTCAGCAGGCCCATCAGGCCCTCGCGCGCCACCTCGACCGTCTCACTGCGCCGGATCAGCGCGATGACCTCGTCGATGGCGTCCAGCGCCTTGAGCAGACCGCGCAGGATGTGCGCCCGCTCCTCGGCCTTGCGCAGCCGGAACTTCGTCCGGCGGACGATGACCTCGACCTGGTGCGTCACCCAGTTGCGGATGAATGCGTCCAGCGACAGCGTGCGCGGCACCCCGTCGACCAGGGCGAGCATGTTCGCGCCGAAGTTCGACTGCAGATCGGTGTGCTTGTAGAGGTTGTTGAGGACGACCTTGGCGACCGCGTCCCGCTTGAGGACGATCACCAGGCGCTGGCCCGTACGCGAGGAGGTCTCGTCGCGGACGTCCGCGATGCCGCCGATCTTGCCGTCCTTGACCAGGTCGGCGATCTTCTGCGCGAGGTTGTCCGGGTTGGTCTGGTACGGCAGCTCCGTGACCACCAGGCACTGGCGGTTCTGGATCTCCTCGACGGCGACCACGGCACGCATCGTGATGGAACCGCGGCCGGTGCGGTACGCCTCCTCGATGCCCTTGCGGCCCACGACCAGCGCGCCGGTGGGGAAGTCGGGGCCCTTGATGCGCTCCATCAGCGCGTCCAGCAGCTCCTCGCTGGAGGCCTCGGGGTGCTCCAGCGCCCACTGGGCGCCGGCCGCGACCTCACGCAGGTTGTGCGGCGGGATGTTGGTGGCCATGCCGACCGCGATACCGGCCGAGCCGTTGATCAGCAGGTTGGGGAAGCGCGCCGGCAGGACCGTCGGCTCCTGGTTACGGCCGTCGTAGTTGTCCTGGAAGTCGACGGTCTCCTCGTCGATGTCCCGGAGCATCTCCATCGACAGCTGCTTCATCTTGCACTCGGTGTACCGCATGGCCGCGGCCGGGTCGTTGCCCGGAGAACCGAAGTTGCCGTTGGAGTCCACCAGCGGCATCCGCATCGACCACGGCTGCGCCAGGCGCACCAGGGCGTCGTAGATGGAGGAGTCGCCGTGCGGGTGGTACGTACCCATGACGTCGCCGACGACGCGGGCGCACTTGTAGAAGCCCTTTTCGGGGCGGTAGCCGCCGTCGTACATCGCGTACAGCACCCGGCGGTGCACCGGCTTGAGGCCGTCACGCACATCGGGCAGCGCACGCGAGACGATGACGGACATCGCGTAGTCGAGGTAGGAGCGCTGCATCTCCGTTTCGAGCCCGACGGGCTCGACACGCATCCCCACGCCTTCGATGGCGGCGGGCGCGCCCTCGGCGGTCACGCCGTCCGGGGTCACAGGGGGGTTCTCGTCGGCCATGGTGGTTCAAAGTCCTTTCGAGCTGCGGCTGTTGTTCGGGCCGACAGGGCTCAGATGTCGAGGAAGCGGACGTCCTTGGCGTTGCGCTGGATGAACGAGCGGCGCGCCTCGACGTCCTCGCCCATCAGCACGGAGAACAGGTCGTCCGCACGGGCCGCGTCGTCCAGCGAGACCTGACCGAGGACCCGGTGGTCGATGTCCATGGTCGTGATGCGCAGCTCCTCGGCGTTCATCTCACCGAGACCCTTGAACCGCTGGATCGAGTCCTCGCGGATCCGCTTGCCGTTCTGCTTGCCGAGTTCGATCAGCGCGTCCCGCTCCGTGTCGGAGTAGGCGTACTCGAAGTCGTCCCGGCCCCACTTGATCTTGTACAGCGGCGGGCGGGAGAGGTAGACGTGCCCCGCCTCGACCAGCGGCCGCATGAAGCGGAAGAGGAAGGTGAGCAGCAGGGTGTTGATGTGCTGACCGTCGACGTCGGCGTCCGCCATCAGGATGATCTTGTGATAGCGGAGCTTCGCGATGTCGAAGTCCTCGTGCACGCCCGTGCCGAACGCCGAGATCAGTGCCTGGACCTCGTTGTTCTGCAGGATCTTGTCGACCCTGGCCTTCTCGACGTTGAGGATCTTGCCTCGGATCGGCAGGATCGCCTGGTACTCCGGGTTACGGCCGGACTTGGCCGAGCCGCCGGCGGAGTCACCCTCGACGATGAAGATCTCGCACTTCTCGGGGTCGTTGGACTGGCAGTCGCTCAGCTTGCCCGGCAGCGACGCCGTCTCCAGCAGGCCCTTGCGGCGGGTCAGATCGCGCGCCTTACGGGCCGCCACGCGGGCGGTCGCCGCCTGGATGCCCTTGCGGATGATGTCCGCGGCCTCGTTGGGGTTGCGGTCCAGCCAGTCCGTGAGGTTCTCGTGGACGACCTTCTGCACAAAGGTCTTGGCCTCGGTGTTGCCCAGCTTCGTCTTGGTCTGGCCCTCGAACTGCGGCTCGCCGAGCTTGACCGAGATGATCGCCGTCAGACCCTCGCGGATGTCTTCACCCGTGAGGTTGTCGTCCTTCTCCCGCAGCAGCTTCTTGTCGCGCGCATAGCGGTTGATCAGGCCCGTCAGCGCGGCGCGGAAGCCCTCTTCGTGGGTGCCGCCCTCATGGGTGTGGATGGTGTTCGCGAAGCTGTAGACACCCTCGCTGTACTGGGTGTTCCACTGCATCGCGAGCTCGACCGAGAGCAGCCGCTCCCTGTCCTCGGCCTCCACGCTGATGACGGTGGGGTGCACCAGCTCGCCCTTGCGGGAGTTGAGGTACTTCACGAAGTCGACGATGCCGCCCTCGTAGTGGTACCGCACCGAGAGCGGCTTGCCCTCCTCGTCCACATGGTCCGCGCGCTCGTCCGTCAGCGAGATCGTCAGGCCCTTGTTGAGGAACGCCATCTCCTGGAGGCGCCGGGAGAGCGTCTCGAAGGAGTACTCGGTCGTCTCGAAGATGTCCGGGTCCGCCCAGAACGTGACGCAGGTGCCCGTGGTGTCGACGGCCTCGTTCTTCGCCAGCGGAGCCGTCGGCACCCCCAGCTTGTAGTCCTGCGTCCACCGGTAGCCGTCGCTCCGGACCTCGACCGAGACCCTGCTCGACAGCGCGTTGACGACCGAGACACCGACGCCGTGCAGACCACCGGAGACGGCATAGCCGCCACCGCCGAACTTGCCGCCCGCATGCAGGACGGTCATCACGACCTCGACGGCCGGCTTGCCCTCCGAAGGCACGATGCCGACGGGGATGCCGCGACCGTTGTCGATCACGCGCACGCCACCGTCGGGCAGGATCGTCACCTCGATGGTGTCGGCGTGACCCGCCATCGCCTCGTCGACGGAGTTGTCGACGACCTCTTGCACGAGGTGGTGCAGACCACGCTCGCCCGTCGAGCCGATGTACATGCCAGGGCGCTTACGGACCGCGTCCAAGCCCTCAAGGACGGTGATCGCGCTGGCGTCGTACGACTTCTCCACCGAGGAGTCGCCCATGGCGCCGGCAGGAACCCCCTCTTCAGTAGAAGCTGTGTTGTTCTCGTTGAGGTCGCCGGAGTCGGCCACGAAGCGCCCTTTCTGGCACAGCACGAGCCCTTCCGCGCCTGTGGGGATCACCCCTGGGAGGACAGGCGGGAGCGGCTACGTCGTTCGACATGTTCCGCGAGTGGGCGGGATTGCCACCAGTCTACCGGTAGCGCCGACACTCATGGGGGTTTGCAGGCACCTGAGTCGTCATGTGCCGCCCTGAACTGGCGTCCGCCGACTCCCCATATCCGAGAAGGGGCCTCAGGACGCTCACACGGGCACTCAGCGCTTCCGGCTGTCAACCGGCGGCTACCGTGAGCGGAGTCGCACCCGCCTCACCCGTATAAGGAGGCCCGAGGGCTCAGCCGTAGGTGTCGCCCGGGCCCTTGCTTCCCGGTGCCCGCAGCGATCCGTAACGGCGCGCGGGGCCACCGGGACCCAGCACCTTGAGCATCTTCACGGTGCCGTGGCCCAGGTCCTCGTTGAGGCGGGCCACCAGCGTCGGGGCCAGCAGCCGCAGCTGCGTCGCCCAGGCCGTCGAATCGCACTGGACGGTCAGGACGCGGGCGTCCTCGTCGTACTTCTGCGGCTCACAGTGCTGCGCCACCTCGGGCCCGACCAGCTGCGGCCAGCGCCCCATCACCCCGCCGACCGCCGCCGGGGTCTCCCAGCCGCGCTCCGTGATCAGCCGGTTGATCGCCGCACCGAGCGGCAGCGGATCGCGGCCGTCGGCCCGCGCACCCGAGCGCAGCCCGCCGCGTCTGGCCTGCTTCTTCTGCTGCGCGGCCGCGCCCCGCGCACGCGCCTGCTCCTTGGCGGCCACCAGCGCCTGCCGGGCCAGATCCACACCGGAGAGCTCAGGGGACGGCTTGGCGCCGTCGGGCTGCTCCTCGCTCACGGAGTCACCTTCTCCGCGGCGCCGTCGGACACCGCATAGCGCACCCCGGCCAGAACGCCCGGCACATCGTCGTCCACGGCGGCCGTCACCAGCACCTGCTCGCCCGGGGCCACCAGCTCCGCCAGCCGCTCGCGGCGCCGCGTGTCCAGCTCGGCGAAGACGTCGTCGAGCACGAGCACCGGCTCATTGCCCTCGGCGCGCAGCAGGTCGTACGAGGCCAGCCGCAGCGCCAGCGCATACGACCAGGACTCGCCATGGCTGGCGTACCCCTTCGCCGGGAGCTGCCCCAGCTTGAGCACCAGATCGTCGCGGTGCGGGCCGACCAGCGTCACCCCGCGCTCGATCTCTCCCTTACGGGCCTCGCCGAGCGCCGCCAGCAGCACCCCGTACAGCTCCTCACGGGTCGAGGCGGCGGCCATCGCCTCGCCCGCCGAACCGCGGTACTCCAGCGCCAGCGGCCCGCCGCCCGGCGCCAGCTGCTCATAGGCCTTGTCCGCGAGCGGCTGCAGCGCGGCGATCAGATCGAGCCGCTGCGCCAGCAGCTCGGCGCCCGCGCGTGCCAGATGCTGGTCCCACACGTCCAGCGTCGACAGATCCATCTGCCGCCCGCCGTGCCTGCGCGCCAACGCGGCGGTTTTCAACAGGGTGTTGCGCTGCTTGAGGACACGCTCGTAGTCCGAGCGCACCCCCGCCATCCGCGGCGAACGCAAGGTGATCAGCTCGTCCAGGAACCGCCGTCGCTCCCCCGGATCGCCCTTGACCAGCGCCAGGTCCTCCGGCGCGAACAGCACCGTCCGGACGATCCCCAGCACATCCCGTGGCCTGACCTGGGAGGACCGGTTGATCCTGGCGCGGTTGGCCTTGCCGGGGTTGATCTCCAGCTCGACCAGCTGCTGCCGCTCACTCTGGACGACCGCGGCCCGGATGATCGCCCGCTCGGCGCCCATCCGCACCAGCGGGGCATCCGAGGAGACCCGGTGGCTGCCGAGCGTGGCGAGATAGCCGACCGCCTCGACCAGATTGGTCTTGCCCTGCCCGTTGGGGCCCACGAAGGCCGTGACGCCCGGGTCGAGCGGAACCTCGACCCGGGCGTACGAGCGGAAGTCGGCAAGGGACAGATGCGATACGTGCATGGCTGGACGCCGACCTCCCCCGGCTCTTGCTGCCTGTTACTTCTGCGGTGCTTGCTGCTTTTGCTACTTCTTGTTCTCGACCGCGTGGCCACCGAACTGGTTGCGCAGCGCGGCGATCATCTTCATCTGCGGGGAGTCGTCCTGACGGGACCCGAACCGCGCGAAGAGCGAGGCCGTGATCGCGGGCAGCGGCACGGCGTTGTCGATGGCGGCCTCGACCGTCCAGCGGCCCTCACCGGAATCGGCGGAGAAGCCGCGCAGCTTCTCCAGGTGCTCGTCGTCGTCGAGTGCGTTGACGGCCAGGTCGAGCAGCCAGGAACGGATGACCGTGCCCGCCTGCCACGAGCGGAAGACCTCCCGCACGTCCGTGACGGAGTCGACCTTCTCCAGCAGCTCCCAGCCCTCGGCGTAGGCCTGCATCATGGCGTACTCGATGCCGTTGTGGACCATCTTCGCGAAGTGGCCGGCGCCGACCTTGCCGGCGTGCACCGAGCCGAACTCCCCCTCGGGCTTGAGGGCGTCGAAGATCGGCTGCACCTTGGCGACATCGTCCTTGTCGCCGCCGTACATCAGGGCATAGCCGTTCTCCAGGCCCCAGACGCCGCCGGAGACACCGCAGTCGACGAAGCCGATGCCCTTGGCCTTCAGCTCCTCGGCGTGCTTCTCGTCATCGGTCCAGCGGGAGTTGCCGCCGTCCACGACGATGTCGCCCGGCGAGAGCAGCTCGGCCAGCTCGTCGATCGTGGACTGGGTGGCGGCACCGGCCGGCACCATGACCCAGACCACCCGCGGACCCTTGAGCTTGTCCACCAGCCCCTGAAGGCTGTTGACATCCGCCACGTCAGGGTTGCGGTCGTATCCGATGACGGTGTGGCCGGCGCGGCGAATGCGCTCACGCATATTGCCGCCCATCTTGCCGAGACCGACGAGACCGAGCTCCATCAGAGACCCTCTTTGCACGTAGTCGTTGCTGTTCGTACCCGGGTCCGAGCCTACGCCCGCAGGTCCGCGCACACCTGTGGGCTCAGCCGCTCATCAGGGACCCTTCAGCCGGTCGCCACAAGGTGTGTGGCCAGGGCGCTGTCCGGGGTCCGCCGGACAGCCGCCACCCCCGCTGTCCGGGCGTCAGCCGGAGAGCCGCACCGGCATGATCAGGTACTTGTACGCGTCGTCCGCCTCGGCGTCCTTGGCCGGCCGGCCGCTCAGCAGCGCGGGCTTGGTCGAGGTCGTGAAGGACAGCTGCGCCACCGGGGAGTCGATGGCCGACAGGCCCTCCAGGAGGAAGCCGGGGTTGAAGGCAATCGAGATGTCGTCGCCGTCCAGGTCGGAGTCCACCCTCTCCACAGCCTGTGCATCGTCGCTGGAGCCGGCCTCCAGAATCAGCACACCCTGCTCGAAGCTCAGCCGGACCGGGGTGTTCCGCTCTGCCACCAGCGCCACACGCTTGACGGCCTCGACGAACGGGGCGGTCTCGATCACGGCGACCGAATTGAACTCGGTCGGGAAGAGCGTGCGGTACTTCGGCAGGTCGCCTTCCAGCAGACGCGTCGTCGTCCGCCGCCCGGCGCCCTCGAAACCGATCAGGCCCTCGCCCTGGCCGGAGCCGGACAGCGCGAGCGTGACGGTGTCGCCGCTGCTCAGGGACTTGGCGGTGTCCAGCAGCGTCTTCGCGGGGACCAGCGCGACCGCGGAGGCGTCCGGGCTCTCCGGCTTCCACAGGAACTCACGCACCGCGAAGCGGTAACGGTCGGTGGAGGCCAGGGTGACGGTGTCGCCCTCGATCTCGATCCGTACGCCGGTGAGCACCGGAAGGGTGTCGTCACGGCCGGCGGCGATGGCGACCTGGGCGGCGGCCGCGGCGAAGACCTCACCGGGGACGGTGCCGGTGGCGGTGGGCATCGTGGGCAGGGACGGGTACTCCTCCACAGGAAGCGTGTGGAGGGTGAACCGCGAGGAGCCGCAGACGACGGTCACTCGTACACCGTCGGTGGAAATCTCCACCGGGCGGTTGGGGAGCGCACGGCAGATGTCGGCGAGCAGCCGGCCGGAGACGAGGACCGTGCCCTCCTCTTCCACCTCTGCTTCCACCGAGACCCGCGCGGAGACCTCGTAGTCGAAGCCGGAGAGGCTCAGCGCGCCGTCCTCCGCCTTCAGCAGCAGGCCCGCGAGGACGGGCACCGGCGGACGGGCCGGGAGGCTCTTGGCCGCCCAGGCCACTGCCTCCGCGAGTACATCGCGCTCCACCCGGATCTTCACCGGAAACCGCCTCCTGCTGTTGCTGGCTCTCGCCCTGCTGGCCTTCGTCGTCGGCTGGGTTGCCGGAGACCAGTCTGACGCACGCCACCGACAGTCGGTGCGGCTCGGGGTCAAGTCGGCTCGGCCGATGTCGGACGCCCGGCGGCCAACTTGTGCACAGGCCCCGTTTCCGAACGAGTTCCCCGGTAGATATCCGTGGTCGTAGTAGTAGGGGTTGTGGAAACCGTGGACAACTGCTTTTGCGCAGGTCAACGCGGCTTTTTTGTCCACTGCCCCTGTGGGTGGCGGTCGTGGAAAAGCCGGCGGTTCTGTGGACCGCCGGAAGTTCTGCACACCCGATGCACAGGAGACAGGCACTTCTCCCCAGCGCCGTCCCCAGCTTTACCCACGTTCCCCACAGCCCAACCGACCACCTTGGTGTGACCGCTTTCACTCGGCCCGGTGAGAGCGGGTGTTGCGTTGCCGAACAGTGGACAGCGGTGTGGAGAAGCTGGGGATTGCTGGGGACAACAGCGGCTTGCCTGTGGGCGGGCGGTGGACAAGACGCGGCCCCTCCTGTGGACGAAATCTCTGTCCACACCCTGTGGAGGAGAGTTGGCCACAAATCCACACGCTGCTGACCTCCTCCGATGCCCCGTCAGAACATCGGCCTGTGGATCCCACAGGGATAACTTTCCCCTCCCCAGGATGTGGACGGAAGAATCTTGCCCAATCTGGGGAGGGAGACCGTGACCAGCCGCGGAATCGAACACCGCAGACGTACTCCACAGGTTTGGGATGGCGGCGGGGCGGATCGGAGTGGGGACGGGCAGGGCTCAGGAGAGTCTCCGGACCGGCTCGGGAGAGGTGCGCGACGCGTTCAGGAGCGCTCGGGACGGCTCGCTCGACGGCCTGCAGGGCGCGGGGAGGCACGGGCAGACGCCGGCGCTTCGCCGAACGGCCCGGTACGACGAAGGGCGCTCCCGGAGCGGGTCCGGAGCGCCCTCGGACGTCCTGCGGTGGCCGGCGAATCAGCGGTGGCCGGCCTCAGCCGTTCTTGATGCGGTTGGTCAGCTCGGTGACCTGGTTGTAGATCGAGCGACGCTCGGCCATCAACGCGCGGATCTTGCGGTCGGCGTGCATCACGGTCGTGTGGTCCCGGCCGCCGAACTGCGCGCCGATCTTCGGCAGCGAGAGATCGGTCAGCTCGCGGCACAGATACATCGCGATCTGGCGGGCGGTGACCAGCACCCGGCTGCGCGAGGAGCCGCACAGGTCGTCGATGGTCAGCCCGAAGTAGTCGGCGGTCGACGCCATGATCGCGGCCGCGGTGATCTCCGGCGCGGCATCCTCGCCCCCGGGGATCAGATCCTTCAGCACGATCTCGGTCAGCCCCAGGTCCACCGGCTGCCGGTTGAGCGAGGCGAACGCCGTGACCCGGATCAGCGCGCCCTCCAGCTCACGGATGTTGCGTGAGATCCGGGACGCGATGAACTCCAGCACCTCCGGCGGCGCATTCAGCTGCTCCTGGACCGCCTTCTTGCGCAGAATCGCGATCCGGGTCTCCAGCTCGGGCGGCTGGACGTCGGTGATCAGGCCCCACTCGAAGCGGTTGCGCAGCCGGTCCTCCAGGGTGACCAGCTGCTTGGGCGGCCGGTCACTGGAGAGCACGATCTGCTTGTTCGCGTTGTGCAGCGTGTTGAAGGTGTGGAAGAACTCCTCCTGCGTCGACTCCTTGCTCGCCAGGAACTGGATGTCGTCGACCAGCAGGATGTCCATGTCGCGGTAGCGCTTGCGGAACGCGTCCGCCTTGCCGTCCCGGATGGAGTTGATGAACTCGTTGGTGAACTCCTCCGAGCTCACGTACCGCACCCGGGTGCCGGGGTACAGGCTCCGCGCGTAGTGCCCGATCGCATGCAGCAGATGGGTCTTGCCGAGACCTGATTCCCCGTAGATGAACAGCGGGTTGTACGCCTTGGCCGGCGCCTCGGCGACGGCGACCGCGGCGGCGTGCGCAAAGCGGTTCGAGGCACCGATGACGAAGGTGTCGAAGAGGTACTTCGGGTTCAGCCGCGCGGTCGGCTCACCGGGGCCGGTGGCCGGCGCGGGCTGCGCGGCGAGCGGGCTGGGCGCACCGCTGGGCGCGGGAAGCACGGCGCCGGGGCCGGAGCCGGGAACGCCCGAGCGGCCGTTGTGCCCGCCGGGCTGATGCTCGGAGAGGCCGCGGCGCGGCTGGTCATAAGGAGAGCGACCGTCCGAGTGCTGCGGCGGCCCGCTGCGGTCGGGCGCCTGCCCGCGGTAGTCGTTCTGCCGCGGCTGATGCTGCGATACATGGGACGACGGGGAGGCGTAGGGGTCGCGCTCGGGGAAGCCGCCGAGGTGCTGCTGCTGCCAGCCGTAGTCCTCGCGCGGGCCGGGGCCGCCGGCCATACCGGAGGAGTGCTGCGGCCAGCTTCCGGGCTCGTGCCGGGGCTGCTGGTAGTCCGGATAGGCGGGGCGGACGCCGGGCAGATCGTCGCCCTGGTGTCCGTAGCCCTGCCGGTTGTCGTGACGGCTGTCATGGCGGTTGTCGTGCCGCGCTTCGTAGCCGTCGTAGGCATCGTGCTGCTGCTGTGACTGATGCGACTGCTGATGGTGCGGAGCGTGCTGCTGAGGCGCCTGGTGCTGGGGCGCGGGCGGTGCGGACTGCGCCGGGAGCTCCTCGGCGGAGTCGTCAACGGTGATCGCGATCCGGATCGGGCGGCCGCACTCATGGCTGAGGGCCTCCCCGATCAGCGGCGCCAGCCGACCTTCGAGCACACCCTTGGCGAACTCATTGGGGACGGCGAGCAGCGCGGTGTCGGCGACCAGCGCCAGCGGCTGGGTGCGCTTGAGCCAGTCCTGGTCCTTGGGCTTGAGCCCGTCGGCCTCCGCGCGAAGGAGATGGTCGAGCACGCGCGGCCACACTGCGGCAAGATCGGCAGGTACATCAGCCACGGGGCACGCTCTCTCAGCAGTCCCACGAATGTGTGATTCTCAGGACGGGCGGGAAGGAATCGGAGTTCAGCCACGGTAGTCAGGGCGGGCCTGGTGATTCAAGTTGTTGTCCACAGGCTGTGCATAGTGTGTCCTGACAAGGGGTCCGTGAGCGCTGCCGAGAAGCCGGTTTGACCGGATGGCGTAGCCGCGCGTACCGTGACCAGGTCGAGTTGTCGATGGCTGCTGCCGCCTGCCTCCGATGGGCAAAGATCACGTTTAAGTGGTCGTGTAGCGGTGCACTTAGGCGTTGCGAGCTACTCGTGGGCGCACGGTGACAGCCAGTCGACGCCCCACATCTGTCTCTCTTGAGACAACAAGCATTCCTGGAGCCCCCGAGTGAGCAAGCGCACCTTCCAGCCGAACAACCGCCGCCGCGCGAAGACCCACGGCTTCCGTCTGCGCATGCGGACCCGCGCCGGCCGCGCGATTCTCGCGTCCCGCCGTGGCAAGGGCCGCTCCAGCCTGTCGGCCTGAGCAGCCTGAACCTAGGTCCATGACGTGCTGCCTACCGAGAATCGGCTGAGGCGGCGCGAGGACTTTGCGACCGCGGTACGCCGGGGACGCAGGGCCGGGCGCCCGCTCCTTGTCGTTCATTTCCGCAGTGGTGCAACGGACCCGCACGGGTCGGGGGAAAGTGTTCCCCCGGCACGTGCGGGTTTCGTCGTGAGCAAGGCAGTGGGCAACGCTGTCGTGCGCAACAAGGTCCAGCGCAGGCTTCGACATCTCGTGCGCGACCGGCTGGACCGGCTGCCCGCCGGTAGCCTGGTTGTCGTACGGGCCCTGCCCTGCGCGGGTGATGCGGATCATGACCAGCTGGCCCGCGACCTGGATGCCGCCCTTGAGCGGCTGCTGGGAGGGGTGCCGAGAGGCTGCAATCCCCCGGGGGACGCCCCCCGGAACCCCGGACGGGACCCGGGAGGGAGCGCACAGTGAAGTACCCGCTGTTGCTTTTGATCAAGATCTACCAGTGGACCATCAGCCCCCTGCTGGGACCGGTCTGCAAGTACTACCCGTCGTGCTCGCACTATGGCTACACGGCCATCGACCGGCACGGCGCGGTGAAAGGGACTGCGCTGACAGCCTGGCGCATCCTGCGATGCAATCCGTGGTCGCTCGGTGGCGTCGACCACGTCCCTCCCCGGAAGCGTCCGGTTTGGCATCAGCGGCTGAGGAGCCGCCTGGGCGGGCCCACCGTCCCTGAGCCTGTCGCCCAGCCCGAGACTCAGCCCAACGCCCAAGGAGCCTGATTCGTGGACACGATCCTCGGTCCCCTCTATATCGCTGTTTCCTGGATCATCGTCCAGTTCCACTCGCTCTACAGCCTCATCTTTGACAAGGACAGTGGCGCGGCGTGGGGTCTGTCCATCGTCTCGCTGGTGGTGCTGATCCGTATCTGCCTGATCCCGCTCTTTGTGAAGCAGATCAAGTCGACGCGGAACATGCAGGCGCTTCAGCCGAAGATGAAGGCGATCCAGGAGCGCTACAAGAACGACAAGCAGCGCCAGTCCGAAGAGATGATGAAGCTCTACAAGGAGACGGGCACCAACCCGCTCTCGAGCTGTCTCCCGATTCTGGCCCAGTCGCCGTTCTTCATCTCGCTGTACCAGGTCCTGAGCCACATCGCGCAGAACAAGACGGTCGGCGTCATCGACCAGCCGTTGCTGGAGAGCGCGCAGAAGGCGCACATCTTCGGTGCGCCGCTGGCGGCGAAGTTCATGGACAGCGCGGAGAAGATCCAGAGCCTCGGTGCTTCTGTGGTCGACGTCCGTGTGGTCACGATCATCATGATCGTCCTGATGTCGGCGTCGCAGTTCTACACGCAGCGCCAGCTGATGACCAAGAACGTCGACCTCACGGTGAAGACGCCGTTCATGCAGCAGCAGAAGATGCTGATGTACGTCTTCCCCATCATGTTCGCCGTCTTCGGCATCAACTTCCCCGTCGGTGTTCTCGTCTACTGGCTGACCACCAACGTGTGGACCATGGGCCAGCAGATGTTCGTCATCCGTCGTAACCCGACCCCGGGCAGCAAGGCCTTCGCGGAGCGCCAGGAGCGGCTGCGGGTCGCGGGCAAGATCGTCGAGGACCCGGTCGTCGTCGAGGCGAAGCAGGCCGCCGAGGAGGCGCGCCAGAACCGCCAGCAGCCCAAGCGTCAGACGAAGTCCAAGCGGCACACCGGCGGCGCTCCGGCCGGTGGTGCGGCCGGCGGTGCGCAGAACCGTACGCGTGCCGGATCCGCGTCGGGTGGCACGGACGCCGGTCAGGGTGCCGGTAAGAAGCAGTCGCTGGAGAAGAAGGACGCGCAGGAGGACAAGGAGAAGGGCGGCGCTTCCGGCTCCCGCACCACCAAGTCCGGTCAGCGCAAGGGCCAGCAGCGCCCCAAGCACCCGTCCAAGAAGTAAGAAGGAGTCCTTTCGTGACGGACACGACCCCTGCCACCAAGGGCACCGACACCCTGACCCGCCTGGAGCAGGAAGGCGAGATCGCGGCCGACTACCTCGAGGGTCTGCTGGACATCGCTGACCTCGACGGCGACATCGACATGGATGTCGAGGCCGACCGTGCCGCTGTGTCGATCATCAGTGACTCGACCGGCCGTGACCTGCAGAAGCTGGTGGGCCGCGACGGTGAGGTGCTGGAGGCGCTGCAGGAGCTGACCCGGCTGGCCGTTCACCGTGAGACCGGTGACCGCAGCCGTCTGATGCTGGACATCGCCGGCTTCCGAGCGCGTAAGCGTGAGGAGCTTGCGGAGATCGGCGCGAAGGCGGCGGAGGAGGTCAAGGGCACCGGCGAGCCGGTGAAGCTCGACCCCATGACGCCGTTCGAGCGCAAGGTCGTCCACGACGCGGTGGCGGCGGCCGGGCTCCAGAGCGAGTCCGAGGGCGAGGAGCCGCAGCGCCGAGTGGTTGTTCTCCCGGCCTGACCGCTCAGCGCTCCCGTTTTTCTTTGGCCCCGTCTGCTCGCAGGCGGGGCCAAACGTTGTCAGCGTTCTGTGTTATCCCGGGGGCGTAACCCGGGTTCCCGGCAGGAAAAGCAGTCCAAAGGAAGGGCGGTTCCCGTGACGGAGGCAGCAGCGGAGCTCCCTCCTGCGCCGAAGGCGGCGGAGGAGGTTTTCGGCGAGCGCTTTCCGGAGGCCGTGCGGTACGGCGAACTGCTCGCCGACGCCGGGGTGCGGCGGGGGCTCATCGGCCCGCGCGAGGTGCCGCGGCTGTGGGAGCGGCATCTGTTGAACTGCGCTGTGCTCTCCGAGGTGGTGCCCGAGGGCGTCTCGGTCTGCGATGTGGGATCGGGGGCCGGGCTGCCCGGTATCCCGCTGGCTCTGGTACGCCCGGACCTGAAGATCATGCTGCTGGAGCCACTGCTGCGGCGTACGAACTTCCTCCAGGAGGTCGTCGAGCTGCTCGGGCTGGACCATGTCACCGTCGTGCGCGGGCGGGCCGAAGAGGTCATGGGCAAGCTTCCCCAGGTGCATGTGGTGACGGCGCGTGCCGTCGCCCCGCTCGACCGGTTGGCCGGCTGGGGCGTTCCGCTGCTGCGTCCATACGGCGAGATGCTGGCGCTCAAGGGCGATGCGGCGGAGGAGGAGCTCAAGGGAGCCCGGGCGGCGCTGAGCAAGCTGGGTGTGGTGGAGACATCGGTGGTGCACGTGGGTGAGGGCATCGTGGATCCGCCGTCGACCGTCGTGCGGGTCGAGGTGGGCGAGAGCCCCGGCGGTGTGCGCTTCGCTGCCAAGCGGGCGAAGGCGGCGCGGGTGGGCCGTGTATCGAGGGGCCGCCGACGCTGACGCCCTGGTGCCGGAGCACTACAGGCTGGCCTCGATGGCCCGGGTGTGCCGTTCCGCAAAGAAAGGAACGGGCGAATCTCGTAAATGCCATCAAAACGACGCAAGACGGAGTGTCGCGGCTAATTCAGGCGCGACGCTGGCATCGTGTTTCACGTGAAACGTCGTTCTCTGCTGCAAGGGATCATCGACCGAGGTCGTGCGGCCGCCGCGCCGCGCGACCGTAGGCCCGCAAGGGTCAGCGAAGTATCCACAGAAGTGGATTCGTCCACAGGAGAACGGACCTCACTGGTTCACGACACCGAAAGCATGGCAGGCTCTGAACATTGCGAGCCTGATGTCGAGGAGAGTGAATCCTTGCGGTCCGACGCCAACATCGCGGGACCGATGACCGATCCGGTCCCCGGTCCCCGTAACGAGTCGTTCGGGGACGACGTTTCACGTGAAACGCCGCCCCCGATGGACGACACCCCGATCGGTCGTGCAGCTCAGCTGGCGGTAGAGGCACTTGGCCGCGCGGGTGAGGGGCTGCCCCGGCCTGAACAGACGCGGGTCATGGTGGTTGCCAACCAGAAGGGCGGGGTCGGCAAGACCACGACCACGGTGAACCTGGCAGCCTCCTTGGCCCTGCACGGAGCACGGGTTCTGGTGGTCGATCTTGATCCCCAGGGCAATGCGTCGACGGCGCTGGGGATCGACCATCACTCCGAAGTGCCTTCCATCTATGACGTACTGGTGGAGAGCAGGCCACTCTCCGACGTCGTGCAGCCGGTCGTGGATGTGGAGGGCCTGTTCTGTGCGCCCGCCACCATCGATCTGGCCGGTGCGGAGATCGAGCTGGTCTCGCTGGTGGCCCGCGAGAGCCGCCTCGACCGGGCCATCCAGGCGTATGAACAGCCGCTGGACTACATCTTCATCGACTGCCCGCCCTCGCTCGGACTGCTGACAGTGAACGCTCTGGTAGCTGGCGCCGAGGTACTGATCCCGATTCAGTGCGAGTACTACGCGCTTGAGGGGCTCGGCCAGCTGCTCCGGAACGTCGACCTGGTGCGGGGGCATCTCAACCCCAAGCTCCATGTCTCGACGATCTTGCTCACTATGTACGACGGGCGCACCCGGTTGGCCTCCCAGGTCGCCGACGAGGTGCGCAGTCACTTCGGCCACGAGGTGCTCCGTACGAGCATCCCCCGATCGGTGCGCATCTCCGAGGCCCCCAGCTATGGGCAGACGGTGCTCACCTATGACCCGGGATCCAGTGGCTCGCTTTCCTACCTCGAAGCGGCCCGAGAGATCGCGTTGCGTGGGGCCCCGCAGACCGGGGGCCAGGGCCTCAGCGTCAACTATGAAGCACAGCAGAGCATCTCGGAGGGGACTCAGTGAGCGAACGACGTAGAGGCCTGGGCCGTGGGCTCGGTGCGCTGATCCCCGCGGCACCGCAGAGCACGGACCACGCCGGGCCTGCGGGGCAGGGAGCGGCGTCACCGTCGTCCGCACCGGTCTTGGCCCCGGAGCGAGGAGTAGCGGCCGCCAAGGTGGCATCGCTGCCGACGCACGGTGTTTCACGTGAAACGGAAGCACCGGCCGGGCCGGCGGCAACGTCGGCGGGTGTCTCAGAAGTGGCAGGAGCGCACTTCGCCGAGGTGCCGCTGGACGCGATCAAGCCGAACCCGCGCCAGCCGCGTGATGTCTTCGACGAGGACGCCCTTGCCGAGCTGGTCACCTCCATCAAGGAGGTGGGCCTCCTCCAGCCGGTCGTGGTCCGGCAGACGGGACCGGGGCGGTATGAGCTCATCATGGGTGAGCGCCGCTGGCGGGCGTGCCGTGAGGCCGGCCTGGAAAAGATTCCCGCGATCGTTCGGGCCACGGACGATGAGAAGCTGCTGCTCGATGCGCTTCTGGAGAATCTCCACCGGGCACAGCTCAACCCGCTGGAAGAGGCAGCCGCCTACGACCAGTTGCTGAAGGACTTCAAGTGCACGCATGACGAGCTGGCCGACCGGATCGGGCGTTCGCGCCCGCAGGTCTCCAACACGCTGCGGCTGCTGAAGCTCTCGCCGTCCGTACAGAAGCGGCTCGCCGCAGGTGTGCTCTCCGCAGGACACGCCCGCGCTCTGCTTTCCGTGGAGGACTCGGAAGAGCAGGACCACCTCGCGCGCCGCATCGTGGCAGAGGGGCTGTCGGTCCGTTCCGTCGAGGAGATCGTGACGCTGATGGGGTCGGCCCCCCAGAGCGCGAGCAAGGCCAAGGGGCCCCGTGCGGGTACCCGGGTGTCCCCCGCGCTCACGGGTCTGGCCTCCCGGCTGTCCGACCGCTTTGAGACCCGGGTGAAGGTCGACCTGGGGCAGAAGAAGGGAAAGATCGTCGTCGAGTTCGCCTCGATAGACGATCTGGAGCGCATCCTCGGCACGCTCGCTCCTGGCGAGGGGCGTGTCCTGGGTCAGTCGCTGGCCGAGGAGAACAACGAAGAAGAGTGAGCTGATGCTCTCGGCTCCTGGGCGGGCCGTGTTCCGGAGTGCATACCGGAACACGGCCCGCCCTTTGCTCTCTTGCGGTACCCGTGCCCGTAAAGGGTGGATACGATGCGTTCGGGTATGGCACGCATCCATGTGGAGACACCTCACACCGAGGAGAGGGCCATGCAATCGGTGAGCCGCACCGGACTGTTGGCAGCGGGGTTCGGCCTCGCAGCTGTCGGAGGATTCGTTGGTGGTCTGCTCAGAGAGCAGGCGGCGCTGACGGCGCTTCGTGGTGTGGCAGGCGAGGGAAGCGAGGACCTGGTTCCATGGGCCGTCGGCTCGTACCGCTCACGTTGGACAACCTTCCGGACCTCCCCAAGCGCTGCCGCTCCTGTGTCTTCTGGGAGCTCGACCCCGTCAGCGGCGAGGCCGCGGTAAAGGCGGGCCGCCCCGAGCTCGAGAAGGAAGCCTGGATCTCGGCAGTACTGCTGGAGTGGGGGTCCTGCGGACGGGTGGTCTATGTCGACGAGGTGCCCGTCGGGTTCGTGATGTACGCCCCGCCGGCGTATGTGCCGCGGTCCACGGCCTTCCCCACCAGCCCGGTCTCACCGGACGCAGTGCAGCTGCTGACAGCGTGGCTGATCCCCGGCTACCAAGACCAGGGGCTCGGGCGGGTGATGGTCCAGACGGTCGCCAAGGACCTCATCCAGCGTGGCTTCAAAGCCATCGAGGCCTTCGGTGATGCCCGCTGGAGCGAGCCGGCATGTGTGCTGCCCGCCGATCATCTCCTGGCGGTTGGCTTCAAGACCGTACGGCCCCATCCCCGCTTTCCCCGGCTACGCCTTGAGCTGCGGACCACGATCTCGTGGAAGGAAGATGTCGAGCTGGCCATCGACCGCCTGCTGGGAGCTGTGCAGAAGGAACCGGCCCTGCGACCGCTCTGAGGCATGTGGTTTCCCGTGAAACAGAGAACGGGCCTGCCCCTTCGGTGGGGGCAGGCCCGTTTCCCGTGAAACGTGGTGGCGCGACTCAGGCGAGGTAGTCCGACAGGTCGCGCTCGATCGCAGCCTTCGGCTTGGCACCGACGATGGTCTTCACGACCTCGCCGCCCTGGTAGACGTTCATGGTCGGGATCGACATGACGCCGTACTTGGCGGTGGTTGCCGGGTTCTCGTCGGTGTTCAGCTTGGCGATGACGATCTCGTCGTGCTCGGCGGCAATCGCCTCCAGGGACGGGGCGACCTGGCGGCACGGGCCGCACCAGGTGGCCCAGAAGTCCACGAGGACGGGCTTGTCGCTCTTGAGGACGACCTCTTCGAAGTTGTCGTCCGTGACGGTCACCGTGGCGCCGGCCATGGCAATCTCCTTACTGGGTGGGTGGTGGGAAAGCTGGGTGCGCGGATCAGACGGAAGCGGTCTTGTCCGGCTCGGACGCCTCGCTGTCCGACAGCGCAGCGAGGTACCGCTCGGCGTCGAGGGCGGCGGAGCAGCCCGTGCCGGCCGCGGTGATCGCCTGGCGGTAGGTGTGGTCGACAACATCGCCGGCGGCGAAGACGCCCGTCAGGTTGGTCCGGGTGCTGGGCGCATCGACCTTGAGGTAGCCCTCGTCGTCGAGATTCAGCTGACCCTTGAACAGCTCGGTCCGCGGGTCGTGGCCGATCGCGATGAAGAGGCCGGTGACGGGCAGCTCGGAAGTCTTGCCGGTCTTGAGGTTGCGCAGCGTCAGACCCGAGAGCTTGCCCTCTCCGTGGACCTCGGCGACCTCGCTGTCCCACACAAACTTGATCTTCGGGTCGGCGAAGGCACGATCCTGCATCGCCTTGCTCGCCCGCAGGGTGTCACGGCGGTGAACGACCGTGACCGACCTGGCGAAGCGGGAGAGGAAGGTGGCCTCCTCCATCGCGGTGTCGCCACCCCCGATGACGGCGATGTCCTGGTCCCTGAAGAAGAACCCGTCGCAGGTGGCGCACCAGGAGACGCCACGGCCGGACAGCTCGTCCTCACGGGGCAGGCCGAGCTTGCGGTGCTGGGATCCGGTGCTGACAATCACGGTCTTAGCCCGGTGCACATTTCCAGCGGTGTCCGTGACGGTCTTGATCTCCTCGGAGAGGTCGACCGAGACGATGTCGTCCGGCACAAGCTCGGCGCCGAAGCGTTCCGCCTGGGCACGCATGTTGTCCATCAGGTCCGGCCCCATGATGCCGTCGCGGAAACCGGGGAAGTTCTCCACGTCAGTGGTGTTCATCAGCGCGCCTCCGGCGGTGACGGCACCTTCGAAGACCAGCGGCTTCAGGGACGCGCGGGCGGTGTAGAGCGCTGCGGTATAGCCCGCGGGCCCGGAGCCAATGATGATCACGTTGCGGACGTCGCTCACGGGTGTCTTCCTTGTCTCTGCCGACTGCTTGCTGGGGCTCTCGGAACTCTCACCCCACCCAACGGATCCTACGGGGCGAGCATTCCCGGAGTGCCACAGCGGACTGCTCGTCGCTCAGTCTCGCTGGTACGAGTGAGACAGCAGGACCTTTCCGGGAACCGGTGGCGTGGCGGAGACGCAGGAGGAACTGACGACATAGGCAGAGACGCGCTTCGCATCGGACGGATCCGGCAGCACCACCAGGTAGGCGTCCTTGCCCTGGTACCGGGTGTGGCTGGATGCGAGCGGCGCTTCCGTGCGCCCGGTGCCCAGGCGGACGCACGACGGAATGGTGTCGGCGCCACCGCGCAGCGTCGACTCGGGAAAGGTTCGGGTGCCGATGTCCGGAGACTTGTGTGAGCCCTTTGACGCCAGCAGATCGTGTACATGCGATCCAAGGCTGGCGGCGGTCAGAGCGGCTGCACCCTCCGTGGTCTTCTCGGGGGTGGCGGTGGCCCGGCCATGGTGGCCTGCCTGGGTGCCATCGACGGCGGCGTTCTGGATGAGCAGGCCGCCGAAGCTGAAGACCGCCGCGGCTGCGGCGCTGCCGAGCAGAATCCGGGGCCAGCGCCGCGAACGAGACGAGCGGCCGCGTGGCGACGGGCGACCTGGCCCAGAGGATCGCCGGGGCCGTCCGGTGGGCCGGGTGGTCGGCATGGAACGGCTGGGGGGCGCGTCGTCGGTTTCACGTGAAACCGCGACGGTGGCGGTGGCTGTTTCACGTGAAACACGAGCCCCGGCAGCGGGAGTCCTGGCGTCCAGCAGCGCCTCGGCGGCGAGGGCGGCATCGATGCGGCCGGCAACGTCGGCCGGCATGCGGATCGGGCCGGGGAGGGTGCCGAGCAGCGCCCGGATTTCTTCCAGGGACGCATAGACGTCATCGCACAGCGGGCAGCCGGCGAGATGATGCCGCACATCCGCGCTGCGGGAGGGAGAGAGCAGCCCGTCCGTGAGGTCAGAGATCTCGGAGACTTCCGGGTGCTCACCTGTGGGGTGCTCACCCGTGCCGGTCGTCGACGTCACGCTCGCCCACCTCCGCCCTTCACGGCACCTGTGTCGTTCGGCCCTGCCGTCGGTGGGACGGATGTCCCCTGCGCCCGGTTCCTTCCCCCGCTCGCGGGTTTGCTATCCCCGTTGTCGGCGCGCAGATGGGTGACCAAGGGGAGGAGCCGAGCGCGGCCCCGTGCACAGCGGCTTTTCACCGTGCCGGTGGGGATGTCCAGGATCGCCGCCGCTTCCGCGACGGGGTAGCCCTGCATGTCGACGAGGACGAGAGCGGCACGCTGTTCCTCGGGAAGGGTGCGGAGGGCACTCAGCAGCTCCCGGTGCAGATCCTGGCGCTCGGCGGGTGCCGCGGCGGATTCCTCGGGTTCGAGAAGCTGCTCCAGCCGCTCGGTCTCGGCGATGGGCGAGGTGCGCCGTGAGGCAGCCTTACGGGCCCGGTCGAGACAGGCATTGACCGTGATGCGGTGCAGCCAGGTCGTCACGGCGGACTGCCCGCGGAAGGTGTGGGCTGCGCGATAGGCGGAGACCAGAGCATCCTGCACGGCGTCGGCGGCCTCTTCGCGATCACTGAGGGTGCGCAGTGCCACCGCCCAGAGCCGGTCGCGATGGCGCCGGACGATCTCCCCGAACGCGTCAGGGTCGCCCTTTACATGCAGGGCAAGGAGATCGGCGTCGGTTGGTGTCGAAGCCTTGTCGCTGTCGGTGGACACGGGCCCCCCGGCCGTAGCTGCCTGATCTCGGTCCAATTGAAGCCCGCCAGGTCACGAAAGTAAATGCTGTCGAAAGGCGACGGTGTGCAGGCGGGTGGCCGATATGCGCCGTTCTCACGTGGGCGGTCCACACACAGGCTGAACTCAAGAGTGTGGGGCTCCGCCCGGATTGCCGGACCTCGGAGCCCCACATACTGCCCTGGACAGCCGTGCCGCCTTTACCAGCTGCTCAGCTGGTAAAGGACACCTCTGTCACACCCTGCCGGTACCCGGCGCTGCTGTACCCATCACCCGGCGCATACGGCATCGCGGTGATCCACACGACGACGTAGCGCGCCTTTGCCGGCTGCTTCAGCTTGACCTTGGCAGTCGAGCCCGAGGTCCTGCCCGTTCCGAGCCGGCGCATGGAGCTGAGCGGCTGGGAAGCGGAGAGCGAATCGGCCGCATAGAGGTTCACGGTCGTGTGATCGCCGGTGTAATGAAGCCCGATCGACGCCTCGCTTATCTGCTGTTGTGAGCCGAGGTCGTAGACGAGGCCGACGCCCTTCTTGAAGGCCGGATTCAGATCAGGGCCCTCGCGGTAGCCCTTGCTGCCCCAGTAGGTGCTGGGATTCCCGTCGACTGTGTCCTGCGCCTGATTCGCGTGCTGCGGCTGGCCGTCGGGGTAGTACTCCCCGGCCTCCACGATCTTGATCGGCTTGCCCTTGGACTTCTTGGCCGCGCCGTTGCTCGGCTGTGCGTTACCCGGATCGTCCTGGTCGTTCTCCCGCTTCAGCAGGGTGTCCGCCAGCTGCCAGCTACCCAGTCCCAGCGCCGCGATGAGCAGCGCGGAGACGGACCACTTCAGCGCACGGCCGGTGCGGCTCTGCAGCGGGGGAGGCGGAGCGGCGACAGGCTGGGTCGCATGGCTCGCCTGGGCGGGGCGAGCCGACGGCTGCCGATAGTTGCCCTGCTGGTATCCCGTGCGCTGATACGGCGGAGGTGTGGTGAAGGAGGTCTCCGGAGGCCGGATACGCGGCATGGCCGCCACGGCCTTGGCCAGCTCCTCCGGGGTGGTGCACGGCTGCTCCTGGCGGGAGGCCGTGGCGCCATCGTTGATCAAAGCGCGCATGGCGAGCTCGGACAGCCCGCGGTGCACCCCGGCGCGCACCTGGTCGGGTGCGATCAGCCCGACGCCCTTGGGCAGGCCGGTGAGGCCATGCGCGTCGTTCTCGTAGGGCCAGCGCTGGGTCAGCGCGGCGTAGAGCAGCGCCCCGATCGCCTCTGTGTCCGTGCGCTGCGGGTGCTCGCAGGTGATGCCGCGCAGCGCGGCCATGACGGCCAGCCCACGGATGCGGTACTGCCCGGACTCCGTACGCAGCACCGAGCCGGGCGTGATCCGCAGATGGGACAGGCCCTCGCGGTGCGCGGCGGCCATGGCCTGGGAGACCTGGCTGACGAGCTGGTAGGCGTCGTGCGGCTCCAGCGGGCCGTTGGCGAGCACCGTGGTGAGCTCGGTGGCGTCCGGCAGCCACTCATGGACCACATAGACGAGGTCGTTCTCCTCGACGGCGTCGAGGACCTGGACGAACCGGGGGTCGCCCAACAGCGCCGAGGAACGGGCGGCGGACAGTACCGGCCGGGCCCGCGGGTGGTCGGCCGGCAGGATGTGCACGCCGACGGCGCGGCGCAGCTTCTCGTCGACCGCGCGCCAGCTGCTGAATCCGTCCAGACGGGTGACGCACTCCTCGAGGCGGTAGCGTCTGGCAAGCTTGTGGCCGCTGTGCAGCTCCGGTGGCTCGGCTTCGATCGCCGCGGCACGCTCCTCGTCGGTGCCCTCGGCGTCCTTTTCCCTGCCGGATACCTCTTCGGCCTTAGCACCGTCGTCCGTGGCCTTACCCGCCTTGGCGGTCAGCGGTTCTTCACCGCTCGTGTCAGCCACGTCGACGGCAGCCGTGCTCCGTTCCGCCACCGTCGTTCCTGCCTCCCCATCCGTTGCAGGCTCAATGAGCCAAGACAATTGTGCCCACAGTCCGCCACTATGCACGACACACGGTGGCAGTCGATGGTTGTGCTCAATCAACGCCCAAGCTTCGACCGGACCATGCCGACCAGGGCGTTCAGTTCCTCGATGCGCATTTTGCGTGCAGCTACGTAGAACACGGCCAGAAGTGCGGCAGCACCGGCGACCAGAGCGGCCAGCGACCCGAGGAACCCGCTGCCGAGCGCCTGCATGATGCCGTACACCACGGCTCCCGAGATGATCGTGGCCGGGATGCTGGCGCCCGCCAGCCGTGCATAGGTCCGGACGACATGTGCGGTGTCGAGGTCGCCGTCCATACGCTTGCTCAAACGGCGCCAGGCCACACCCACGCCGATGATGTAGGCCAGGCCGTAGGAAGCCGCCATGCCGACCACGGCCCAGCGGGCGGGCAGGACCAGGAAGCACAGACCGGAGGCCGCGGCGTTGACGGCGGCGACGATCACCGTGTTGTAGAAGGGCGTGCGGGTGTCCTCGTACGCATAGAAGGCGCGCAGGACGACGTACTGCACCGAGAACGGGATCAGCCCCACGCCGAAGCCCATCAGCATGTAGCCCATCGGGATGCCGGCGCCGGACGAGCCGTAGACCAGCGTGCACAGCGGGATGCCGAGGGAGAGAAAGCCGAACGAGATCGGAACGATCGCGACGGCGGAGGTGCGCAGGCCCTGCGACATGTCGTCGCGGACGGCTCCGGTGTCACCGTCGTGCGCGGATCGCGCCAGCCGCGGCAGCAGCGCCGCCATGACGGAGACGGTGATGATCGCCTGCGGCATGTTCCAGATCAGCTGTGCGCTGGCGTACGAGATGAAGCCGGTGCCCGGGTGTCCCTGCTGGTCGGCGGTGTTGCCGGCCCAGGTGGAGAGCTGGGTGACGACGAGGACGCCCGCCTGGTTGGCGAGCACGAACAGCACGGTCCACTTGGCGAGCTTGGCGGCCTTGCCCAGGCCGTGGCCGCGCCAGTCGAAGCGCAACCGAAGCTTGAAGTCGGCGTCGCGCAGGTACGGGATCATCGCCAGTGCCTGGACGACGAGCCCGAGGAGGGTGCCGATCCCCAGGAGCCGGATGCCTTCGTCGGGGATGGTGGTGACCCCGATGTGCGACGTCTTCGCCGTGCCGTAGACCCAGATGAACAGGCCGAAGGTGGCGATCATGACGATGTTGTTGAGGACGGGAGTCCACATCATCGCGCCGAAGCGGCCGCGGGCGTTGAGGATCTGTCCCATCACGACATGCAGACCCATGAAGAAGATCGTGGGTACGCAGTAGCGGGTGAACGCGACGGCTACTTCGTTGGCTGCCGGGTCACGGGAGATGTCGAAGGACACCATTTTCACCAGGAGCGGCGCCGCCACGACCGCCAGGACCGTCAGCACGCCGAGTACCACGATGACCAGCGTCATCAGCCGGTTCGCATAGGCCTCGCCGCCGTCCTCGTCCTCCTTCATCGCGCGCACCAGCTGCGGGACGAAGACGGAGTTCAGACCGCCGCCGATGGTCAGGATGAAGATCATCGTCGGAAGCTGGTACGCGACCTGCCAGGAGTCACCGAGCACCGCACCACCGAGGGCCGCGACAATCAGTGCCGACCGGACGAAGCCCGTGAGACGCGACACCATCGTGCCGGCGGCCATCACCGCGCTGGACTTGAGCAGACCTGAGGCGCGGCCACCGGAGGGCTTGCCGGCCGCCGCCACGGGTGCCGGCTCCGGCTCCGGTACGGCCTGCTGTGGCACGGCCTCCGGTCCGGGCGCCGCACCGGCGACCGAGGGGCTCGCCGACGCGGGCGCGTGGTGCTGGGGCTCGTAGGACTGCTGGTCCCGGAAGAGATGTGCGAAGGCGTCGGGCTCCGGACGCTCGTCGGCGGCCTGGGTGATCAGATCGTCGACACCCACGAACTGCGTCGTCGCGGCGGCATCGCCGTAGGGGAGATTGCGGGTCGGGCCCTGCGGCTCGGGCGGCGGGGGCGAGGCCCACAGCTGCGGATCGGGCGTGTGGCGGCCCGCGGCAGGCTGCTGGTAGAGCGGCTGCGTGGGCTGCCCCGGGGGCGGCGGGGGGTGCGCGGCGCGGTCATAGAGCGCCTCGGTCACCGGATCCTGAGCCGTCGGGTCCTGGGCACGGTGCGGGTCGTTGCGGTAGGCATCCTGGACATAGGGGTCCTGGACGTACGGATCCTGGTCCGCGGGCGGCGGGGGCGTCGGAGGGACCGGCCCCGTGGGGTCGCCATTGGCGCCCCGGCCCCGGTCACCGTCGTACGGCGCATTCATCGCTGCCCCACCTCATCCGTCGCCGGCCATCCGGCCCCGCCATCTATCAACGGTCCACTTTCTCACCTGAGCCGGACGGGTCGGAGCTTTCCGATCCGGTGTCCGGCGTGGGGTCACTCGGCTGCTCCGGCTCGTCGCCGTCGGTGCCGCCGTTGTCGCCGTCCGTGCCTGTCTCGCCGTCCGGCCCGTCATCGTCGTGCCCATCGCCGTCGGGCCCGTCCTCGGACCGACGGGCGGCGGCCCGCTTGCGCTGAAGATAGATCCGCACACCGGCGAGGACGAGCAGCAGCACGCCACCCGCGATGACGAGCATCACCGTTGCGGTGATCTCCGTGACGTTCACCTGGAACGTCATGCGGTCACCGTAGGGCTTTCCGTCCGCCGTGTAGAGCTGGGCGGTCACCCAGGCCCGGCCATTGGCGTTCGCCGTGGTGTCGAACTTGAACGACTGGCTGTGCCCGCCGTCCACCGTGATCTGCTGCGACTTCCCCGCGTCCAGACGGTTGGGCTGGGACGAGGTCAGCTTCAGCATCATGTCCTTGACGCCCTGGACCAGGTTGTTCTGCACCGTCACCGGAATCGTGGCGCTGCGCCCGGAGAGCGTCGCCCCCGACTTCTGGATCAGATGAACCTTCTTGGTCAGACCGTTGAGGTAGCTGCGTACGGAGTGCCGGAAGGTTCTGGCGCCGGTGGCATTGCCCCGCCACTCCGTCGACATCTCCCGCATTATGGCGTTGCCGAACGGGGTCACCACGCGCTCCGGATGGGCCAGGATCACCTGGAAGTCGTCCAGGGCGGACTGGGTGCCCTGGATCTGCCGGAAGGCGTTGACGGGGAGTTCCTGCCTGCGCAGCGAGGACGGGTAGGCGGCGCCGCTGGGCACATGACGGGTGGCCGCCCGGTCGGGCTTCGCCTTGGCCGCGGCGCCGAGGCGCAGCGACTGGGTCCAGCTCCCGGACTCGTCCAGATTCCGCAGCGCGGTGGCCATGGCGTGGGCCTGGCTGACCGACGGCATGCGCTGCGGCGCGACGACGATGCTGCGCTGTCGGCCCGGGTCCTCGAGGCTGATCATCTGCGTCTGGGCGAGGAACTCCTGAACCGCGTGAGTGGAGTTTCCGGCCTTCGACATATCGCCCTCGAAGGCCTGTGAGAGCTGCGCGTCCGCGACGACGGCGGTATTGCCGCCGCCGATGGGGCGGGCCGCCGTCGGGGTGTAGGACAGCCTGCCGGCGTCCCGCAGGCTGTCGCTGCGGGTGATCACGTTGTGCGCACCGGCCGAGGTCGCGACATCCACGATGGACGAGTCGATCGCGCCGTCGACGGGCCAGGCGAAGTCCGTGCGCGGCTTGACGCCGAGGATCGTGTCCACGGTCTTGTCGGCAAGGTCGGTGGCCGGGCCGAGGTGGCCGAGCGCACTGGGCACGCCCTTGCCGTGGTGGGCGAGCGAGGCCAGGTCGGGGTCGCCGAAGGGCAGCGCGACGACCTCGTGCGTCTTGACCGCTTCTTCGAGGTCGTGCAGCCACTGCTTGGCGACCGCCTGGTTCTTGCCCATGGGGCCGTCCGGGCCGTTCACCCGGTACGACTTGGTCATCGCGTCGACGGTCGCGAGCAGGTCGGGATCGATGACGAAGGTCACCGGCAGGTTTTTGCCGAGCGCGACCATCTGCTGCAGCCGGCCTCCCGGCGCGAGCTCGGCAGCGAGGTCGTCGTTGCGGAAGACCGGCGTCTGCTGGGCATCGGCGTCGGTCTCGGCGGTGAGATGCGTGGGGGAGATCAGCGGCCACATGTATGTGAGCTGCGTCTTCTTCCCGGCGCCGGCCGTCTGCCAGGGCAGGAACGTCCGGTCGAAGCCGAGGACCTGCCCGTACGGCGCGGCCTGAGAGCGCCCCGACAGAGAGACGCCGAGCTGGTACACACCGTTATCGCTGAGATCGAGGTCCTTGACCGGCACGCTGAGGCTGAAGGGACGGCTGATGCCGGGCTCCAGCTTGCCGATCTTCTCGGTGTGCCCCTTGATCTCCTCACCGTCCGTGCCCGGCAGATAGCCGGTACGGCGGGACGCATTCTCGATGGAGCTACGGCCGCCGAGCGTGGATCCACGGTGCATGCCGACATGCGCGTCCGTGATCGTGCTGCGGCCCTCATTGGTCAGCGTGCCGGAGACGGTGACCGTGTCGCTCTTGGTGGGAGCGGACGGGGACATCGAGTTGATGGTGACGTCGACCGTGCGGGAGCCCGTCGGGGCCGCCTGCGCGGAGGAAGCGTGCGGAACCTGGAGCAGCCCCACGAGAAGGAGCACTCCAGTGAGCAGTGTCACGGTCCTTCGCAGCCATCGGCCACGCGGCCGTTCAGTCCGCTGGAACCCTGCCGCCTCGGCCACGCGCTCGCCCGTCCCTCGTCGTCGTCAGTGGTCGTTCGGAATGTGCGTCCACGAATGGTAACGAGACCCGCAGCGACGGAGTGCCAGGGACTGCTCCACATGATCGCGGTCCGGAGGACCGCGTGCCCAGCCTGTCCCCTTTATTACGTGACGCTTTGCACTGCGCGGCCACGTACTCTGTTTTGTTGTGCCGAACGCCAACAATGACCTCCCCGCCCCGACCGCCGAGCGGACCCCGCAGTCGACGAACGCGCTGAACCATGTGCAGCGCCGCGCCGTGAGCGAACTGCTGAGGGTGTCCCCCGTCGCGGATGACCTGGCCCGTCGCTTCCAGGAGGCCGGGTTCACACTTGCCCTGGTCGGCGGCTCGGTCCGGGACGCGCTGCTGGGCCGGCTCGGCAATGACCTGGACTTCACCACCGATGCCCGCCCCGAGGACGTTCTGAAGATCGTCCGGCCGTGGGCGGACGCGGTCTGGGAGGTCGGCATCGCCTTCGGGACGGTCGGCTGCAAGAAGGAATCGTTCGATATCGAGGTCACGACCTACCGCTCCGAGGCGTACGACCGCACGTCCCGCAAGCCCGAGGTGTCGTACGGCGAGTCCATCGAGGAAGACCTGGTGCGCAGGGACTTCACGGTGAACGCCATGGCGGTGCTGCTGCCGCAGAAGGAGTTCGTCGACCCGCACGACGGCCTGGAGGACCTGGCCGCGCGGGTGCTGCGCACGCCTGGGACGCCGGAGGAGTCGTTCTCCGATGACCCGCTGCGGATGATGCGCGCCGCCCGCTTCGCCGCTCAGCTGGACTTCGAGGTGGCTCCGGAGGTCGTCGCCGCGATGAAGGCGATGTCGGACCGCATCGAGATCGTCTCCGCGGAGCGCGTACGGGACGAGCTGAACAAGCTGATCCTGTCGGCGCACCCGCGCGAGGGATTGCGGCTGCTCGTCGATTCGGGCCTGGCCGACCAGGTCCTGCCCGAGCTGCCCGCGCTACGGCTGGAAAGTGACGAGCATCACCGCCACAAGGACGTCTACGAGCACTCGCTGACGGTCCTGGAGCAGGCGATCGAACTCGAGGAGGACGGTCCCGATCTTGTGCTGCGGCTGGCCGCCCTCCTGCACGACATCGGCAAGCCCAGGACGCGGCGCTTCGAGAAGGACGGTCGGGTCTCCTTCCACCACCACGAGGTGGTGGGCGCGAAGATGACCAAGAAGCGGATGACCGCCCTGAAGTACTCCAATGACATGGTCAAGGACGTCTCGCGTCTGGTGGAGCTGCATCTGCGCTTCCACGGCTACGGGACGGGCGAGTGGACGGACTCCGCCGTCCGGCGGTACGTGCGGGACGCCGGCCCGCAGCTGAAGCGGCTGCACAAGCTGACGCGCTCGGACTGCACCACCCGCAACAAGCGCAGGGCCAGTGCCCTGTCGCGTGCCTACGGCGGGCTTGAGGAGCGCATCGCCCGTTTGCAGGAGCAGGAAGAGCTGGAGGCGATCCGCCCAGACCTGGATGGCAACGACATCATGCAGATCCTGGGCATCAGCCCGGGGCCCGAGGTCGGCAAGGCGTACAAGCAGATGCTGGAGCTCCGGCTGGAGCACGGGCCGATGCAGCGGGACGCGGCGATCGCCGCTCTGAAGGAGTGGTGGGCCGGCCAGAGCTGATGTTTCACGTGAAACCGGCGGTCAGTGAACCGCCACGTTTCACGTGAAACGTGGGGCGGTGTTTCACGTGAAACACCGCCCCACGGCGTATCCAAGGGGGCGCTGCGCGCTACTTAGCCGAGGTCAGACAGAGCACCATGCGGGTGTCGGACCCCCTGCGTCGGTGCACGCTCTTGCTGTACGCCGATTCGTTTGCGGGGCACACGGACGGGTCCGAGGTGTCATCGTGCACCGCGGTCACCTTGTACTGGGCCTCCGAGGTGCCGCAGTCCACCACCTCGAGGCCGTCGTCGAGCGAACTGCTGGACTTCTTCACGCAGTCGCCGACCTCTGCGCTGCTCGCGTCGTTCATGCTGCTGATCCAGGCGACCCCGAGGAAGGCCAGCCCGAGGACGGCTCCGACAGCCCTCAGGATCGTCTTGGGGGAACGGCGCTTGGCGGGCCGCGGCGGCGGTACAGGAGGTCCGCCCTGCATGAAGGGCTGCTGCGGCGCGGGGTAACCCGGCTGCGGCTGTCCGTACGGAGCCTGTGGCTGCTGGGGGTAGGCGTATCCACCCTGGGGCTGGCCGTAGGGGGCCTGGGGTGCCGGCGGTGCCTGCGGGTACGGGTTCTGTCCGTAGGGCTGTTGTCCGTAAGGCTGCTGCCCGTATGGCTGCTGTCCGTACGGTGCCTGGCCGTATGGTTGCTGACCCTGAGGCGGCGTGGTCATGGATCTCCCCCGATATTGATGTGTACAGGCTCGTGTAGGACGTCCGTAAGGTATCTGCTCCGGGCGCCTCACTGCAGAGAACTGATCAGCACGGGGCGAGGAATGTGGGTGCTCAGCCGCGCCCGAAGCGGACCATTGCCACGGTGACCACCGCGTAGAGGACGGTCACCACGCCGAGCAGAGCGGTTGATCTTCCGTCCGGAGGCAGCATGAGGGCGGCGACCGCGGCGGCGGCGACGAAGGCGGCATTGAAGAGAACGTCGTAGATGGCGAAGATCCGGCCGCGGAAGGCATCGTCGACCGACGACTGGACGATCGTGTCGGTGGAGATCTTGGTCCCTTGCGTGCCGAGGCCGAGCACGAACGCGGCGGCCAGCATCGGGACCGGCAGGAAGAACAGTCCGAGAGACGGTGCCAACACGGCTCCCATCGCGGCACAGCAGGCGATCCAGCCGAACGCGGTGAGCCGCCCGACGGCCCAGGGCGTGATGACGGCGGCCGCGAAGAAGCCCGCTCCTGACACGCCGACAGTGATCCCGAGCAGTGCCAGACCCTCCGACTCGGTGCTGGACCAGAAGTACCGGCACAGCATCAGCACTATGACCGTCAGGGCTCCGTAGCAGAAGCGGATCACGGTCATCGCCGCCAGTGCCCGGGCCGGAGCACGCCGCGCGGCGAGATGACGCAACCCGTCCGCAAGTCCCCGCACCGTGCTCAACAGGGCTTCGCGCAGATGGGGTTGGAGACGTGCCGGGTCAGGGCCGAGCAACTGCGGGGCCATGCGCAGGGCGGTGAGGGCTGAACAGAGATAGAGGGAGGCGGCGAACAGCACGACATACGCGTTCACCTCCGAGCCGGCCAGCCGGATGGCGAAGGCGAGCCCGCCGCCGGCGGTCGCGGCGAGCGTTCCGGCCGTGGGGGCAAGCGAGTTGGCCATGACCAGTTGCTGTTCACCGTCGACTACGCGCGGGAGCGCGGCCGAGAGCCCCGCCAGCACGAAGCGATTGACGGCGGTCACGGAGAGGGCCGAGGCGTAGAAGAGCCAGTCGGGGGCCTTTGACACGATCAGCGCCGCCGTCGCCATGGCCAGCAGGGTGCGCAGCAGATTGCCGTACAGCAGGACCTGGCGGCGCCGCCAGCGGTCGAGCAGCACGCCGGTGAACGGCCCGAGGAGGGAGTACGGGAGCAGCAGGATCGCCATGGCGGAGGCGATGGCCACGGGCGACGTCTGCTTCTCGGGCGAGAAGACGACGAAGGTGGCGAGCGCGACCTGGAACACTCCGTCAGCCGCCTGGGACAGGAGCCGTGCGGCGAGGAGCGAGCGGAAGTCGCGTAGCCGGAGTAATACGCGGAGGTCGCGCACAGCATGCATGAGGCACAGCCTCACACAGCCCGCAGGCCCCCGGGTGGAATACCCGGGGGCCTGCGCAGGGAGGGTTGGTCAGGCGTCTCAGCGCTCGACTTCGCCGTTGATGAACTTCTCGACGTTCTCCCGTGCCTCGTCGTCGAAGTACTGCACCGGCGGGGACTTCATGAAGTACGAGGACGCGGAGAGGATCGGGCCACCGATGCCCCGGTCCTTGGCGATCTTCGCGGCGCGCAGGGCGTCGATGATGACACCCGCGGAGTTCGGGGAGTCCCAGACCTCGAGCTTGTACTCCAGGTTCAGCGGGACATCGCCGAAAGCGCGACCCTCGAGGCGGACGTAGGCCCACTTGCGGTCGTCCAGCCAGGCCACGTAGTCCGAGGGGCCGATGTGGACGTTGTCCTCGCCCATGTCACGGTCCCGGATCTGGGAGGTGACGGCCTGCGTCTTGGAGATCTTCTTGGACTCCAGGCGCTCGCGCTCGAGCATGTTCTTGAAGTCCATGTTGCCGCCGACGTTCAGCTGCATCGTGCGGTCCAGGATGACGCCCCGGTCCTCGAAGAGCTTGGCCATCACGCGGTGCGTGATCGTGGCGCCGACCTGCGACTTGATGTCGTCACCGACGATCGGGACACCGGCCTCGGTGAACTTGTCGGCCCACTCCTTGGTGCCGGCGATGAAGACCGGGAGGGCGTTGACGAACGCGACCTTGGCGTCGATGGCGCACTGGGCGTAGTACTTCGCGGCGTCCTCGGAGCCGACAGGGAGGTAGCAGACCAGGACGTCGACCTGCTTGTCCTTGAGGATCTGGACGATGCCGACCGGGGCCTCGGTGGACTCCTCGATGGTCTGGCGGTAGTACTTGCCCAGGCCGTCGTAGGTGTGGCCACGCTGCACCGTCACGCCCGTATTGGGGACGTCGCAGATCTTGATGGTGTTGTTCTCGCTGGCGCCGATGGCATCCGCGAGGTCGAGCCCGACCTTCTTGGCGTCGACGTCGAAGGCTGCCACGAACTCGATGTCACGCACGTGGTAGTCACCGAACTGCACGTGCATGAGGCCGGGCACGCGGCTCTTCGGGTCGGCGTCCTTGTAGTACTCGACGCCCTGTACCAGCGAGGCGGCGCAGTTGCCCACGCCGACGATGGCTACGCGAACCGAACCCATTCCGGTTGCTCCCTGTGTTCTCGATGAGGACCTGCACAGCAGAGCCTCATGTGGTGGTGTCATCGGACGGATCCGGCCGGGTACCACCCCGGTGCCGGGGCAGGCCGCCCGTATCTCCTGACTGGTTCTTCTTGTCCTGTGCTGCGGGACCTGGTGCGCGCTGATCACGCCCGGCGCGCTCACTCTCGATGAGCTCGTTCAACCAACGGACTTCGCGCTCGACGGACTCCATGCCGTGCCGCTGCAGTTCGAGGGTGTAGTCGTCCAGCCGCTCGCGGGACCTGGCCAGGGAGGTACGCATCCTCTCAAGGCGCTCCTCCAGTCGGCTGCGGCGGCCTTCCAGCACACGCATCCTCACGTCCCGCGATGTCTGGCCGAAGAACGCGAAGCGGACGCCGAAGTGCTCGTCCTCCCATGCATCCGGTCCGGAGTGCGCGAGCAGCTCTTCGAAGTGCTCTTTGCCCGCTGAGGTCAATCGGTAGACGATCTTGGCTCGGCGCCCTGTCAGCGTTGCGGCCGGTACGCCCTCCGCGGTGCTGTCCGTCTCCTCGATGAGCCAGCCGCTCGCGACCAGCGCCTTGAGACAGGGGTAGAGGGTGCCATAGCTGAACGCGCGGAAGACCCCGAGCGAGGTGTTGAGCCGTTTTCGCAGCTCATAGCCGTGCATCGGGGATTCGCGGAGCAGGCCGAGGACGGCGAACTCGAGGATGCCGGAACGTCTGCTCATCCTCCGCCTCCTTGGTCCTGTGCGTTCTTTATGTCGTGCTGATGTATCGACTCGATACATCCAGACGATAGAGGGGTCACCTGGGCGGAACAAGTGGGGGGATGGTGAACGGCATCACATCACCGAATCGTTCTCATCAACCTGACTGATTTGGAGTGAATTTCAACACTGGGGAGGTTTTGGCCGTGCGTAGTCTGTGCGGCATGCAGACTGCCGGGAACCGTGGGCCGATATCTGGCGTCCCTGTCCTCGGTGTAGTGCGGCTCGCGCCTCAGGAGCGGGTCGCGCATCGGGGGGACCTGAAGACAACTGCCGCCTTCAGGCGACGAGAAAGCGCGCCTGCCCGAGGAGTATTCGTTCCATGAGCGAGCACCGTCGCAAACCGCCACAGCCGCAGAGTGGCGGACGTGCCGCGGCCCGACGCGCCGCACAGCAGCCACCGGGGCGTCGTACCGCCCCTCCGCGTGGCTCCGCTGCCGGTCCTGCCTCCCACTCCGAGCCGACCGGGCAAGAGCCCCGGCAAGGAGGTCGTGCCGAGGCCCGTAGAGCTGCCCAGCGCAGCGGTCGCCGACGCGAGTCCGATGCCGCTGCGGTGGCTGCCGGTGAGGGCGCCGGCGGCCGTGGTGGTGGTGGCCGGCGCGGTAGTGGCGGCGGCGGCCCCGAGGGAGGCCGGGGACGCGGCCGCGGCAGCGGAAAGCCTGCCAAGAAGCGTCTGATCGACTACCCGCGTGCCAACCGCGTCGGGTGGCGCCGCTTTGTGCCCTCCTGGAAACAGGTCGCCACCATGAGCGTCGGTTTCATAGGGCTGATCGTGGGTGCCTCCGGCGTCGCGCTGGCCTTGGTGCACGTTCCCAACGAGAGCCTGGCCGCCAAGTCGCAGAACAACGTCTACCTCTGGGCCAATGGCAAGGTCATGGCGCGTGACGGTGAGACGAACCGGCAGAACGTCACGATCAACGAGATTCCGCGCTCGATGCAGAATGCCGCGATTGCTGCGGAGAACGCGTCGTTCAAGACGGACTCGGGTGTGGACCCGATGGGCATCGCACGTGCGGTGTTCAACATGGCCAAGGGTGGCGAGACCCAGGGTGGCTCGACCATCACTCAGCAGTACGTGAAGAACGCGATGCTGAGTCAGCAGCAGACCCTTGACCGCAAGTTCAAGGAACTGTTCATCGCGATCAAGGTCGGCTGGTCGAAGAGCAAGGACGAGATCCTTCAGGGGTATCTGAACACCAGCTACTACGGTCGTGGGGCCTACGGGATCCAGGCAGCGGCTCAGGCGTACTACGGAGTGGACGCCGCCAAGCTGGACGCGAACCAGAGCGCCTTCCTGGCCACTGTGCTCAAGGGTGCGGACCTGTATGACCCCGCGGGCGGCACCAGCCCGGGAGCCACGCGGGCGGCAAATACCGCGCGTGCCAAGGCGCGGTGGTCCTGGATCCTCGACCGTGAGGTCGATAACCACCTCTTGTCGAAGGCCCAGCGGAACAAGTTCCGACAGCACTTCCCCACGCCACATCTGCCGAAGCCGGTGGCCAGCAAGAGCGGCCAGATCGGCTACATGATGGACACCGCGAAGAAGTACGTGCTGAAGCACGCGGGTCTCAGCGAGGCCCAGTTCGACAAGGGCGGCTACACGATCCGGACGACCTTCGACGCGCATAAGACCAATGAGCTCGAGGGCGCGGTCAAGAAGGTCAACAAGCGCTATATCGACCCGAAGAAGCGCGCAAAGGACAAATACGTCCAGTTCGGTGGCGCCTCCGTGGTGCCGGGAGACGGCAAGATCGTCGCCCTGTACGGCGGCGAGGGCTACGACAAGGGACACTTCAGCAACAACGCCGACACCTTCGGTGTGCCGGTCGGCTCGACCTGGAAGCCGTTCGTGCTCGCAGCGGGGATGAAGTACGGAACGAGCAGGAGTGACGGGCCGATCTCACCGGACAGCCGTTACAACGGCAATGACCACCTCAAGGTGAAGAATGCCGACGGCAGCTACGTCACGAAGCGGGACAACTCGCCCTTCTACCAGGAGAACGAGAGTAATCACCGCTGGGGCTACATCCCCTTGACCAAGGCGATGGAACAGTCCGTCAACACTCCCTTCGTGCAGCTCGGCATGGATGTCGGGATGCCCAAGGTCCGGGAAATGGCGCACTCCGCGGGTATCGCGTCGGCCAGCTTCGACAAGAACCTGAACCCGTCCTTTGCGCTGGGTACCTCCACACCGAGCGCGATTCGTATGGCCGATGCCTATGCGACGTTCGCCCAATCGGGAACGAAGGTGGAGCCCTACTCGGTGACCAAGGTGACGTTCGAGGGTGAAGACCTGGGGGGCTTCGACAAGCCCAAGCAAGAGACGGCGATGGATTCCAACATCGCCAACAACGTGACCAAGGTGCTGCAGAACGTCATCAAGAACGGCACGGGCAAGTTGGCCAGTCGGCTGCACATGCCGGCGGCGGGCAAGACGGGTACCACCGACGAGAACAAGTCGGCCTGGTTCGTCGGCTACACCAGGCAGCTTTCGACGTCCGTCACCATGTTCCGTGAGGACGCCAAGAATCCGCGTCAGCTGTCCATGAACGGTGTCGGTGGTTTCGACTCGATCCACGGTGGTGCACTGCCCACAGAGGTGTGGACCGAGTACATGCTGCAGGCGATGAACGGCGTCACGGGGGAGCCTTTCCCGCCTGCCACGCCCATCGGGCGACGGGTGGACGAGGCCGGCATGCCGTCTCCGACGCCGACCCCCACGCCGTCGGACACGCCGTCGGACACTCCGTCGGGGACTCCCAGCGACTCCGCTTCCCCGTCGAACTCGCCCAGCCCGACCCCGACAGACACCTGCTCTCCTTGGGACATCAACTGCAAGAACAGTGGTGGAACCGGTAACGGCGGTGGCACCGGAGGAGGCCCTGGCGGGCCGGGTGGCCCGGGCGGTGGCACCGGAGGCACGAGTCCGACGCCTGACCCGACGGACGCGAACGGTGGTGGAGGCTTGTTCGGCGGCCCTAGCGGCTGACCGACCGTTTCACGTGAAACGGTCGAATGTTTCACGTGAAACGCAGAGCCATGAAGCCCCCGCCCGGCTCGACCGGGCGGGGGCTTCATCGTCTTCTGCACGGAGTTGTACGGCAAGATGGGCCCATGACGAGCGTGGGACGGGACGAGTCGGTACGGCCGACGCGGCGGGATGAGGTGGCGGCGGCCGGCAGCGAGCTGATCGGCGGGCCGATCGGCCGACGCGCACTGCTCGGGACGCACTGGCTGACGCCGGTGAGGATCATCGCGCTCGTCGCCATCGGCATGTTCGCCCTGGGGATGGTGCAGAAGCTGCCCTGCTACAACGGTGGCTGGTTCTTCGGTGCCACCAGTCAGTACACCCACGCCTGCTACTCCGATATCCCCCATCTCTATGCGGGGCGGGGCTTCGCCGATGGGCTGATCCCGTATTTCGACCGGCTGCCCGGCGATATGGAGTATCTCGAGTACCCCGTGCTCACCGGCGTCTTCATGGAGGTCGCCTCCTGGATGACACCGCACGGCGGGGGAATCCAGCACCGCGAACAGATCTACTGGCTGGTCAACGCCGGCATGCTGATGATCTGCGCCGCTGTCGTCGCGGTGTGCGTGACCCGCACCCACCGGCGGCGCCCCTGGGACGGCCTCCTCGTCGCCCTGGCGCCGGCCGCCGCCCTCACCGCCACCATCAACTGGGATCTGCTGGCGGTCGCCCTGACCGCCGCCGGGATGCTGATGTGGTCACGCAGCCGCCCGCTGGCGGCCGGTGTCCTCATCGGGCTGGCTACCGCGGCGAAGCTGTACCCGGTGCTGTTGCTGGGCCCGCTGCTGGTGCTGTGCTGGCGGGCGGGGGCCTGGCGCGCGTACGGGAGGGCGGTGGCCGGCGCCGTGGCGTCCTGGTTGGTGGTGAACCTGCCGGTGATGATCACGCACGATGGCGCGGGGTTTCACATCCGGGAAGGCTGGGCGAAGTTCTACACGTTCAGCCAGGAGCGGCCCATCGACTTCGGATCGCTCTGGCTCCTGATCTCGCAGCGGACCGGCAACCCCCTGGAGAACGCGAACACCTATGCCACGCTGCTGATGATCCTGGGCTGTGGCGCGATCGGCCTGCTGAGCCTCTATGCGCCGCGCCGGCCACGCTTCGCACAGCTGGCGTTCCTCGTCGTCGCGCTGTTCATCCTCACCAACAAGGTCTACTCGCCGCAGTACGTCCTGTGGCTGACCCCGCTCGCCGTGCTGGCCCGGCCGCGCTGGCGGGACTTCCTGATCTGGCAGGCCTGCGAGGTCATGTACTTCCTGGGGATCTGGACCTACCTCGCCTACACGGGTAACGGCGACAAGCACCAAGGCCTGCCGCTGGAGGGCTACCAGTTGGCCATCGTGCTGCACCTCCTGGGCACCCTCTATCTGTGCGCGGTCGTCGTACGGGACATTCTGCTGCCGGAGCGCGACGTGGTCCGCAGGGACGGAGACGACGACCCTTCGGGCGGAGTCCTGGACCGCAGCCCCGATGTCTTCGTGCTCGGTCGCCGGGCATACCACCGCCCCCGGCACGCGGTGCAGTTCGAGGGGGCGCCGCAGGTGCGCTGGGGCGCCGTACGGGAATGAGCCGGCACCGGCCCGTCCATGCACCGGGCCCGGTGTCGCAGAGAACGTCTGTGGCACCGGGCCCTTGGCGTGTGTCCGAGCTGGGGTGCGGCCGGCTCAGCGGTCCATGATGCGGTCGAACTGCGTGGTGGTGTGCCGCAGATGGGCCACCAGTTCCTCCCCGACCTGCGGCTCCGGTGCGTCGCTCGGCACGAACAGGATCGACACCTGCATGTGCGGCGGCTCCGCGAACCAGCGCTGCTTCCCGGCCCATACGTACGGGGCGAGGTTGCGGTTGACGGTTGCCAGGCCGGCCCGGGCCACGCCCTTGGCGCGCGGCATCACTCCGTGCAGTGCCTTGGGCGACTCCAGGCCGACACCGTGCGAGGTGCCGCCGGCCACCACGACCAAGTAGCCGTCGGAGGCGGCCTTCTGCTGGCGGTAGCCGAAGCGCTCGCCCTTGGCGACCCGGGTGACATCGAGCACCGAGCCGCGGTACTCGGTGGCCTCATGGTCGCCGAGCCACAGCCGCGTACCGATCCGCGCGCGGAACCGTGTCTGGGGGAACTGCTGCTGGAGACGGGCGAGTTCATCGGCCTTGAGGTGGCTGACGAACATGGTGTGCAGCGGGAGGCGGGCGGCGCGGAGCCGGTCCATCCAGCCGATGACCTCCTCGACCGCGTCGGACCCGTCGGTGCGGTCCAGCGGCAGGTGCAACGCGAAGCCTTCGAGCCGGATGTCCTCGATGGCCGCGGCCAGCTTCGGCAGATCCTCCGGCTTGACGCCATGGCGCTTCATGCTGCTCATGACCTCGATGACGACCCGGGCGCCGACCAGGCCACCCACGCCCTCGACCGAGGAGACCGAGCGGATCGCCCGGTCGGGCAGCGGCACCGGCTCCTCGCCGTGGCGGAACGGCGTCAGGACGAGCAGATCGCCGCTGAAGAAGTCCTTGATACGGGCCGCTTCGTAGGTCGTGCCGACTGCCAGGATGTCGGCACCCAGGCGGGTCGCCTCGTCGGCGAGGCGCTCATGGCCGAAGCCGTATCCATTGCCTTTGCAGACCGGGACCAGCCCGGGGAACTGCTGGAGAACGCTCTGCTGATGCGCCCGCCAGCGCGCGGTGTCGACGTAGAGGGTGAGCGCCATGGCCGGGCCCGGAACCTTTCTCGTGGCTGGGGTGTGTCAGGAGTACGGACGGTGCGGTGAAGCGGTCAGCGGCGCGACATATACATGTCGAGCGCCTTGTGCAGCAGCTTGTTGAGCGGGAAGTCCCACTCTCCGAGGTACTCCGCTGCCTGCCCACCCGTGCCGACCTTGAACTGGATCAGGCCGAAGAGATGGTCGTTCTCGTCCAGCGAGTCGCTGATGCCGCGGAGGTCGTAGACCGAAGCGCCGAGCGCGTAGGAGTCCTGCAGCATCTTCCACTGCATCGCGTTCGAGGGCCGGACCTCACGCTTGTGGTTGGCGGAGGCGCCGTAGGAGTACCAGACGTGGCCACCGACGATCAGCATCGTGGCCGCCGCGACGTTCTCGCCCTCGTGGCGGGCGAAGTAGAGCCGCATGCGGTTGGGGTCCTCGGAGTTGAGGGCCGTCCACATACGCTGGAAGTAGCCCAGCGGCCGCGGGCGGAAGTGGTCACGCTCCGCGGTGATCTCGTAGAGCCGCTGCCACTCGGCCAGCTCCTCGTAGCTGCCCTGGACGACCTCGACCCCGGCCTTTTCGGCCTTCTTGATGTTGCGGCGCCACAGCTGGTTGAAGCCCTTGTGGACCTCCTCCAGCGAGCGGTCGGCCAGCGGCACCTGGAAGACATAGCGGGGCTGCACATCGCCGAAGCCGGCGCCGCCGTCCTCGCCCTGCTGCCAGCCCATGCGCCGCAGACGGTCGGCCACCTCGAAGGCGCGTGGCTCGATGTGGCTCGCCTCGACGTCCCGCAGGCGCTTGACGTCCGGGCTCTGGATGCCGGACTTGATCGCGGCGGAGTCCCAGCGGCGGATGATCACCGGCGGGCCCATCTTCACGGAGAAGGCGCCCTTCTGCTTGAGGTGGCTGAGCATCGGCTGCAGCCAGTCCTCAAGGTTCGGTGCGAACCAGTTGATGACCGGACCCTCGGGCAGATAGGCGAGGTAGCGCTTGATCTTGGGCAGCTGGCGGTAGAGCACCAGACCCGCGCCGACCAGCTCGCCGCTCGCGTCGAACCAGCCCAGGCTCTCCGAGCGCCATTCGGCCTTGACGTCTGCCCAGGCAGGGACCTGCATGTGGCTGGCCGCGGGCAGACTCTGGATATATGCCAGATGCTGCTCTCGGCTGATGGTCCTCAGGGTCAGGCTCATGCGGGGCGCTCCTCGGCAGGTGTGTCCCCTTGGTCGGGGCTCCGGCTCTCGCGCCGAAGCCTACTGTGACCGGGGAGCGCCCCGTCTGGGCCATACGGGCCGGGGCCCCGTATGCCGCAGTGGCTAGCCGATAATGCCGCCGAAGAGGCCACCGTGAGCCAGGCCGAGGTAGAAGCCGACGGCCGCTGCCCCGAGGCCGATGATCAACAGGAAGCGTTCACCTGTCGTCGACGAGATGAACTGTCCCCACAGGCCGGTGCCGATTCCGATCAGACCGACCCAGGAACTGACCAGGTGCAGGCTGGGAGAGAGCGTGGTGAAGACCGCGATCGCGCCGAGAACCACGGTCACGATGGCGATGGTGTTCTCGACGGGATGGTCCTTGCCGTCGCTGTTGAGAAGCGAGAGCAGACTGCGCTGGGTCCGTGCTGCCTGTGCCATGCGGCACCTCCGATGACAGGGCGGCGCACTGTAACGCCGCTCACACCCGTTGTGTTCCAGATTGAGGGGTGGAGCGGGCGGATTTCAACCGGAAGGCTTCAGGCGGGTACTCTGTACGGTCTGCGCCCATGTCTGTCCGGATGACCGGACGGGCTCGGTGCGGAACGCATACGACCCTCCTGCCACGGAACGACCGTGGCCGCTGAGTCCAAAGGAGGTGGGTTCTACATGCGTCACTACGAGGTGATGGTCATCCTCGACCCCGATCTCGAGGAGCGCGCTGTCTCCCCGCTGATCGAGAACTTCCTCTCCGTCGTCCGTGAGGGCAACGGAAAGGTCGAGAAGGTCGACACCTGGGGCCGTCGTCGTCTCTCTTACGAGATCAAGAAGAAGCCCGAGGGCATCTACTCGGTCATCGACCTGCAGGCCGAGCCTGCGGTCGTCAAGGAGCTCGACCGTCAGATGAACCTGAATGAGTCGGTCCTCCGGACCAAGGTCCTTCGTCCCGAGACCCACTGAGCGCGTAAGCGTCCAGCGGTAACCGGGTCCGAGTAGCAGCAACACCAGCAGCCAGCAGCACACCCGCCGAGAGGTTCCCCTAATGGCAGGCGAGACCGTCATCACGGTCGTCGGCAATCTTGTCGACGACCCCGAGCTGCGCTTCACCCCGTCCGGTGCGGCGGTCGCGAAGTTCCGCGTCGCGTCCACTCCCCGCACCTTCGACCGTCAGACCAATGAGTGGAAGGACGGCGAGAGCCTGTTCCTGACCTGCTCGGTGTGGCGTCAGGCGGCGGAGAACGTCGCCGAGTCCCTGACGCGGGGTACCCGCGTGGTCGTCCAGGGCCGCCTCAAGCAGCGGTCGTACGAGGACCGCGAGGGCGTGAAGCGCACGGTCTACGAGCTCGACGTCGAGGAAGTCGGCGCGAGCCTGAAGAACGCCACGGCCAAGATCACCAAGACCAGTGGTCGCGGTGGCCAGGGCGGTGGCGGCTTCGGCGGCGGTCAGCAGGGCGGTGGCCAGGGTGGCGGCGGCTGGGGCGGCGGCCCCGGCGGCGGTCAGCAGCAGGGCGGCGGCGGTGCTCCCGCCGACGACCCGTGGGCGACCAACGGTCCTGCCGGCGGCGGTCAGCAGGCTGGCGGCGGCGGTGGCGGTGGCTGGGGCGGTAGCTCCGGCGGTGGCTACTCGGACGAGCCGCCCTTCTAGGTCCGTACAGCTGGTTCGACTCCGCGCTGTTTCACGTGAAACAGCGCCGTGAGGCGGCCAGGGGCCTTGAGGGCGTCAGCACAAACTTCTTGAACTCATTGGAGAGAGATAATGGCGAAGCCGCCTGCTCGCAAGCCTAAGAAGAAGGTTTGCGTGTTCTGCAAGGAGAAGATCTCCTATGTGGACTACAAGGACACGAACCTGCTGCGGAAGTTCATCTCCGACCGCGGCAAGATCCGTGCCCGCCGGGTCACCGGCAACTGCACTCAGCACCAGCGTGACGTCGCCACGGCCGTGAAGAACAGCCGTGAGATGGCGCTGCTGCCCTACACGTCCACCGCGCGATAAGGGAAGGGTGACCGAATCATGAAGATCATCCTCACCCACGAGGTCTCCGGCCTCGGCACCGCCGGCGACGTCGTTGACGTCAAGGACGGGTACGCCCGTAACTACCTGGTCCCGCGTGGTTTCGCGATCCGCTGGACCAAGGGTGGCGAGAAGGACGTCGAGCAGATCCGTCGCGGTCGCAAGATCCGCGAGATCGCCACGATCGAGCAGGCCAACGAGGTCAAGGGCCGGCTTGAGGGCGTCAACGTGAAGCTGGCCGTTCGCGCCGGCGACGCGGGCCGCCTGTTCGGCTCCGTCACCCCGGCCGACGTCGCCTCGGCGATCAAGGCCGCCGGTGGTCCGGACGTCGACAAGCGTCGTGTCGAGCTCGGCTCGCCGATCAAGACCCTGGGCGCGCACCAGGTCTCCGTGCGTCTGCACGCCGAGGTCGTTGCGAAGCTCGGCGTCGAGGTCGTCGCCGCGTAATCGCCGCACCACGCCGAAGGGCCGCATCCCGTCACCGGGGTGCGGCCCTTCGCCGCGTCCGGGGCGCCGACGGTCCGCTGTCAGTCCTCGTCCTGGGCGCGCCTGTAGAGCTTGGCGACGTCGTCGTCGAAGTACGCGGCGTAGGAGACATCGTCTTGGTCGCCGCCGCCTTCATGGCCGCCGAGAACACCGATGACCGTGCCGGTGTGGCTCTTGGGGTCGTAGTCGGCCAGCCAGGGACTGCCGCTCGTCCCGCCCTCGAAGTCGGTGCACTGGATGCGCAGCTGGGTGTCGCTGTACTTCGTGGTGCGGTTCTGGCAGGAGATCGGGGTGTTACGGCTGGTCGGATAGCCGGTGATCTTGACCTCGTTGTCGAAGCCACGGTCGATGCCGAGGGTGTTGCCGCCCAGGACGTCCTGGATCTGCTTGCCGTCCTTCTTGTCGAGCACGAGGAAGGCGACGTCGAGATCCTCGTCCTGCGACTTGGCCCAGCGGTCGTCGACGACCACCTTCTTGACCTTCCAGAGGCCGGTGGGCTCCTTGCCATCGCGGTAGTCGGGGGCGAAGACGAGATCGTCCACCGTCGTCCCGGCGTCTGCGTCGAAGGCACAGTGCGCCGCCGTGATCAGCATGTTCCGGCCCGGGCTCTGCACCACGCTCGCCGAACAGAAGTGGTCGCCGGAGTCGTCCTTCTCGAAGACCGCGCCGACCCGGGCGTTCTGCTCGGTTCTGCGCGGGGTGTACGCACTGCCGTCATCGGCCGGGGCCGTCGCGGCGGGATCCTGGTCCTGGGGATCGTGGTCGGCCTCGCCGGACTTGCCGAAGCTGCTGTGACCGCTGACGTCGCTGCTGCTCGTATCGGCTTCCTCCGAGGCGTAGCCCACCACGGCAGCAGCCACGATGACGACGAACGTCAGCGGCAGCACGGACTTCCTGGCAAGCGAGCGCACACGGTCATTATTGACATGCGCTGGTGTTGCGGGAGGTGGTTCAGCGGGAGGCCCCGGTCACAATCCACCGGCCCGACCGGGTGCGCAGCCACAGAGTCAGCATGCGGACGGTCATCATCAGCGCCATTGCCCACCACAGCGCCACCAGTCCGCCGCCCAGGGCAGGTACGGCCAGCGCGGCCGGAGCGAACAGCGCCAGCGTCACGACCATGGCCCAGGCGAGATACGGGCCGTCCCCGGCGCCCATCAGCACGCCGTCGAGGATGAAGACGATGCCGGAGACCGGCTGTGTCACGGCCACGACCAGGAGAGTGCTCAGCAGCGGGCCCTGCACGGCGGGGTCGGAGGTGAACAGGGGGATGAACAGGGGGCGGGCGAGCGCGACCAGCACACCGAGGACCAGGCCGGAGGCGATGCCCCACTGGACCATGCGGCGGCAGGCGGCCCTGGCACCGTCGCGGTCCTCCGCACCGAGGTAGCGGCCTATGATGGCCTGCCCGGCGATGGCGATGGCGTCCAGCGCGAAGGCCAGCAGGGACCACAGCGTGAGCACGATCTGGTGGGCGGCGACCTCGGCGTCACCGAGCCGGGCGGCGACGGCGGTGGCGATCATCAGCACAGCGCGCAGCGAGAGCGTACGGACCAGCAGCGGGACGCCGGCCTGAGCCGAGGCACGGATGCCCGCGGTGTCGGGGTGCAGCGAGGCGCCATGCCGTCGTGCACCGCGGATGACCACGGCGAGATAGACGGCGGCCATGCCGCACTGGGCGATGACCGTGCCCCAGGCGGAGCCCGCGATGCCGAGCCCGGCGCCGTAGACCAGGCAGACGTTGAGCGCGGCGTTGACGGAGAAGCCGCTGATGGCGACATAGAGCGGGGTCCTGGTGTCCTGGAGCCCGCGGAGCAAGCCGGTGGCGGCCAGCACGACGAGCATCGCGGGGATGCCGAGCGCGCTGATGCGCAGATAGGTCGTGGCGTGCGGGGCGGCGGTGGCGGAGGCTCCGAAGGCCTCGACGAGCCAGGGGGCCGTGGGCAGGAAGGCCGCGATGACGGCGGCGCCGAGCAGCAGGGCGAGCCAGATACCGTCCATGCCCTGGCGGATGGCGGCGGGGAGGTCGCCGGCGCCGACCCTGCGGGCGACCGCTGCGGTGGTGGCGTAGGCAAGGAAGACGAAGACGGAGACGGCGGTGGTGAGCAGGGCGGCGGCGACGCCGAGACCGGCGAGCTGGGGAGTGCCGAGGTGGCCGATGACGGCGCTGTCGACCATGACGAAGAGAGGTTCCGCGACCAGTGCGCCGAACGCGGGCAGGGCGAGGGCGATGATCTCGCGGTCATGGCGGCGGTCGGTGCGCCGCGGTGTCGCGGGAGCCTGGGTCATGCGCTCTAAGGTAATCGTCCACAGGTAAGAGATGCAAACCCCTTGCAGTCCTTACTTTCCGCTGTGCGGAGTTACCTTCCCCGTGCCGTTTGTCGCGATCTTGAGCCGCTTGCGGAAGTTTTTCTTCCCCACAGCCTATGGATGAGAAAACTGCAGGTCAGGCGAGTGAGGGCGGGGTGATTGTGTGCTTGTCCACAGAAGTTTCCCCCGTGCCGTGCACAGGATCCGGGGACTTCTCCACAGCTGTAGGCCAGTCATCCACATGGCCTGTGGATAACCAGATTGGCGGACGGTGCCCACGGGCCTACCGTGGTCCGGCACCCGCCGCCTGTTCCGGCCTGAGAAATCGTCCGAACTCGACGCGCCGTAACCGGAGTCGGGCGTCTCGATTGTCAGAGCTGTGCCGTAAGAAAGAACCGCACAGCAAGGTCCGCGCCGCGGACGGGAGGAGGTGCCGGGGTGAGCATTCCCGAGCCCATGGAAGACCCCTGGGCGGACTCCGGTCCCAGCGACCTGCTGCCGGCCGCCCGCTCCCGACGGGGCGAGGGCAAGGGACGCGGCCGCGGCGACCGCCAGGAACGCGATGACGACGGCGGCTCCTGGGCAGGCGGGTTCGAGCGCGTCCCGCCACAGGACCTGGATGCCGAGCAGTCCGTGCTCGGCGGCATGCTGCTGTCCAAGGACGCGATCGCGGATGTCGTCGAGGTCCTCAAGGGCGAGGACTTCTACCGTCCCGCCCATGAGCTGGTCTTCCAGGCAATTCTCGATCTCTACGCCAAGGGGGAGCCCGCCGACCCGATCACCATCGCCGCGGAACTGACCAAGCGCGGCGAGATCGCGAGGGTCGGCGGCGCCTCGTATCTCCACACCCTCGTCCAGTCCGTACCGACCGCCGCGAACGCCGAGTACTACGCCGAGATCGTCCATGAGCGTGCGGTGCTGCGCCGGCTGGTCGAGGCCGGCACCCGCATCACGCAGATGGGATACGCCGCCGACGGCGATGTCGACGAGATCGTCAACAGCGCCCAGGCGGAGATCTACGCCGTCACCGAGCAGCGGACCAGTGAGGACTACCTCCCGCTCGGCGACATCATGGAGGGCGCCCTCGACGAGATCGAGGCGATCGGCTCACGCCAGGGCCAGATGACGGGCGTGCCGACGGGCTTCACCGACCTGGATTCGCTGACGAACGGCCTGCACCCCGGCCAGATGATCGTGATCGCGGCCCGTCCCGCCATGGGTAAGTCGACCCTGGCACTGGACTTCGCGCGGGCCTGCTCGATCAAGAGCAACCTGCCGAGCGTGATCTTCTCGCTGGAAATGGGGCGCAACGAGATCGCGATGCGTCTGCTGTCCGCCGAGGCACGGGTCGCGCTGCATCACATGCGCTCCGGCAGCATGACGGACGAGGACTGGACGCGGCTGGCGCGCCGGATGCCGGATGTCTCCGCCGCGCCGCTGTTCATCGATGATTCGCCGAACCTGTCGATGATGGAGATCCGCGCGAAGTGCCGCCGGCTCAAGCAGCGCAACGAACTGAAGCTGGTGGTCATCGACTATCTCCAGCTGATGCAGTCCGGCGGTTCGAAGCGCGCCGAGAGCCGCCAGCAGGAGGTCTCGGACATGTCCCGAAACCTCAAGCTGCTGGCGAAGGAGCTGGAGCTCCCGGTCATCGCGCTCTCCCAGCTGAACCGTGGCCCCGAGCAGCGCACGGACAAGAAGCCGATGGTCTCCGACCTCCGTGAATCCGGTTCGATCGAGCAGGACGCCGACATGGTCATCCTGCTGCACCGCGAGGACGCCTACGAGAAGGAGTCCCCGCGCGCCGGCGAGGCCGACCTGATCGTGGCCAAGCACCGTAACGGCCCCACGGCGACGATCACGGTCGCGTTCCAGGGCCACTACTCGCGGTTTGTGGACATGGCGCAGACGTGAGCGGGGCGTCTGTAGTTTCTCAGGTTTCGTGTCGGATTCTCAGGACTGATGTCGGATCAGCGTCGGATGCGACACCGTGCTGAGAACCCCAGGCCGTGGGCTATCGCGTGTTTGGGTTAAGCCGCGAAGGTGTGCCCCCGTCGACGTGTCGACGGGGGCATCGTGCTGTTGATGGCAGTTCGACCTGGAGGTGGGGATGAAGGCGGAGGTCTGCTTCCGGCGGCTGCCTTTTCGATGAGCTCGGTCTGGAAGTCCTCGGGCGACGCCTTGAGGCGCATCCGATCGAGTGCCGGGTTGCCGAGCCGCGTTCACCGACTGGCGGTCACCGATTGGCGGTCAGCACTGCCGCGAGGCCTTCTTGCAGGTCCTCGACAAAGTACTCGGGAACCTCCAGCGACGGGAAGTGTCCCCCGTTTTCGGGCGAGCCCCATCGGACGATCTGTCGGTACCGCTCCTGTGCCCAGGGGCGGGGACACTTCTCGACGTCGCGGGGATACGCAGTGATTGCTGCCGGGACGTCGACCCGGAGTTCGGGGTCCAGCGAGTTGTGGCTCTCGTAGTAGATGCGGGCGGCCGACGCGCCGGACCGCGTCAGCCAATACAGGGTGACGTTGTCGAGAACGCGGTCTCTGGAAATCGTTTCGAACGGGCTGTCTTCGGTGTCCGACCATTCGGCGAACTTGTCGAGGATCCAGGCGAGAAGCCCGACCGGTGAGTCGACGAGCGAGTAGCCGATGGTCTGCGGTCGGGTCGCCTGCTGCTTCGCGTACGCCGCGCGGTGGCGCCAGAAGTCACGGGTTTCCTCGGCCCATTGGCGCTCGGTCGCCGTCAGCCCGTCCGTTGTCAATCCGGGCGGGCCCTCCGCGAACGTGGTGTGGATGCCGAGGACGTGCGCCGGGAACCTGCCGCCGAGGACCGTGGTGATATTGCCTCCCCAGTCGCCACCGTGGGCCGCGAACCGGCGGTAGCCGAGCCTGCCCATCAGTTCCACCCAGGCGGCCGCGATCCTTTCGGTTCCCCAGCCGGTGGTGGCCGGCTTGTCGCTGTAACCGAAGCCCGGCAGCGACGGGACCACGACGTGGAACGCCGGCGCGTCCGCATTGTTCGGATCCGCCAGCTCGTCCACGACGTCGATGAACCGGGCAATGCTGTCCGGCCAGCCGTGCGTCAGAAGCAGAGGAGTGGCATCCGCCCGCGCTGATCGGCGGTGCAGGAAGTGGATTCCCAGACCGTCAATGGTCGTGCGGAACTGGCCGATCCGGTTGAGGCGCTCCTCGAACGACCGCCAGTTGTACCCGGTGCGCCAGTAGTCCACGACGTCGACGAGGTCGGCGAGAGGAACGCCCTGTCCCCACCGGCGGGGGCCGGGTGGGGCGCGATGGACGGTCTCGGCCTCCGGTAGCCGCGCCGCGGCCAGTCGCGCGCGCAGATCGTCGAGGTCGGCGTCAGTTGCGTGGGCTTCAAATGCCTGCACGTCGCTGGTTGGACGGGGCATGGGACCTCCTGGCCATCGCGGAACCGGCTACGACTTATCGTGAACCGGCTATGGCGGTTCTACTATGCCTTCATGTCTGCGTGCAACCAGCTAAGGTGGTTCCATGTGTGCTGGGTTCCCTGACTTTCGCCTCGGTACCGTGCTGGCGACCAGCTTCACGGGGACTCTGTCGGAGCGTTATGGCGATGCTGTGGAGCGCATTCCCACGCCGCACCGACTCGTCGACTGGCTGGCGGTGTACGGCCTCGCCGTGGACTCCTGCACCACCGCCCAGCTCGAACTGGCTCGGGGACTGAGGGAGTCGATTCACGCCGCCGCGACAGCGGCCGCGATCCAGGACGCTCTCCCTGCGTCCGCTGTCCAAGTCATCAATGACTGCAGCGCTCAGGGTCGGGCGGCGGCGGTCCTGACGCCCGAGGGCAAGCGGCGATGGGGGCTCAGCTCGGCTTCCTGCGTGGAAGATGCCCTCAGCGTGATCGCCGCCGACGCGATCAGCATCATCGCAGGCGAACGAGACGGAAAATTGGCCTTGTGTGCATCACCGACCTGCCAAGCCGCCTTCTTCGACACCAGCCAAAGTCGCACTCGCAAATGGTGTGACATGAACACGTGTGGGAATCGTCAGAAGAAAGCGCGCTTCAATGCCAACCAGCGCAAAAAACCCAGATCAGCGGAGTGATCGTTACCTCGGTACATCCAAGTGGGCCCCACGCCTGCGACGAAAACCTCGCCCCTCGAACCTGCCGCCTCCTGATGGTCCTGGACGGAGACGACCTGGTGGGCTGGATCAACATACGTCGCGACACCTTCGCCCACATCACCCACTGGGGAACCCTCCAGCACGTCCAAACCCGCACCGACAGGCGCGGGCAGGGCATTGGCATCGCCCTGATGAAGGAAGCCACACTGTCGCTCGTGACGGGATGGGTCTTGAGCAGCTACACCTGGCTGCACGTGCCGGGGTTGGCTGGAGACCTTGTACGGACGGCTCGGGTGGAAGGAAATCGGGCGCTGGCCGGGAGCTCTTCGACTCGGACCCGGTGACGACCGCAATGAGGTCCTCATGTTCCTCGAACTCGGGGCTGAGGAAATGACACGTTCCTGAGACAGAAGCCCAGCGACACGGACTGAGACAACGAGAAGAGCCGCAGGTCACAGAACCGTCGCCTGACAGCGAAGTTGAGAACCTACGGCGTCAGCGGCGCGGAGCGCGTGAAGGCCGTAACCGCCGGCTCCTCGAATCCAGCGGGATACAGCTGGTCGACGGCTTCGTGGAGTTCGGCGCGCCTCCGGTGAGGTACTCCGTGGGCGTTCAGGGTTCCGTGCCCGCCGGTGAGGTCTCACCGACGGGTGCCGTCGACGGTGAAGGAACCGCCGAGAGTGGGCTCGCCCGCGGGAGACGTCGTCAGGGGGCGACGGACAGGACGATCTTGCCGGTGGTGCGGCCGGTCTCGCCGAGGGTGTGCGCCTTTGCGGCCTCCTCAAGAGGTACGACGGTGTCGACGGTGACCCGCAGCTTTCCGCTGTCCACCAGGTCGGCGATGGCCTGCAGCCCGGCCCGGTCGGGCTCGACGAGCAGGAACCCCGCGCGGACCTGTGCCTCGCGCGCCTGCGCCACCGGGAACGAGTCGTCCAGCGGCAGGATCGACACCAGCGTGCCGCCGGGGCGCAGAGTGCGCAGCGAGCGGGCGCCGTAGTCGCCGCTGATGGTGTCGAGAACGATGTCGATGTCGCGCACCGTCTCCGCGAAGTCCTGCTGGGTGTAGTCGATGAGTTCGTCGGCGCCCAGGCCGCGCAGGAAGTCGTGCTTGGCCTGCCGGGCGGTGCCGATCACATACGCGCCGCGGGCCTTGGCGATCTGCACGGCCAGATGACCGACTCCGCCCGCCGCGGCGTGGATCAGCACCCGCGCGCCGGGCTGGATCTTTGCGGTGTCGACCAGGGCCTGCCAGGCAGTGAGCGACGCCAGCGGGAGGGCGGCGCCCTGGACGTGATCCAGGCTCGCAGGGAGAGGGGCGAAGTGTCGCGCCGGGGCGGTGACGTACTCCGCGTAGGCCCCGGCGGGGTGCGGGAAGCGGGGCATGCCGAAGACCTTGTCGCCCGGCGCGAAGAGGGTCACGCCGGGACCGACCGCCTCGACCACGCCGGAGACATCGAAGCCCAGGGTGAACGGGGGCTCGGCGCCGGTGAGGAACTCGCCCTGCTCGCGCGTCTTCCAGTCGGTCGGATTGACGCCCGCGGCGTGCACCCGGACCAGGATCTCCGTAGGGCCGGGCACCGGCCGGTCGGTGGTGATCACCTTGAGGACATCGGGGCCTCCGGCGGTGTCCTGGCTGACGGCGCGCATCTGCGGGGTCCGGGTCTCGGACATGGTGTCTCCTTCGTACGGTGCCTGCGGCGGGGACCGGGGCGTCCGCGCCGCTGGTCGGGCGCGTTTCCCGGGGGTGCTGTCAGCTTTCCGTGGCGGGCGGGGGCCCAGCGGTGTCCTGATGGCCAACGTTTGAAAGAATCGGGTCATGCATCGCGTCGGTGTTCTCGCCCTGGACGGTGTCGTCCCCTTCGAGCTCGGGATCCCCGCGCGGATCTTCGGCGCCGCGCACAGCGCTGCCGGTGAGCCCCTCTACTCCGTGGTCACCTGCAGTCCGGACGGGCGCCCGGTGCGCGCCGAGGCCGACTACGACATCGCGGTCGCCGAGGACGCCTCCGTACTCGCGAGCGTGGACACCGTCGTCATCCCGCCGTCCCACGCGCTGGGCACGATCGTCGAGGACGGCCGGCTGCCCGATGAACTGCGCAAGGTGCTGGAGTACGTACGACCCGGCACCCGGATGGTGGCCATCTGCACCGGTTCGTTCGTCCTGGCCGCCGCCGGGCTGCTCGATCACCGGCCGGCCACCACGCACTGGCGGGAGGCCGGGCAGCTGCAGCGCCTCTTCACGACCGTCCGTGTCGACCCCAATGTGCTCTTCGTCGACGACGGCGATGTCCTCACCTCTGCCGGAGCCGCCGCCGGTGTGGACCTGTGTGTGCACATCGTGCGCCGTGACCACGGCAGCGCCGTCGCCAATGACGTGGCCCGCTCGTGTGTGGTGCCGCCCTGGCGGGACGGCGGTCAGGCCCAGTTCATCCGGCTGCCCGTCCCCGAACCCTCGGCGGGCGGCACCGCGGCCACCCGCGCCTGGGCCCTGGAGCGTCTCGGCGACCCGCTCACCCTGAGCGCCCTCGCCGCGCACGCCCGGGTCAGCGTGCGCACCCTCACCCGGCGCTTCCGCGACGAGGTCGGTATGAGCCCAGGTCAGTGGCTCGCCGTCCAGCGCATCGAACGCGCCCGGCAGCTGCTGGAATCCACGGACTGGCCCATCGACCTCGTCGCCCATCACGCGGGCTTCGGCACCGGCACCTCCCTGCGCCAGCATCTGCACGGTGCGGTGGGGGTGTCACCGCAGGCGTACCGGCGGACGTTCCGGAGTGCTGCGGCGCTGACCGCCTGACGGCACCGGAATGGGCCAGGCGGCGGGCGGGTCGCGCCCTTTGACCTTCAGGTTGGTCGAAGCTCCACCATCGTGTACATGGACGAGACCGAAGAGCTGTTGACCATCGGCACGTTTGCGCGCCGGGTGGGGCTCGCGCCGAGTGCCCTGCGGTTCTACGACGACTGCGGGGTGCTGCGGCCCGCGCGGGTGGATGCCGTGACGGGATACCGCCGCTAGGGGGCGGGGCAGGCGGCGCGGGCGGTGAAGCTGCGGCAGTTGCGTGCGGCGGGGCTGCCGCTGGTGGACGTCGCGGTCGTGCTGGACGGGCCCGGGGATGCGGCGCGGAACGTACTGCGGACCGACGCGTACGGCTGCGGTCCGCGCTGCACATGCTGCATGCGGCGCGCCGGCTGCCGGCGGACGAGCAGAGCGAACTGGGCGCGTTGACCGGGGCGGAAGCGCTGCGGTGATGCGGCGAGGATGGGGCCCGGCCGAACCGGATCCGCTGTTGAGGAGCGCCATGACCATCGGACAGTCCACGGAGTCCCACGAGCCCGGGCCGGCCGGCCACGGGCCGGGAGCGGTGGCTACGCCTGAAGAGCCCACGGAGCTGTTGCCGCAGACGCGGCGGGCGTTGCTGCGCCGGCTGGCGGTCGGGCAGGCCGAGGGGCGGGCGCCCTCCATGACGGGCGCGGTGGTCCGCGGGGGACAGGCGGTGTGGACGGCGGCCCGGGGCTCGGTGGAGGGGGCGGTGCCGCACCGCGATGTGCAGTACCGGATCGGCTCGCTGACCAAGACCTTTGTCGCCGTGCTGGTGCTGAGGCTGCGGGACGAGGGGCTGCTGCGGCTGGAGGACCCGGTCGGCAGGCATCTGGACGGGACTCCGGTGCCGGACGCGACGATCGCTCAACTGCTGGCGCACAGCTCGGGGCTGGCGGCCGAGCCACAAGGGCCGTGGTGGGAGCGGACCGCCGGCACACTGCGGCCCTATCCGGCCGACCTCTTCGGTGAGCGGCCGCAGCGGCTCCCCGCCGGACGGCGGCACCATTACTCCAACCTTGGCTACGCGCTGCTCGGCGCGCTGGTCGAACGGCTGCGAGGCGGTACCCCGTGGGGTGAGGTGCTGCGGAGCGAGGTGCTGGAACGGCTGGGCATGGGGCGTACGACGCTGCGGCCGGAGAGGCCGCACGCGAGTGGCTGGGCGGTCCACCCGTGGGCCGACGCCGTGCTGCCGGAGCCGGCCGAGGACACCGGTCTGATGGGCCCGGCGGGGCAGTTGTGGTCGACGCTCGCGGACCTGTGCCGGTGGGCGGGGTTTCTGCTGCGGGGCGACGAGCGGGTGCTCGGTGCGGCGAGTCTGGCCGAGATGCGGACACCGGCCGTACCGCCGGAGGGGAATGCGTGGGATGCGGGGTACGGACTGGGTGTTCAGCTCGTACGGCGCGAAGGGCGGTTGCTGGCCGGGCACGTCGGTTCGATGCCCGGGTTTCTGGCGGCATTGTGGACCGATCCCGAGGAGGACGTGGCCGGGGTCGTGCTCGCCAACTGCACCTCGGGCCCGGCGGTCGCGGCCCTCGCCGCCGATCTCACCGGGATCGTGAGCGAGCATGAGCCCCGGATCCCCGAGCCCTGGCGTCCGCTGTCCGGGCCGCTGGATCCGGAACTGCTGGCGCTGACCGGGCCCTGGTACTGGGGCGCGAACCCGCATGCACTGCGGCTACGGAGTGAGCGCGAGCTGGAGCTCACACCGCTGTCCGGGTCGGGGCGGGCCTCGCGGTTCCGGGCCGAGAAGGACGGTACTTGGACGGGGCTGGACGGCTATTACGCGGGCGAGACGCTGCGAGTGGTGCGCGAGCCGGACGGTTCGGTCAGCCATCTGGATCTCGGCACCTTCGTGTTCACCCGCGGGCCGTACGAGCCGTCGGAACCGGTGCCCGGTGGGGTGGATCCGGAGGGCTGGAGGGCGTGAGGCCCGTACGGGCGGGGGCCTAGGGAGCGGACGTACAGTCGAACCAGATGTCAGGAGCCGCGCCGAGTCGGCTCGCTACCGCTGGAAGGCCCTGTGACTGCCGTGTCTGACCCGACCGCGAACGCCGCCGCCCCGGACCTGCTCGACCTGCCGCCGCTCACTGCGGCCCACTTCGCGCGGATCGAGGACAAGGTCGCCGCCCTGATGCACACCCGCTGCGATGTGGTGGCGATGCAGGGCGAGGCGCTGCTGCCCCTGGAGGCCTGTATCCGCTCGGCCGTGGGGCCCGGCAGCACCGCGCTCAACATCATCACCGGCCCGTACGGCGAGACGTTCGGCGGCTGGCTGCGCTCCTGCGGCGCAGAGGTGGTCACCATCACCGCACCGTTCACGGGTGCGGTCGACCCGGGGCAGGTGGCCGATGCGCTGCAGGAGCACCCCGAGATCGACTTTGTGAGCCTGGTGCACGCGGAGGCGGCCACCGGCAACACCAACCCCGTTGCCGAGATCGGCGCGGTGGTGCGGGAGCACGGCGCGCTGCTGATGCTGGACGCGGTCGCATCGGTGGGCGCCGAGCCGCTGCTCACCGACGAGTGGGGCGTGGACCTGTGTGTGATCGGCGGACAGAAGGCAATGGCGGGACCTGCCGGGGTGTCGGCGGTGTCGGTCAGCGCCCGTGCGTGGGAGCGGATCGCTGCCAACGAGCAGGCGCCGCGGCGCTCGTACCTCTCGCTGCTGGACTGGAAGGAGCGCTGGATCGACGGCGGACGCACGGCGCTGCCGCACGCACCGGCGCAACTGGAGATGCTCGCGCTGGAGCAGGCCGCGGACCGTATCGACGCCGAGGGTCTGGATGCCGTCATCACCCGGCACCGGGCGGCGGCCGCGGCCACCAGGGCCGGTGTGCGGGCGCTGGGCGGGCTTGTTCCGTACGTCGTGCGCGACGAGGACGCGGCGCCGGCCGCCACGACGCTACGTGCGCCTGAGGGAGTGGACGCCCGGGAGATCGTGACCGCGGCGCTCGCGATGGACGCAGCGGTGCCGGTGCAGGCCGCGGCGGGCGCGCTGGCCAAGGAGATGATCCGGGTGAATCACTATGGCCGCGCCGCCGACCGGACGGTGGTCACGGCCTCGCTGGCGGCACTGGCGGGCGGACTGCGTGCGCTGGGTGTGTCCGTGGACGCCGAGGCTGCGGATCTGGCGGCGGGCGCCGCGTGGGATGCGGTGGTTGCACGCTGAGGCGAACCGGCGCCCGGCTGTAGGGCGAGTCGTCGTGGTGGGGTCGTGTTTCACGTGAAACGCGACCCCACACGTGCGTCGGGACGCGGCGTCGTTTCACGTGAAACGCCCATGCCCGCGGATGAGCCCTCGATGGCTCGGTGTTCTCCAATTTCCTTTACCTGCAGCGGAGTTGGGCGCTGTTGGCGGACGGCGAACGAGGTTCCGTGCATCGAGGGAGGCGGCGTCGGCGACAGTGCGGCAGGCGGTGATCTCGTCTGTCGCCTGTCAGGAGCAGTCCGGTGGCGTGCCCGGGACTCCGGAGGCAGGCTGGACGCGGAAGACGCCTTGGGCGCCGTCGCTCGCGGGCCTCAGCGCAGCGGGGTCGGTCACGCCGACGGCTCGTATGTCTGCACCGAGGTCGGCCGCCGGCCGGTTTCCCCGGCCGCCGCGTCGCTGAGGCGTTGAACGATCATGCTGGAACCCTCCCATAGAATCGGAACGAGCGACCCGTTTGAAAAGACGGAACACGCGCACCGGGTGACGACGTTTCTCAGGAGGTCCGGCGGTGATCGAGGGCGGTGTCACGCGCTCCCGTGCGGATGCGCGGCGCAACAGGGCGCTGGTGCTCCAGGCGGCTCGATTCGCCTTCGAGGAGCGGGGGTTGGGGGTTCCGCTGGGAGAGATCGCGCGCCGTGCGGGCGTCGGTGCGGGCACGGTCTACCGCCATTTTCCGTCCAAGGAAGCCCTGTTCAGGGCGACGATCGTGGAGCGGATCGAGCTTTTCACCGACACCGCCAAGGACTTGGCCGAGGCACCGGACCCCGGCGCGGTGTTCTTTCGCTTCCTCTCCTCCGTGGTGCGGCTCGCGTCACGGAACAAGGCGTTGTGTGACGCGCTGGAGGCGGCCGGCGCGGGCCGTTTCGAGCCGTCGCCGGGGGTCGGGCAGGACTTCGACGATGCGCTGGAGGTCCTGCTCGGGAGGGCCCAAGAGGCAGATGCCGTACGGCAGGACGTCGGGATAACGGACCTCAGGGCCCTGCTGGTGGGCTGCCTTTCGATGGAGCGGGCCACGGCGGGAACCGGCGCGGCGGCCGAGCGGTCGGGCCGGATGACGGCGCTGATGTGTGATGCGCTGCGGCCGCCGCACGCCGTGACGAAACTCCCGGTGGAGTTGGAGAAACGTCACGCAACGCGGTGTGAGGCATGTGGCGCGGCCATCGCGACGGCGCGCACGGGCCGGCCCGCACGCTACTGCGGTGGTGCCTGCCGGCAGAGGGCGCATCGGACGCGGGGACGTACGCGGCAGACGTGATCGGGTGAGGCCGTGCGCCGGCCGCCGCGTCTCTCAGAGCTGGAGCTTGAAGCCCAGGTGGGAGGCCTCGAACCCGAGGCGCTCGTAGAAGCGGTGCGCGTCGATGCGGGTCGCGTCCGAGGTGAGCTGCACCATCTGGCAGCCGAGTGTGCGCGATTCCGCGATCGCCCACTCGATGAGCTGGGTGCCGAGGCCGCTGCCGCGCTCGTCGCGGTGGACCCGGACCGCCTCGATGATCGCGCGGGTGGCACCCCGCCGGGACAGGCCGGGGATGACCGTGAGCTGAAGCGTGCCGACCGTCCGCCCCTCGCGGACCGCCACGATCTGGTGCTGATGCGGGTCGGCGGCCAGTGTCTCGAACGCGGCTCGGTAGGGAGCCAGATCGTCCGGTGATTCGCGGGCGGCACCCAACGAGTCGTCGGCGAGCATCGCGATGATGGCGGGCAGGTCGGCCTCGGTCGCGCGGCGTATCTCGATATCGCTCATGGGCGCGACCTTATGCCGTGCGACTGCAGAGGCCGCAGGCAGGCGGCCGTGCCGCGTGCCGCCCGTTCAGCGGTTGGCATGAGCTCGCGCCGCCGGCGTCACTCCGGCGGCGCGAGCGTCTCGACGGCGGTGACCAGCGGCGCCAGCTCGGGGCGCTGTGCGGCGTCCTGGAGGGCTTCGCGCAGCGCCCCGTCGTGGGTGGGCCGGGCCTCCACCAGGAGCGCGAGGCCATCGAGCGTCACGTTGGTGTAGATGCCGCGCCGGTCGTCGGGGCACAGATAGCGCGAGAGCAGCCCCCGCTCCTCGAGCCGCGTGACCAGGCGGGTCGTGGCGCTCTGGCTGAGGACGACGGAGTCCGCGACCTGGTGCATCCGCAGATGGCCGCCGGGACCGTCGTGCTGCTCGCTGAGCACATTGAGGACCGAGAACTCGCGGACGCTGAGCTCGTGCCCGGTCTGCAGGGCACGTTCGATGTGGGACTCGATGCGGCTGTGCAGCGCGGAGAGCGCGCACCAGCCCTGCGCGAGTCCTGGGGCGGGTGCCGGCGGGCAGCCGGGAGCGGCCGGTGCTGAAGGCTGCGGTGCCTCCACCATCTCCTGCGTCTCCTGCTTCTCCCGCGTCTGCTGCGTCATCGACGACCTCCTCAAGGGCGCACCTCATGGGCGCACCACCCAGGATAGGACACCCGCGAAATATCCAGCGCTTGCAATTAACCGCGTCTGCAATTATTGTCGACGCTTGTAAGGGATGGACGCAATCATTTGAAGGGATCCGTCATGCCTCTCGCACTCCTGGCCCTCGCCATCGGTGCCTTTGGGATCGGAACGACCGAGTTCGCGGTCATGGGCCTGCTGCCCGACATGGCGGCAGGCTTCGGTGTCTCCATCCCGCTCGCCGGATACGCGACCACCGTCTACGCCCTCGGCGTGGTCATCGGGGCGCCACTGATGACCGCCGTCGGCACGCGCTTCACCCGCAAGCAGATGCTGATGCTGCTGATGGGCCTGTTCATCGTGGGCAACCTGCTCACGGCCATCGCGCCCAACTTCGGGATCATGCTCGCCGGGCGGATCGTGGCCGCGTTCACGCACGGCGCGTTCTTCGGCATCGGCGCGCTCGTCGCCGCCGACCTCGTCGCGCCGGAGAAGCGCGCCACCGCCATCTCGCTGATGTTCAGCGGCCTGACCATCGCCAATGTCGTGGGCGTACCGGCCGGCACCATGCTCAGCCAGCAGTCCGACTGGCGCACTACCTTCTACGCCATTACCGCGCTCGGTGTGATCGGCCTGCTGGGCATCGTCAAGCTGGTCCCCGCGCAGCGGGCGAAGGCGGCCTCTCCCCTGGGCAGCGAACTCGCGGTGTTCCGCAACCCGCAGGTCGGTCTCGCGATGCTGATGACGATCCTGGGCTTCGGCGGTGTCTTCGCGGCCGTCACCTACCTCGCCTCGATGATGACCGAGGTCACCGGCTTCGCGCCGTCCTCCGTGATCTGGCTGACGGCCATCTTCGGCCTCGGCATGGTCGGCGGAAACCTGATCTCCGGTCGCTTCACCGACCGCGCCATGATGCCGATGCTGTTCGTGTCGATGACCGGTCTGGCGCTGTCGCTGGCGGCGTTCAACTTCACCGCGCACAACAAGACCGCCGCCATCGTCACCATCGCGCTGATCGGCATCTTCGGCTTCGCCACCGTTCCGCCGCTGCAGAAGCGGGTGATGGACCAGGCGGCCTCGGCGCCCACCCTCGCCTCGGCCGGCAATATCGCGGCCTTCAACTTCGGCAATGCGCTGGCCGCTTGGCTCGGCGGGATCGTCATCTCGGCCGGCCTCGGCTACACCGCGCCCAACTGGGTCGGTGCGCTGATGACCGTCGCGGCGCTGGGGGTGGCGATATTCGCCTCCGTTCTGGAGCGGCGTCAGACGAGCCGTGGCCGCGTGGTGGCCGCCGGCGGAGCCACCGCGGCTGCCGACGAGCCCATAGCGGCGGCGCACGGCTGAGGTATCCGGCCGTACCGCGCCCCCCGGGCCATCTGCGCTACGAGCATCACCGGCCACCGAGAACCAACCAGCGCAAGACGCACCACCAGCACCACTTCACCCCCAAGGAAGACTCCTCATGAGCCCCACCACCCCTGACACGCTCACCCTCACCGTCCGTCCCCTCACCACACGCGACGCCGAGGGCCTCATCGACGCCGCCGTCCGTGCCGCCGAGGGCCTCGGGGTCCGGGGCAGCGTCACCGTTCTGGATGCGGGCGGGCATCTGCTCGGCTTCCGGCGGGACGACGCGGCCGTGCTGATCTCGGGGGAGACCAGCACCCGCAAGGCGTACACGGCACTGCAGTTGGACGCCCCGACCGCTGACCTGGTCGAGCTCGTACGGCCCGACGGGCTGTTCCACACCCTGCCCACGGCGTTGGACCGGCCGCTGCTGTTCCTCGCGGGCGGTGTGCCGCTCCACCGGGACGGCCGGCTGATCGGCGCGCTCGGCTTCGGCGGCGGTGCCCCCGAACAGGACCACCGGATCGTCACCGGGGCGACAGCGGAGGCCGGCCTCGCCTGACGGCGCCCGGCCCTGGGGCGTGTCCGCAAAGTCCCGCCCGGCCTGTGGGCGAACGACGGGACCTTGCGGACACGCCCTAGCGGATGCCCGCGCCCTTGATGCCGCTCCTTCGCGACCGGCCGGCGCGGGCCTCGGCCGACTGCGCCTCGCGCAGTCGGCTGCCGCGTTGGGTGAGTCCCCAGGGCTTGAGGACGGAGATCGCGGTGATGAAGAGGTAGGTGGCCGTGGCGACCGCGGGCGCGACGACGAGGTTGATGTCCGGGGTCGGGGTGCCCGCGGCGGCCTCGGCGGCGAGCTGGTTGATGCCGGGGCGGAGTGAGAAGACCGACAGCAGCACGGTGATGAGCGTCAGCCAGAACTTGACGTAGACCCAGCGGTGCCTGGCCAGCCCCCAGGCGGTGCGCAGCGACAGCACCAGTCCGCTGACCAGCGAGACCAGGGCGACGGGGAGGACCAGCCAGTCACCGAAGATCTTCATGGCCCGGTAGGCGACGCCGGCCATGTCGGGGGAGCCGGTCGTGTAGCCGGTGATGCTGAGCGTGAGCAGCCCGACGGTGAGACCGAGCCAGCTGACGGAGACGGCGACGTGCAGGACGAGGAGGGCCCGGCGGGCGGGTCGGCTGAGCTGCTGCATGGTTTCCACGGTGGCGCTCCGTGCCCCGCGGTACATCTGCCGGCGGGAGTATCCGCGCGTACGCGGGCTTGAGTACGTCCCGAAGTGCGGTGCCCGCCACCCCCGGTCCCCGGGCGACCGCCCGTACGGGCCGGTCGCCCGCTCTCCCGGTACCGGGAACCGTGCCCCGCTCGCACCCTCGTACGGTCCCGCTCTCGCCTGCCGGCCCCGGGCCTCCTAGGCTCCGGGGCATGGGCAAGCTGCATCTGTTCGACATGGACGGGACTCTGCTCCATGGGTCCGCGGCCGCCATGGAGATCTCCCGACAGCTCGGGCTGGACCGGGAGATCGCCGAGCTGGAACGCGGATTTGCCGCGGGTGAACTGACTCCCCCGCAGTTCGCGCAGCGGGCATGCGATCTATGGGGCGCAGAGTTGACCGAACTCACGGTGGCCGCGGCTTTTGACGGCGCGCCCTGGCTGACCGGTATCCGGGAAGTCTGGGCGGATATCCGGGCGCGCGGCGAACAGTGCGCGGTGATTTCTCTCTCGCCGGGCTTCTTCGTCGAACGGCTGCTGGCCTGGGGCGCCGACGCAGCGCACGGTTCCCGTTGGCCCGTGTTGCCGATCCGGGAGGCGGTGGATCCGGCCGGCATCCTCTCGTCGGCGGCGAAGGTACGGATCGCGGATGAACTCTGTGTGCAGTACGGGCTGACCCGAGCCGACTGTGTGGCATACGGCGACTCCATGTCGGACACCGAACTGTTCGCGGCAGTTCCGCAGTCGGTGGCCGTGAATGCGGATCACCATGTCAGTGGGCTGGCCTCATATGCGTACGCGGGCGGTGATCTGCGTGAGGCATACGCACTGGTGCGTACTGGCCAGTAATTCCGAAGTTTCTCCGGCGGATTCGTCCGCTGTGTGCGCTGAAAATGCAGTCTGTGGGGAGGATCACTGTTATTGGCGGGGCCGCGCGGAGTGTTCCAAGATCAGGGCTTGTGGTTTCAACTGCTGCCGGTATGGTCGAGTCCGGCTTGGCGGAGGTAGGGGTTCCGCGGGTGCGCGAAGGACGAGCTCAAAGCTCGTCAGCCTAGCGGCGAAGCGGCCCTCGGCACCCGGACTTCCGACTATTTGTCCGATGTGATGAGCAGGAGCGACATGCTGCTGACGCGGCATCTGATCCGCATTGTCGCAAGGGAGTGAGATTTGTCCGCTTTGGAGGGTGTTGCCGGAATCGCTTGAGTCGATGAAGAATTCCGGGGCAGGGCGGGGGAATTCCGGGCAGTTCCGATCCACGGAAGTGCGAAGACAACCGAAAGACGTTCGAGGCGAGGCAGACCATGGACGCTCCGACCACCACGTCGGCCGATAGCGGTTCTTCCGGCGGGAGCAGTGGCGATTGGGGTTGGTTCACTCCGCCGGCGAAGAAGTCCTCCGGAGAACAGCAGGAGCGGCAAAACAGCCAGGACCGGCAGCAGAACCAGGACGTCCCGGCGGAACCGGACGACCGGAGTGAACACCGCGACCGCGGCGACCGCAGAGACCACCATGAGTGGAACGAGAGAGATGAACGGAACGACCGGGAACAGATACCCAGTCGGCCGGTCAATCCGATCCGGCCGGTAGGCACCGCCGCCACGCGTGAACGCGAGACGGAGCCGTCGCAGGTTCCTCCGTCGCGGCACGAAGCGGGCCGGCCGTCCGCGGCAGCCGGCTATCCCGAGCAGCCCGCCGCGGCTGCTTACTCCGGGCAGCCCGCCGCAGCCCCCGGGTACGCCGCCCCGGCCTCCGCACCGCCGCGCCGCGAGGCCGAGCCCGCCTGGGGTGGTGAGCCGCCCGCGGACCGCCCCTCGGACCGGGAGCGCGAACCCGTCCGGGGCCGGGAGCCCGAGCCCGTACACGAATCGGCGCGCGCCACGCGAGCGCCCGAGGGAAGTGCTCCCACCGGCGCCGCTCCTGCCACGGAACCGGCCGCCCAGAATCAGGCTCCCGCCCCCGCGCCCTCCGCCTTCACCCCCAAGGCGCGTCCCACCGCCCCCGCCCCGGAGCCCTCTCTCGGCGCTCTGCAAGCCTCGGCCTCTTCCGCAACACCTGCCTCCCCCGACGCGATCCTCATCCGTCGAACCATGGCGGAAATCGAGCCCGTGGCCGACAAGGTCACCTCGTACTTCTACGCGCTGCTCTTCGTCCAGTACCCCGATCTGCGGGCGCTGTTTCCCGCCTCGATGGACACCCAGCGCGACCGGCTGTTCAAGGCGCTGCTCACCGCCGCCCAGCACGTCGACGACGCCGATGTGCTCACCGCCTACCTCGCGAACCTCGGCCGTGGGCACCGCAAATACGGCACCCAGCCCGACCACTACCCGGCGGTCGGCGAATGCCTGCTCAACGCGCTCGCGCGCTATGCGACGTCCAGTTGGGGACCGGAGGCCCAGGCCGCATGGGTGCGGGCCTACACCGCGATCTCGCAGATCATGATCGATGCAGCTGCCGAGGACGAGGCCGTCGCGCCCGCCTGGTGGCAGGCCGAGGTCGTCTCACACGAGCTGCGTACGCCCGATATCGCGGTGGTGCTGGTCCGCCCGGACCAGCCCTACCCGTTCCTCGCGGGGCAGTACGCCAGCGTGGAAACCCCCTGGTGGCCACGGGTCTGGCGGCACTACTCCTTCGCCTCCGCACCGCGTTCCGACGGCCTGCTCTCCTTCCACGTCAAGGCGGTCCCGGCCGGCTGGGTCTCCAACGCGATGGTCCACCGCGCCCGCCCCGGCGATGTCATCCGGCTCGGTGCCCCCGGCGGCTCGATGACGGTCGACCACAGCACGCGCAGCGGTCTGCTGTGCGTCGGCGGCGGCACCGGCATCGCCCCCATCAAGGCGCTGGTGGAGGACGTCGCGGAACACGGCGTCCGGCGCCCCGTCGAGGTGTTCTACGGCGCCCGCAGCGACCACGACCTCTACGACCTCGACACCATGCTGCGCCTGGAACAGACCCACCCCTGGCTCTCCGTCCGTCCCGTCGTCGCCAACGGACCCGCGGCCCGCGGCGGAACGAGCAGCGAAACCGGTCAACTCCCGGACGCAGTGCGGCAATATGGGCCATTCCGGGAATACGACGCGTATCTTTCCGGGCCGCCGGGGTTGATCCGCAGCGGTGTGGACGCTTTGGTGGGGGTCGGCATCCCGACCGAGCGCATCCGGCACGACTCCGTGGCAGAGCTGGTCTCGGCAGGAGATTGAGGTCTTGGCAGCACAGGTCGAATTCGGTCCGACAGGGGAGGGGTGGGGCATGCCACGGCAAGAGCGCCCCGGAAGCGACGGCGAGCACTTGGTGCAGCAGAGGCTCGGTACGACCGAGCGCGCCGATCGATTCTACGGGGACCAGGTCCTGGACCATCTGAACGTCCGTATGCAGGAGTTCGCGGCCCGGCAGGAGATGTTCTTCCTGGCAACGGCCGACCGGCACGGCGAATGCGATGCGACGTTCCGGGCCGGACCGCCGGGGTTCGTCCAGGTGCTCGACGCCCGGACGCTGGCGTACCCGGAATACCGTGGCAACGGTGTCATGGCGTCCATCGGCAATATCTCGGAGAACCCGCGCCTGGGCATCCTGATGGTCGACTTCACCCGCGACCGCATCGGGCTGCATATCAACGGCCGGGCGCGGGTCGTCATGGACGAGGAAATGCGGGCGCACCACTCCGGTCTGCCGGTCGACCCGGTCCCCGGCCGGCGGGCCCAACTGTGGGTCACCGTCGAGGTCGAAGAGGCGTACATCCACTGCGCCAAGCACATTCCACATCTCCAGAAGATCCCGGCGCAGCAGCGCGGCGCGCGGGCCTGGGGCACCGACGACGTCAAGCGCAAGGGCGGCGACTTCTTCGGCTCGGCGGCGGAGGCGGGTCAGCGGCCGCCCTTCCGGCGCGCGGAGCGCAAGAACGAGCACCTTCGGGGCGGACTGCACGAGGACACGGACGACGCGGTGTATCAGGGTGCGGCTCCGGCGTACGGCAGCGATCCGGCGTACGGGGGCGGCACGGCCCCTGCCCCACGGGTCGGTGCCGCGTACCCCGGCGCGCCCCCTGTCCCGGGCCGGGACGACTTCGTGGAGGAGCTGAACGCGGAGTTCCTCGACCGGGTCGAGCGAGTGCTCGCCCGTGCCCAGCCCCGTCGGTCCGCGGAGGACGGTCCCGCATTCCGCGGATGGTTCGACCGGCGCGACGGCTGACCCGGCGCCCGCCTCCGGGGCGGGCACTGCGGGCTCCGCTCAGCCCAGATCGGGGGCGTGCATGGCCCACACGCCCTCGATGTTGCCGTCGAGGTAGTGCCGCAGCGACAGCGGTACGACCTCGACGGAGGCGATGCCGACACGGGTGAAGGGGACCCGCACGATCTCGTACTCCCCGCAGGGTTCCTCCACCTCGGGGCCGTGCCGGCGTGAGAGGTCCATCGAGTCGAGCCGGCAGACGAAGAAGTGCTGGACCTTCACGCCGTCCACCCCGCCGTCGCTGAAGTGCTCGACGGTGTCGACGAAGACCGGCACCACGTCCTTGATCTTCGCGCCCAGCTCTTCGTCCAGTTCACGGTGGAGAGCGTCGATGACGGTGGCGTCCTCGGGCTCCACGCCGCCGCCCGGAGTGATCCAGTACGGGGCCCGGCCCGGCTTGGTGCGCTTGATCAGAACGAGGTCCGCGCCGTCGAGCAGAATCGCGCGGGCGGTGCGTTTGACGACTGGCCGTACGTTCATAGGGGACAGATGCCGCAGTCACGGCCCGGTGAAACCCACGCCCCTCGGTCACCAGTCGACAGCGGTTCGCAGCAGCCACTCATGCGCCCGGGCAATATGCGGCAGACCGAGCGTCCCGGTCCGTACGGCCAGGAAGTATGTCCGCAGCGGGGGCACCGGCGGGTCGAGCAGGGCCACGACGGCTCCGCTTTCCAGTGCTCCGGCGCACAGATAGCGGGGCAGCACGGCCAGCCCCGCGCCGGCCGTCACGCAGGACAGCACCGCCCTGAGGTCCGCAGCGATCACGGCGGCTGACGCGGCGGGCTTGGCGTCGAAGACCGCGGACCAGTAACGGGCGATCAGCGGCAGGCTTTCGTGGACCTCGATGAGCGGCACGGGGTCCAGCACGCGGACTCCCCCGGCCTGCAGCACCGTGCTGCCTCCCAGCTCGGCGGCCCAGTGCGGGGCGGCGATCAGTACATGCTCCTCGTCGCAGAGCGGGGTGGCGGTCAACAGCCCGCCGCGCGGCCGGGTGGTGGTGACGGCCAGATCGTGGTGGCCGGCGGCCAGGCCGGTCAGCAGCTCCTCCGCGGGGCCGAAGGCGGTGCGTATGGACAGGCCCTGGGCGATCAGCGGGGTCAGCGCCGGGAGCGCGCGCTCGGCGAGGAACTCCGGGGGTCCGGCGAGATGGAGAGTGCGGGTGATGGAGTCCCGGTCCAGGCCGGCCTGTGTGATCTCGGTGAGCGCGTCCAGGTGCGGTGCGACTTTGTGGGCGAGTTCATCGCCGATGGTGGTGGGGGTGACGCCACGGGCGTAGCGGAGGAAGAGAGGGCGGCCCAACTGGCGTTCCAGTGCCCGGATTTGGCTGGTCACCGCGGGCTGGGAGAGGCCGAGCAGCGCCGCGGCGCGGGTGAAGGAGCCGGCTCGGTGCACTGTGACGAAGGTGCGCAGCAGAGCCAGATCCATCGCGTACCTCCTGCGCCTCTCGGAAGCCTGGTCGCGGGCCAACTATAAATTTGTCGATAGGGCTGTGTCGCTAGCGTGATTGGACAATGACGCTCAGTCAACTAGCCTTGTTCGAGCGGTTCGTTTCACGTGGAACATCTGGTTTCACGTGAAACGCGTGGACTCGGGGCCATGTGGAAACCGCAGGCCGGCAGGGTGACGAGGGGGGATACCCTGCCGGCCGACCTCATGCCACTTCCCGTGCGCGGGTGTGGGGCACGCGCCGCTTGTTCGACGCGTTCTCCTGCTTCGCTTCATCCCGGTCATCCGCTCAGTTCTGTGCGGCCGCGACCAGTGCCCGGATGACATCCGCGACCAGATCCTCCGGCTCCTCGACGCCGACCGAGAAGCGGATGAAGCCCTCCGGCACGGCGTCACCGCCCCAGCGGGCGCGTCGCTCGGCGCTGGACCGTACGCCCCCGAAACTCGTGGCATCGTCCACCAAGGTCAGCGCGTCCATGAAGCGCTCCGCGTAGGCCTTGTCGGGCAGCACAAAGGACACCACGGAGCCGAAACGGCCCGGGCGCATCTGCCGGGCGGCGAGCTCGTGGGACGGGTCGGACGGGAGGCCCGGGTGACGCAGGCCGGTGACCTCGGGACGGTCGGCCAGCGCCGTGGCCAGCGCCAGCGCACCCTCCGACTGCTGGCGGACGCGCAGCGCGAGGGTGGCCAGCGAACGATGCGCGAGCCAGCTCTCCATCGGGCCGGGGATCGCGCCCACCGTCTTGCGCCACAGCCGTACGGAATCGGCCAGCGCGGCATCGCGGGTGCTGGCATACCCCAGCAGGACATCGCCGTGGCCGGTCAGCGCCTTGGTGCCACTGGCGACCGAGAAGTCCGCCCCGAGGTCGAGCGGCCGCTGGCCGAGCGGGGTGGCGAGGGTGTTGTCGACGGCCACCAGCGCGCCGCGGCGGTGTGCTTCGTCGGCCAGCCGCCGGATATCGCAGACATCGAGGCCGGGGTTGGAGGGTGTTTCGATCCACAGCAGCCGGGCGCCGTCCAGCACATCGAGCTGTGCGTCGTGTGCGGTCGGAGCGGTACGGACCTCGATGCCATAGCTCTCCAGACGGGTGCGGACGGCCGGCAGCAGCTGGTATCCGTCGCTGGGGAGCACCACGGCGTCGCCGGTGCGCAGCTGGGAGAAGAGGACGGCGGTGATCGCTGCCATTCCGGAGGCGAAGGCGACGGTATGGGTGCTTTCATCCGGTGATTCGAGCTCGCCGATGGCCTGTTCCAGACGGGTCCAGGTCGGGTTGGCGTCGCGGCCGTAGGTATACGGGCCGACCGCATCGCCGGGGAGGTGGTAGTGCGCCGCGAACACCGGACCAGGGAGGGGCGGCTCATAGGCCTCGGGCTCCGGAAGCCCGGCGCGTACGGCGCGGGTGCCGTCGCCGGTCATGCGCTCTCCTTTTCCTGGTGCGGTTCCTGCGCTCGGTGCCGGCCGGTGTCATGCCCGGGTGCGGGGGCGGTGGCCACGCTGCGGGCCGTGATCGCGGCCCGGACCGCTGCCAGCAGGCCGTCGCTCGCCGCCTCGATCATCTCCAGGCACTCCTCGAAGCCGGCGAAATCGCCGTAGTACGGATCGGGAACGTCGAGGTCGCGGAGGAGGTCGGGGCCGGACGTACGGCCGGGCACCGGCCCCGGCCCTGCCTCTGCCGCTGCGCCCGTCCCGTACGAGCGCAGCAGGCGGATCTTGGAGGCGTCCCGCACGGTCGGGGCCAGGTCGCGCAGCTCGCGCAGATGGCCGGAGTCGAGCGCAATGACCAGGTCGAGGTGGTCGAACCACGAGGCGTGGAACTGCCGGGCGGTGTGAGCGTTTTCATAGCCGCCCGCGCGCAGCACGGCGACCGTGCGCGGGTCGGCTCCATCGCCCTCGTGCCAGCCTCCGGTCCCCGCGCTGTCGACCTCGACCAGGCCGTCGAGCCCGTCCTCCGCGAGGCGGGCGCGGAAGACGGACTCCGCCATCGGCGACCGGCAGATGTTGCCGGTGCAGACGAAGCAGATGCGGAAGGGAACGGGCAAGGGTCAGTCCTCGTCGGGAAGGATCACGTGCGTCGCCCACGCGACGATGGAGATGATCACGCCGCCGAGCAGTGCCGTCCAGAAGCCGTCCACATGGAAGGCGAGGTCGGCCTTGCCGGCGAGCCAGGAGGTCAGCAGCAGCATCAGCGCGTTCACGACCAGCGTGATCAGGCCGAGGGTGAGGATGAACAGGGGGAAGGACAGCAGCTTCACCACGGGCTTGACCAGGAAATTGACCAGCCCGAAGATCAGCGCGACGAGGACCAGGGTGAGTATTTTGCGGCCGGTGTTCTCACCGGTGAGCGTGATGTCCTTGAGCAGCCAGATAGCCACGGCAAGCGCCGCGGCGTTGGCGATCGTCTTGACGAGAAAATGCTTCATGGTGAGATCGTCGCAGACGAGTCTGAATCATCAGAGGGGTGCGATCGGCATGAAGGCTTTCAGACTGGATGAGCTGGAAGCGGAACGGGCCGCGAACGACGGTGCGTATCTGCAGTTCCTCCGGGAACGCAACATGTCGGTCGGGCTGTATGCGCTGGACGCCGGCAGCACCGACCCGCAGCAGCCGCACGCCCAGGACGAGGTGTATCTCGTGGTCAGCGGCCGGGCGGCGATCACCGTCGGCACGGAGACCCAGTCCGTGGCCCGGGGCAGTGTGGTCTATGTGCCGGCCAGGGTGCCCCACAAGTTCCATCACATCAGCGAGGACCTCCGGGTGATGGTGGTCTTCTCTCCTCCTGAGAGGTAAGGGTCTGACCCCGGGACCCGTAGGGGAAGGGTCAGGGGAGAGCCGGGGCTGCGAAGCCCCCACGGCCGCGGTCCGCGTCCTAGCATCGTTGGTGCAGGGGGAACCGGAGGTGTGAGGCGACAGACACGCCGCACGCGGACGGCGACACCACCGCGACAACAGCGCAGCAGACGGATGGCGCGGTACGGACAACGACAGCGCGACAGACAGAAAGCAGGGCAGAGCAGTGGCTGGTAAGGGGATATTCGCAGGACTTCCGTGGTGGGTCACCTGGGTCGTGGTGCCCGTCGTCCTGATCGTGGTCTTCGGCGGACTGATCACCACGGCGCTCGGCTTCCTGATCAGCGTGCTGTTCAAGGTCCTCATAGCGGCAGCTCTGATCGCCGGAGTCATCTATCTCGTCCGCAGGACCAGTGGCTCGTCCTCGTCCTCATCGAAGGGCGACTGGTAGGCCGCAGGCCTCCCACCGACCGGCTCCCGTGCCCGCTGCGAGCGGACCCGGGGGGTCGGCGTTGGCGATCGTGAACGGCAAATGATCCTCCCGCCCCCGTCGGCGTCCGGCCCGGAGTCGGGTGCCGGCAACGGGCCCGGATCCCGACGTGCCGGCCGTGACGGGTCGGAGTAGGTACCGCCGTCTACTTCGCCGTCTACCGAGAGGGTGATATTGAGGCGGTGACGGTCGCCGACGGCCCGGAGTAGCCATCGGCGGAGGAAAGGGCCGGCTTCCGTGCCGCCGCACCGCCCACGTGATCGGGCAATGTCTGCTCGCGCAGTTTGACGAGGCATCGAACAAAGAGTGTCTAGCCCGCCGCACCGTCCAGCCGATATCGCCCTTTTCTGTGTGATCTGAGGGCGAATTGCCGCACCGTTTGGATACGGTGCGTGGCAACCTCCGGGCTTTCGGGTGTCAGAAATATGCCCAGGGCACGGCGTTCTCGGCTATCCCGGTCCCGGTCGAGGCGGTCGCCGCGGTGTCGGCGGTTTCTCTGTCCGTGGGCGAACTGCATCGATTGCGGTCCGTTACAGACCGACTACGAAGAATGGCGGAGGCGTCACTAACGACACTCGCCTTCTCTGTCAGTATCTGGAAACTCACTCCTTGTGATCTGCTTGCGCCTGGCAGACGATGGCGCCAATAGGGCTACGGGCGATGCTTCCCGGCCATCTCCGATCAAGTGCGGGGCAGTGGTTGATGACCGACACAGTTCAGGCAGAAGTGATCATGAGCTTCGTCGTCTCGGAAGAGCTCGCGTTCCGGATTCCGGTGGAGCTGGATTTCGCCAGCGCCGATCCGTACGCCGTCCGCCTCACCTTCGATCTGCCCGGCGATGCGCCCGTGACGTGGGCGTTCGGTCGAGAGCTGCTGCTGGACGGGCTGAGTCGGCCGTCCGGTGAGGGTGATGTGCGTATCGAGCCGGCCTCCCCCGCGCACCTCAGCGATGTCTTCATCAGCCTTCAAGTCGGCGCCGAGCGTGCGCTGTTCCGGGTGAGCGCGGCGCCGCTGGTCGCCTTCCTGGACCGTACGGACCGGCTCGTACCGCTGGGCAAGGAAGAGGTCTGCGACACCCTGGAGGCTGTACTCGACCGGATCCTCACGGAGGCACCGGCCGGCTGACCCCGACCCCGGACGGGCCGTTCACGACGGTGTCGTACCGGGTGCGCCGGTCATCCCGCGTACCCGTGTGCTCCGCCCCGCCGTACCGTCTGCCCTTCCTCGCACCTGTCCCCGTGCCCCCGCTCCGCTCACGGTCTGCATTGCCTGCCGGACCGGCCCCGAGTCCCGTCACCGCTTACGGCGCCTGCCGCGTCCCCCGCGCCGGCCCGGCCGGGACTCCGTGGCGCCCATCGGCACGTCGGCGCCAACCCCGACTCCGGAACCCGCCCCGGAGCGCTGTCCGGCTCCTGCCCCGCCGTCACTCCCCACCGCGCCCTGTCCCTTCCGGTCCGCCGAGACGACCAGGGCCGCCAGCAACGTCGTCAGCGGCACTGCGGCGACCAGTCCGATGCTGCCCACGAGCGTGCGGATGATCTCCTCCGCGACCACCTCGCTCGTGGCGACCGTGCCGACGCTGCTCTGTGCGATCGAGAACAGCAAAAGCAGCGGCAGCGCGGCACCCGCGTAGGCCAGTACAAGGGTGTTGACGACGGACGCGATGTGATCCCGGCCGATCCGCATCGCGGCGCCGTACAGCTTGCGCCAGCCGGCGGCCAGGTCCGCCTCCTTGAGCTCCCAGACGGCGGCGGTCTGGGTCACCGTCACATCGTCGAGCACACCCAGTGACCCGATGATGATCCCCGCGAGCAGCAGGCCGCGGATCTCGATGTCGGGGTACAGGCCGTGCACCAGCCCGGTCGTTTCGTCCGTATTGCCGGTCAGCAGCGCCCAGTTGATGAACACCGAGCCGAGCAGCCCGATCAGCAGCAGTGAGGCGAGGGTGCCGAGCACGGCCACCGACGTACGGGCCGTCAGCCCATGACACAGGTACAGCGCGATCAGCATGATCGCGCTTCCCCCGACCACCGCCACCACCAGCGGATTCGAACCCTGCAGGATCGCCGGGAGGATGAACAGCGTCAGGACCGCAAAGCTGGCCGCCAGTGCCACCAGCGCCAGGACGCCACGCAGTCGGCCGACGATCACCACCGCGAATGCGAAGATCGCAGCCAGCACCCACATCGGGAGCGTCCGGTCGACATCGCTGACCGAATACTGCAGATCCTTCGGCGCCTTGGGGGAGTACGCCACCACCACGTCCTGGCCGGTGGTGTAGTGGCGCAGGGCGTCCGGCGTCACCACCGTCTGGAAGGTGCGCCCGGCGTTCTCTCCCGTGGTGACTTTGATCGTCGTCTGCTGGCAGGGCTTGCCCTTGGCCGCTCCCCCGGCCGGTGGCTGCCCTGTCGGAGACGGTTGTTGGGGCTGCTGCTCGGCATGGACATCCGCACAGTTCACCTCCGCCACCTTGATGACTCGGGCCCGCTCCGTGGGCTGGTCGAAGCCGACGCCGGACGGCTTGTGGGGTGGCGCGCCGCCCGGCCAGAGCACGACGAGACCGACCGCCACCGCGGCCGCGAAGGGGATCAGCACCGCCGCGATGACCTTGCGCAGATGCCGGGAGACGGGCGTGGCAGGGCCATGGCTGTGCGCATGTGAGTGCACGGCGGAATGGTGGTGGGACTCGTCAGGGCTCACCGCTAGATCATCGCAAGAACTCCTGGGGCCCCCTGTTCACTCCGCCACATCGGCCGCTACCGTGGTGCCACCTTTGCAATCGCGGGAGCTCGGAGCACCGGGCTGAGAGGGCGCTGACCTTCGTCCCAGCGGCGTTTCACGTGAAACGCCCATGGATGGAAGCCGCTGCGTCGACCGCCGAACCTGTTACCGGGTAATGCCGGCGTAGGGAGTTGGGTCTTATGACTCTGCAGGATGCACACACGCCCGAAAACGGAAACGGTGCCAGCGGCAGCAATGAGCCGCAGATTGGCTGGCACAAGGGCTATGTCTCCGGATCGCGCCCGGACCTTCGCGTCCCCGTCCGGCGGGTGCACCTCACCAACGGCAAGGACGTGACGCTCTACGACACGTCAGGGCCGTACACCGACCCTCAAATCGATACCGACGTCCGCCGTGGTCTGGCGCCGCTGCGGGAGAACTGGATCATCGCCCGCGGCGACACCGCGGAGTACGCGGGCCGACCCATGCGGCCGGAGGACGACGGCCTCAAGCACACCTCGCCGCGCGGCGGTCTCAAGAACCTCGATGCGGTCTTCCCGGGCCGCCCCCGCCAGCCGCGCCGTGGCCGTGACGGCGCCGCGGTCACCCAGCTCGCCTACGCCCGGCGCGGCGAGATCACCGCGGAGATGGAGTACGTCGCCCTCCGCGAGAACGTCACGCCCGAGTTCGTCCGCGATGAGATCGCGGCCGGCCGGGCGGTGCTGCCGTCCAACATCAACCACCCGGAGATCGAGCCGATGATCATCGGCAAGAACTTCCTGGTGAAGGTGAACGCCAACATCGGCAATTCGGCGGTCACTTCCTCCATCGAGGAGGAGGTGGAGAAGATGACCTGGGCGACCCGCTGGGGCGCCGACACGGTGATGGACCTCTCCACCGGCCGCAACATCCACACCACCCGGGAATGGGTGCTGCGCAACTCCCCCGTCCCCATCGGCACGGTCCCCCTCTACCAGGCGCTGGAGAAGGTCGACGGCAAGGCCGAGGACCTGACCTGGGAGGTCTACAAGGACACCGTCATCGAGCAGGCCGAACAGGGCGTCGACTACATGACGGTGCACGCCGGTGTGCTGCTCCGCTATGTCCCTCTGACGGCCCGCCGCAAGACCGGCATCGTCTCCCGCGGGGGCTCGATCATGGCCGCCTGGTGCCTGGCGCACCACAAGGAGTCGTTCCTCTACACGCACTTCGAGGAGCTCTGCGAGATCCTCGCCTCGTACGACGTCACCTACTCGCTGGGTGACGGCCTGCGCCCCGGATCCATCGCGGACGCCAACGACGAGGCGCAGTTCGCGGAGCTGCGGACGCTCGGCGAGCTGAACACCATCGCCAAGCGGCACGGCGTACAGACCATGATCGAGGGCCCGGGACATGTCCCGATGCACAAGATCAAGGAGAACATCGACCTCCAGCAGGAGATCTGCGAGGAGGCCCCGTTCTATACGCTCGGCCCGCTGACCACCGACATCGCGCCCGCCTACGACCACATCACCTCCGGTATCGGAGCAGCGATGATCGCCTGGTGGGGCACCGCGATGCTCTGCTACGTCACGCCCAAGGAACATCTGGGCCTGCCGGACCGCGACGACGTCAAGACCGGCGTCATCACGTACAAGATCGCGGCCCATGCGGCCGACCTGGCCAAGGGGCACCCGGGCGCCCAGGAATGGGACGACGCGCTCTCCGACGCCCGCTTCGAGTTCCGCTGGGAGGACCAGTTCAACCTGGCCCTCGACCCGGACACGGCCCGCGCCTTCCACGACGAGACGCTGCCCGCCGAGCCGGCGAAGACGGCCCACTTCTGCTCGATGTGCGGCCCGAAGTTCTGCTCGATGAAGATCAGCCAGGACATCCGCCGCGAGCACGGGGGTGACCTGTCGATCGACCCCGAGGCGGGGATGGCCGAGAAGTCGAAGGAGTTCGCGGCGGCGGGTAACCGCGTGTATCTGCCGATCGCGGACTAGCCGTCGTTCGGACGCCTCCGTGTGAAGGCCTCTGCCGAAAAGGCGGGGGCCTTCCGCCTGCCCGCCCCGGGGCCGGCAGGCGGCCCCGTGACGTGCAGGGCGCCGGGCAGGCCCTAATCCGGCTGGTGGTCCGGTCCCCCGTGATCCGGGCTGGTGAAGTCCGGGCTGGAGTAGCGCGGGCGGGACCCCGAGGAGCCGTTGTCGGGGCTGGTGAACTCGGGGCGGGTGTAGCCGAGGGTGGGGATGCGGCTCTCGGACGGCGGGGTGCGGCGGGGGACATAGCGGACCGGGTCGTCGTCCGGAGTGGCCGTGGGGTCGGCAAGGGCCTCCCGGAGAAAGGGCAGCACGCCGCGCTCCAGGAGGGCGCGGCGCCACACCTCACGCGCGTGGTCCAGCGCCTTGCCCAGTTCGCCGGCTCTGGCGGCCTGGGCGGACGAGCCGTTGCGCAGCGCCGTGATGACCAGGCCGGCCATCGCGACAAGGGTGCCTGCGGCGGTCAGTGCCGCGAATATCCAGCCGACGCTGATCAGCGGCTGCGCCAGCGACTTGTCGGGGCTGATGGCACGCAGCACATAGCCGATGAGGAGGAAGAGGACCGCGGCGATGCCGGCGAGGACGGGCGCGAGGACGGCGACCATGGCGGTGAGTCCGGCGCCGGTGGTTTCGGCCTCGCCCAAGGCCGTGGCACTGGCCGGTCCTGAGCTCCCGTCATCCCCCACGCTCTGCTCCTCGCCGTCCGCTTCGGCGCGGGACGGTGCGGGTGTCGGTGCGCGCAACTCGGCGCGGAGCTCTACATAGCGTTGATATTCGGCCGTGGCGCACGCGGCGATGGCGGTGGTCGCGCTGAGCGCCATCGTCCGCAACTGCTCGGTATTGAGATGGTTTCCCGCGACGGCGGTGAAGTCGTCCGGGCGGTATTCGGCGGTGCGCAGCGCCTCATCAAGGATCCGCGCAAATTCCGCGCGGTCCTCGTTCAGCAGGTGCGGAGCGCTGTTCATGTGGATCCCCCGATGCTCCGTAGGGCCGTACGGCCGGCGTTGGCCGGGCAGTGGGCGGAAACGGAGGAGAGCCTGCTACGGATAGTCCGATGGTAGAGCGACTCCGGCGCAGGGTGACAGAGAGTTTACGGAATTTGAGTAATGCCACGACCGGTTTCCGCCCGTACCGTCCCCCGACGGCGTGCCGGCCGCCCGCCGTCCGGCTGCCGCACGCCTGCCCCGATAACGCTCAGCCAGTCAGCGGAAGTTGAACGACCAATAGCTTTCCGGCCATCGTGATACCGCCGTCCATGGCGATGGCCAGACCGTCTGCGTAGACGTGCGGACCGTCGACCGCGACGCCCTCGCTCTCGCTGTCCTCCGTGCCCACCTCGCCCAGCAGATAGGGGATCGGGCTGTGGCCGTGTACGACACGGTCGCCACCGTAGGCGTCGAGGAGTTCGCGTACGGCGTCCGAGCCGGCCTCGTCGCGGAAGGCGAAACGCTTGGTGAACTTGCGGAACAGATCCCAGACTTCGTCCGCGTCGCTGCGGGTGAGCACGTCGTGGACGGTGTCATTGACCGCCTCGATGGAGTCGCCGTATTCGAGGTAGGCGGTGGTGTCGGAGTGCACGAGCAGATGCCCGTCCTCCTCCATCACGGCGTCCAGGCGGGCCATCCACTGGAGGTGGTGGTCCTCCAGGCGGTCCATATCGGTCTTCTGACCGCCGTTGAGGAGCCAGGCCGCCTGGAAGGAGGCGGTGCCGGCGCCGGACTGCACGGGGGTGTCGCCGAACCGCTTGGCGCCCAGCAGCAGGAGTTCGTGGTTGCCCATCAGGGCCTTGCAGTAGCCGCCGGCCGCGGCGGCCTCGGCGGAGAGCTGCATGACGAGGTCGATGACGCCGATGCCGTCCGGGCCGCGGTCGGTGAAGTCGCCGAGGAACCAGAGCCGGGCGTTGCCGGCTGCCCAGTTGCCGTCGGCGTCGATCAGGCCCTCGGCGGCCAGCGCCTCGCGCAGCTCGTCGTAGTAGCCGTGCACATCGCCGACGACGTACAGCGGGCCCATGCCCTCGGGCGCGTCGGGGTCCTGGGCCGGTTCGGGCACCGGGACGACGGCCGGGCGGTCGATGAGGGTGTCCGTACGGCCGGACTCGATCACCGGGAGGTCGCGCGCGGTCGGCGTGTACTCCTCGGGCAACTCGGCCGGCGGGGCGGCGGGCGGCACCACGGGGGGCGCAGCCGGTGGCGCGGCAGGAGGCGCGGCCGGGGTGCCGGCGGGAAGGTCGAGCGGCGGGCCGGCAGGCGGCACGGGGGACCCGGCGGACGCGCCGGAGGGCACTCCGGGTGGCGGAACAGACGCCGGAGTTTCTCCCGCCATGGTCCACACCATGGGTCCCTGACTGGCCCCCTGAGTCATCGACCCCTCCACCGTCGCGCCGCCGTGCACCTCTCGGACCTTTGCCTGGTCGACGGCGGTCCGCGGTGTCGTGCGCCCATCATAGGAATGCCGATCGCAGGTTGTGACGCACCCGGGGGTGGTCAATCCGCCGAAGCCCGGCATTCGCGGTGGGTTTCTCCCGTGATCACCCTGTTTTTTCCTCGTAGAAGTGATCACACAGTCGCTCGTATGTGGGAGCACGATCAGTCGCCGGTGGGTCCTCGTGGTGGGCTGACGGTCGTTCTGGGCGAACGTCGCTGCGACGAGGCCCGGATGATCAGGTCGGTCGGTATCACCTGTTCGACGGGCCGGCCGTTGTCGAGCCCCTCGATGGCGTCGATGAGGATCTGCACGACGGCGGTGCCGATGCGGCGCGGCTTGAGGGACAGCGTGGTGACGGGCGGCTCGGTGGCGGCGTAGAGGGTGGACTCGCTGCAGCAGACCAGTAACAGGTCCTCCGGCACTCTCAGGCCGTAGCGCCGGGCGGCGGCGAGCAGATCCGTGCCGTTGGGGTCGAAGAGCCCGTAGACGGCATCCGGGCGGTCCGGGCGGGCCAGCAGCCGGTCGGCGGCGACGGCTCCCGCGCACGGGTCATGTGCCGGGTAGGACTCGTACACCGGATCCTGGCCGACCCGCTCGCACCAGTGCAGATAGGCGGTGGTCGACAGGCGGGTGTAGGTGTCGGTGGTGTTGCCCGTGAGCAGCCCGATGCGACGGGCGCCGGCGTCGGCGAGATGGTCGAGCAGGCCGAGGACGGCGGCCTCGTGATCGTTGTCGACCCAGCCGGTGACGGGCAGCGCGCCGCCGGGGCGGCCGTCGGAGACCACCGGGATGCCGTGCCGGACGAGCTCGGTGACGACGGGGTCGCCGTCGGCGGGGTCGATGACGACGGTGCCGTCCAGGGCGACGTTGGACCACACGTCGTGGCGGGAGGTCGCGGGGAGGATGACCAGCGCATAGCCGCGGGCCAGGGCCGCGGAGGTGGCCGCTCTGGCCATCTCGGCGAAGTACGCGAATTCGGTGAAGGTGAAAGGTTCATCCCCGTACGTGGTCACGGTCAGGCCGAGGAGCCCTGACTTGCCGGTACGGAGGGTGCGGGCGGCTGCGGACGGGCGGTAGCCCAGCCGGTCGGCCACCTCGCGGACATGGCTACGGGTGGCATCCGGAAGCCGGCCCTTGCCGTTGAGCGCGTCGGAGACAGTCGTGATCGACACACCGGCTGCGGCGGCCACGTCCCGGATGCCCGCCCGCCCCAGCCGGCGACCGGTCGACCGGCTCACCTGGTGCTTCCCTGCTGCTGTCATGGCGAGCCGATAGTAGGGCTCATTAGGGCCATTCGCGGGGCTTGGCCGACAGCTGTGAAGAGGTACGTTTCTGCATGGTAGGGAGCCGTCAATTCTCGGGAAAACAAAGGGAGTTGGCACAATAGGTGATCATTCTGGGGGAGATGTGGTGCCTTCATCTGTCGATCGGTTCAGGTCTCGAAGCGGTCTCAAGTCACCTTGACGGGGGATGCGCGCCACGGCGTAAGCCACCGGCGCACGCCGGATTGGACGGCGCCCCTCTGAGGCTCTGCGCGGGGCTTCCCGGTAGCGGGCCGGGGTGCGTGGGTGAGCTCGGCGGCGGGCCGGGACTGCCGCCGAACGGGTCAATCCTCATAAGGTGTGCAGTATTGGAGAAGAGCAGGACGGTCGAGGAGGACCTGCGGTGAGCGAGAAGACCCCGAAGCTGCGTGCTGCGCTGGACGGCGTTCCCACCTACAAGCCGGGGCGGCCGGCGGCGACCGGCGGCCCCGTCACGTACAAGCTGTCCTCCAACGAGAACCCCTATCCGCCGCTGCCGGGAGTCCTGGAGAGTGCGGTGACCGCCGCCGGTTCCTTCAACCGCTACCCGGACATGGCCTGCACGGGCCTGATGGCGGAGCTGTCCGAGCGGTTCTCGGTACCGGTGGAGCATCTGGCGACCGGCACCGGATCGGTGGGCGTGGCCCAGCAACTGGTCCAGGCGACGTCCGGGCCCGGCGATGAAGTGATATACGCCTGGCGGTCGTTCGAGGCGTACCCGATCATCACCCAGGTCTCCGGCGCCAGGTCCGTCCAGATCCCGTTGACCTCCGGTGAGGTGCACGACCTGGATGCGATGCTCGCCGCGATCACCGACCGGACCCGGTTGATCTTCGTCTGCAACCCGAACAACCCCACCGGCACCGTCGTGCGCCGTGCGGAGCTGGAGTCCTTCCTGGACCGGGTGCCGAGCGATGTGCTGGTGGTGCTGGACGAGGCGTACTGCGAATTCGTGCGCGATCCCTTGGTGCCGGACGGCATCGACCTCTACCGCGACCGTCCCAATGTGTGTGTGCTGCGCACCTTCTCCAAGGCGTACGGCCTGGCGGGACTGCGGGTCGGCTTTGCGGTGGCCCATGAGCCGGTGGCCGCGGCGCTGCGCAAGACGGCGGTGCCGTTCGGTGTGAGCCAGCTGGCGCAGGAGGCGGCGGTCGCGTCGCTGCGCAGCGAGGCGGCGCTGCTGGAGCGGGTCGATGCGCTGGTGGCCGAGCGGGCGCGGGTGGTGGACGGCCTGCTGGGGCAGGGCTGGACGGTTCCCGAGTCGCAGGCGAACTTCGTCTGGCTGCGGCTGGGGGACCGTACGACCGACTTTGCGGCGGCCTGCGAGCGGGCCGGGGTGGTCGTGCGGCCGTTCGCCGGCGAGGGCGTACGGGTGACGATCGGCGAGAGCCCGGCGATGGACCTGTTCCTGCAGGCCGCGGAGGAGTTCCGCAAGGCGCTGTAAGCCGCCGTCGGACGTGGCACCGAGGCCGTGGGTCTGCTGACCTGCGGCCTCGGGTCGTATGTGGCCGGATCTGATCCCCGCTGCGGGCGGTGACCAGGGTGCGGGGGCCGCCGTGGAGGGGGCCCGGGACGTTGCGGGGGAAGGCGTCGCGCGCCTTGGATTCCGGCGTGACCGCAGTCACGTACCCCCCACAGAGAAGGCTGAGGAGCGGTAGGAGATAATTGCTTGTGAATGTGAACGCGTTCACAAGCGCGCCTGTTATGTGCCCCTTTGCGGGGTTCAAATGGGGCACTGCGGTAGTGCAACGGCGACGTAAGGAGCACGGCATGGAACTGGCGTTGGCGCCAGAGACTCTGGCGCGATGGCAATTCGGCATCACCACCGTCTACCACTTCCTGTTCGTCCCCCTGACGATCTCCCTCGCCGCTCTGGTGGCCGGACTGGAGACCGCATGGGTACGCACGGGCAAGCAGAAGTACCTCAAGGCCGCCAAGTTCTGGGGCAAGCTGTTTCTGATCAACATCGCGATGGGTGTCGTCACCGGCATCGTCCAGGAGTTCCAGTTCGGTATGAACTGGTCCGCCTACTCGCGATTCGTCGGTGACGTCTTCGGTGCCCCGCTGGCCTTCGAGGCGCTCATCGCGTTCTTCTTCGAGTCCACCTTCATCGGCCTGTGGATCTTCGGTTGGGACAAGCTGCCGAAGAAGATCCATTGCTTCTGCATGTGGATGGTCTCGATCGGCACGATCCTGTCGGCGTACTTCATCCTCGCGGCGAACTCCTGGATGCAGCACCCGGTCGGCTACAAGTACAACGCCGCGAACGGCCGTGCCGAGCTGACCGACTTCTGGAAGGTGCTGACCCAGGACACCACCCTGGTCGTCGTCTTCCACACGCTGACCGCGGCCTTCCTGACCGGCGCCGCGTTCATGGTCGGCATCGCCGCCTTCCATCTGATGCGCAAGAAGCACATCACGGTCATGCGGACGTCACTGCGGCTCGGGCTGATCACGCTGGTCATCGCGGGCATCCTCACCGCGGTCAGCGGCGACTCGCTCGGAAAGGTCATGTTCAAGCAGCAGCCGATGAAGATGGCCGCCGCCGAAGCGCTGTGGGACAAGGAAGAGCCGGCGCCGTTCTCGGTCTTCGCCTACGGCGATGTCGACAAGGGCCACAACACGGTCGCCATCGAGATCCCCGGCCTGCTGTCCTTCCTCGCGCACAACGACTTCACCTCGCCGGTCCCCGGCATCAACGACGTCAACAGGGCCGAGCAGCAGAAGTTCGGGCCCGGTGACTACCGGCCCAACATCCCGGTCGCCTACTGGGGCTTCCGCTGGATGATCGGCTTCGGGATGTCGTCGTTCGCCATCGGGCTCGCCGGGCTCTGGCTCACCCGTAAGAAGTTCTGGCTGGCCCCGGGGCTGCGGACGGGGGACGAGGAAACACCGCACCTCGCGCTCACCAAGAACAAGGTGCTCGGTGCCCGCCTGAGCAAGTGGTACTGGTCGCTCGCCTTCATCACCCTCGGCTTCCCGCTCATCGCGAATTCGTGGGGCTGGATATTCACCGAGACGGGCCGCCAGCCCTGGGCCGTCTACGGCGTGCTGCGCACCTCGGACGCGGTGTCCCCGGGTGTCTCGCAGGGCGAGGTGCTCACCTCGATGATCGTCTTCACCGCGCTCTACGCGATCCTCGCCGTGGTCGAGGTCAGGCTGCTGGTGAAGTACATCAAGGCCGGACCGCAGGAGCTCACCGACTCCGACCTCAACCCGCCCACCAAGATCGGCGGCGACAGCACGGACGCCGACCGGCCGATGGCCTTCTCGTACTAGGAGGCGACTGTGCAACTCCACGACGTCTGGTTCGTCCTTATCGCCGTCCTCTGGACCGGGTACTTCTTCCTCGAAGGATTCGACTTCGGAATCGGCATCCACACCAAGCTCCTCGCCCGCGACCGGCGTGAGAAGCGCGTACTGATCAACACCATCGGCCCGGTCTGGGACGGCAACGAGGTCTGGCTGATCAGCGCGGCCGGTGCGACCTTCGCCGCCTTCCCCGACTGGTACGCCACCCTCTTCTCCGGCTTCTATCTGCCGATGCTGCTGATCCTTGTGTGCCTCATCGTGCGCGGGGTCGCCTTCGAGTACCGCCACAAGCGGACCGAGGAGCACTGGCAGCGGAACTGGGAAAACGCGATCTTCTGGACCTCGCTGCTGCCCGCGGTGCTGTGGGGTGTCGTGTTCGGCAACATCGTGCATGGCGTCAAGATCGATGCTCACAAGGAATATGTGGGCAGCGTCCTCGATCTGCTGAACCCCTACGCGATCCTGGGCGGGCTGGTCACGCTGACGCTGTTCACCTTCCACGGTGCGGTGTTCGCCTCGCTGAAGACGACGGGCGACATCCGGGAGCGGGCGCGCAGGATGGCGACCGTCCTCGGACCGCTGACCGCGGTGCCGACGGTCGGCTTCCTCGGCTGGACCCAGGCCGACAAGGGCGACAGCAGCAGCCTGATCGCCATGATCGTCGCGGTGGTCGCGCTGGTCGCGGCACTCGGGGCCAATAAGGTCGGGCGCGAGGGCTGGGCGTTCGCGTTCTCCGGCGTCACCGTCGTGGCCGCGGTCGCGATGCTGTTCCTGTCGCTCTTCCCGAACGTCATGCCGTCCACGCTGAACGAGAGCTGGAGCCTCACGGTCGGCAATGCCTCGTCCAGCCCCTACACCCTGAAGATCATTACGTGGTGTGCCGGTTTCGCCACACCGCTGGTGATGCTCTACCAAGGGTGGACGTACTGGGTGTTCCGCAAGCGCATCGGCACCCAGCACATCGCCGATGCCCACTAGCTGAGTCGCCGCCCTCTCGGGGGCGGCCCCAGCAGGACGGAAGTTTCACGTGAAACCGGTCGACCCGCGTCTGCTCCGCTACGCCCACGCCACCCGCGGCTTCCTGGTCGCGGTGGTGGTACTCGGGCTGGCCGGAGCGGGCCTGGTCGTCGGCCAGGCGATGCTGATCGCCGAGATCGTCGTCGGGGCGTTCCAGCACGACCTCGATCCCGGCGCGCTGACCACACCGCTGGTGCTGCTCGCCGCGATCTCCATCGGGCGCGGTCTGGTCTCCTGGCTCACCGAGCTGGCCGCGCACCGCGCCGGCGCGGCGGTCAAGTCCGAGCTGCGGATGCGGCTGATCGAGCGGGCGGCACGGCTGGGGCCCGGCGCGGTGATCGGCCGCACGGACGGTGGCGCACAGGCTGCGGGTCCGTACGGTCCGGGGGCGGACGGCGCGGGCACACCCGGCGGTGCGGGCACCCTGGAGATGCGCACCGGCGAACTCACCGCCCTCGCCACCCGCGGCATCGACGCGCTGGACGACTACTTCGCCCGCTATCTGCCGCAGTTGGGGCTGGCGGTCGTCGTCCCCCTCGCGGTGCTGGCGCGGATTGTCACCGGTGACTGGATCTCGGCGCTCACCATCGTCCTCACCCTCCCGCTGATCCCGCTGTTCATGATCCTGATCGGCTGGGCGACCCAGGCACGGATGGACCGCCAATGGCGGCTGCTCGCCCGGCTGTCGGGACACTTCCTCGATGTCGTCGAGGGCCTGCCGACCCTCAAAGTCTTCGGCCGGGCCAAGGCTCAGGCCGCCTCCATCCGGGCCATCACCGGCGCATACCGCCGGGCGACGATGCGCACCCTGCGGATCGCCTTTCTCTCGTCCTTCGCGCTCGAACTCCTCGCCACCATCTCCGTCGCGCTGGTCGCGGTCGGCATCGGTATGCGGTTGGTGCACGGCGAACTCGATCTCTACACCGGCCTGATGGTGCTGGTGCTGGCGCCCGAGGCCTATCTGCCGCTGCGGCAGGTCGGCGCGCAGTACCACGCCGCGGCCGAGGGGCTCTCGGCCGCGGAGGAGATCTTCGCGGTACTGGAGACACCGCTGCGTACGCCCGGCACCGCACCCGCGCCCGAGGGCACGGCGCTGGCCGTGGAGGATCTGGTGGTCCGCCACCCCGGGCGCACCGCCGACTCGCTCCCGGCGACCTCGTTCGAGGTCCGGCCCGGCGAGACCGTCGCCCTGATCGGTCCTTCCGGCGCCGGCAAGTCGACGCTGCTGAGCGTGCTGCTCGGTTTCACCGAGCCTCACGCGGGCCGGGCCCTCGTCGACGGCCGGGACATCGCCAGCCTCTCTCCCGAGAGCTGGCGGCAGCGGATCGCCTGGGTGCCGCAGCACCCGCATCTGTTCGCCGGCACCATCGCCGAGAACGTACGGCTGGCGCGTCCGGACGCGGAGGACGCCGCGGTGCGCGCCGCACTGGACGACGCGGGCGCGCTGGACTTCATCGACGCGCTCCCGGAGGGCATGGCGACCCGGCTCGGCGAGTCCGGTTCCGGGCTCTCGGCCGGCCAGCGCCAGCGCCTTGCGCTCGCCCGCGCCTTCCTCGCCGACCGCCCGATCCTGCTCCTGGACGAGCCCACCGCCAACCTGGACGGCGCGACCGAGGAGGCGATCGTGGCCGCGGTGCGCCGGCTCGCCGTTGGCCGTACGGTCCTGCTCGTCGTCCACCGGCCGGCGCTGCTGGCGGTGGCGGACCGGGTGGTGCGGTTGCCGGATCCGGCGGGTGAGGCGGATTTGCCGGGTGCGGTGGGTGCGGAGCCGCGCGCCGGTGTGGCCGTGGCGGCGGCTGCGCGCCAGGAGACGGCCATGGCCCCGTCCGCCGCGGAACGGGACTCCGCCGAGGCGGCAGCCGGGGCTCCGGACAAGGACGAAGACGAGGGCACCGAGCCCGACTTCCACCCCGGCCTCGCCCGGGGTTCGGCGCTCACCCGGCTGCGGCGGACGGCCCGTGCCCATCGGGCGCAGTTCGCGATGGCGCTGCTGCTCGGGAGCCTTGCGCTGGGCAGCGCGGTGGGCCTGATGGCGACCTCGGGATGGCTGATCTCACGGGCGGCGCAGCAGCCGCCGGTGCTGTATCTGATGGTGGCGGTGACCGCGACCAGGGCGTTCGGTATCGGCCGTGCGGTCTTCCGGTACGCCGAGCGACTGGTCGCCCATGACGCGGTGTTCCGGATGCTCGCCGAGGTACGCGTCGCCGTCTTCCGGAGGCTGGAGCGGCTGGCACCGGCCGGGCTGAAGGAGCGCAGCCGCGGCGATCTGCTGTCGCGCCTGGTGGCCGATGTCGATGCGGGGCAGGACTACTTCCTGCGCTGGCTGCTGCCCGTCGGGGCGGCGGTACTGGTCGGCGCGGGCGCGGTCGGTTTCACCGGATGGCTGTTGCCGGAGGCCGGTGTGATCCTCGCCGTCGGCCTGCTGCTCGCGGGTGTGGGGGTGCCCCTGCTCTCGGGTGCGCTGGCCCGGCGGGCGGAGCGTCAACTGGCGCCCGCGCGCGGACGGCTCGCGACCCGCGTCGTCGATGTCCTCACCGGAACCGCCGAGTTGACGGTGGCCGGTGCCCTCCCCGCCCGTACGGAATCGGTGCGGCGCGCCGACCGGGATCTGACCCGGATCGCCTCCCGCTCGGCCACCGTGGCCGGGACCGGCGCCGGGCTGTCGGCGCTGCTGTGCGGGCTGACGGTCGTCGCGGCGGCGGTGGCCGGCGTCCAGGCCGTGCATGAGGGCCGGTTGGAGGGCGTGGCACTGGCCGTGGTCGTGCTCACCCCTCTCGCCGCATTCGAGGCGGTGACCGGGCTGCCGCTCGCCGTGCAGTACCGCCGGCGCACCCGGCACGCCGCCGAGCGGGTCTTCGAGGTGCTGGACGCCCCGGTCCCGGTGCAGGAGCCGGCCGTGCCCGCCGACGCTCCCGAGACGCCGTTTCCGCTGGCAGTACGGGATCTGACCGCGCGCCACCCGGGACAGGACCGGCCGGCGCTGGACGGCGTCGGCTTCACCTTGACCGCCGGCCGCCGGCTCGCCGTCGTCGGCCCGTCCGGCTCAGGCAAGACCACGCTGGCGCAGGTGCTGCTGCGCTTTGTGGACCGGGAGTCGGGGACGTACCTGCTGGGCGGAACGGATGCCCGGACGGTGGACGGTGACGCGGTCCGGCGGCTGGTGGGGCTGTGTGCGCAGGACGCGCACCTCTTCGACAGCTCGCTGCGGGAGAACCTCCGGCTCGCCCGCCGGGACCGGCGCGGCACCTCGGGCGACGCCGACCAGGACCTGTGGGACGCGCTCGGCCGGGCGCGGCTCGCGGACTGGGTGCGCGGGCTGCCCGACGGCCTGGACACCATGGTCGGCGAGCACGGCGCCCGGCTGTCCGGTGGTCAGCGGCAGCGGCTGGCCCTGGCGCGTGCCCTGCTCGCGGACTTCCCGGTACTCGTTCTGGACGAGCCCGCCGAGCACCTCGATCTGGCCACCGCCGATGCACTGACCGCCGATCTGCTGGCCGCGACCGAGGGCCGTACGACGGTCCTGATCACCCACCGGCTCACCGGTCTCGAGGCCGTCGACGAGGTGCTGGTCCTGGACCAGGGGCGGGTCGCGCAGCGCGGGAGGTACACGGAGCTGGCCGCGGCCGACGGTCCGTTCCGGCGGATGCTGGAGCGCGAGCGGGCGGTGGATACGGCGTACGGCGACGCGCGGCCGGTGGCATACGGCGACGCGCAGCCGGTGGTGCACGACGACGCGCAGCCGGTGGCATGAGGCGGGCTGCCGGTGGCGCGGGACGGCGGACCGCCCCGGGCCCGCACCCGGCCATGCCTCCGCCCTGCACCGGGCTCCCGTCTCCTGCCCCGTCCCGACTCCTCGCATAACTGGACTTTCCTAAGAAAACAGCCCTTATTAGGCTCATGGCATGGCAGCCACGGCAGAACCCCCACCCTCGGACCCCAGGGAGGCCGGGAGCGAGGGCGCGGGTGCCGTCCCCGACCCCATGGACGCCGCCACCGAGGCGACCCGCAGTCTGCGGGGCCTGTCGTCCGAGCTGACCGCCCGGGTGCCGCAGCTGCTGGAAGCGATGCGTACCGTCGGCGCGGGTCTCGATCTGCACATCACCCTGGACCGGATCGTGGAGACCGCCGCCGAGCTCGCCGACGCCCGCTATGCCGCGATCGGGATCATCGACGATGCCCGCGAGGGGCTGTCGGACTTCGTGACGCACGGGGTGAACGGGGAACAGCACCAACGGATCGGCGCGCTGCCCGACGGCCACAAGGGCCTGCTCGGTGCGCTCATCCATGATCCCAAGCCGCTGCGCCTCGGCGACCTCACGAAGGACTCCCGCTCGGCCGGGTTCCCGGCCGGGCACCCGCCGATGCGGACGTTCCTCGGGGTGCCGATCCGGGTCCAGGGCGAGATCTTCGGCAACCTCTATCTGACGGAGAAGCGCGGCGGCGGGGAGTTCAGCGAGGAGGATTTGCACATGGTGCGGGTGCTGGCCACCGAGGCCGGTATCGCGATCGGCAACGCCAGGGTGCATGCGGCAACCCGGCAGCGGGAGCGGTGGATCGACGGCTCCGTGGCGGTGACCACCGAACTTCTCGCCGGCAGCGATGTCGACGATGCGCTCGCGGTGGTCGCCGAGCAGGCCCGCAAGCTGGCGGACTCGGCGGCCGGCATCGTGCTGCTGCCCGACGAGGGGGGCGGTCTGGAGATCGTCGCGGTGTCGGCGGACGACCCCACCGGGATCATGGGGACGCAGATTCCGCCCCACAGCCCGGTGGTCGAGCAACTTCTCGCCGGGGAACCGGTGTTCGTGCACGACTCGGCCACCGACCCGCGGATGATCACGGATATCGCGGCCCGCTTCGGCCCCAGCATGATGCTGCCGCTCAAAAGCGGCGGCCGGGTGCTCGGCACCCTTGCGACCCCGCGTGCCAGGGGCGCCCGCCCGTTCACCGCCGCAGAGCGGACGCTGGCCACCCAGTTCGCGGCGCAGGCCGCGCTGGCGCTGGTGCTGGCCGACGCGCAGCGCGACCGCGAGCGGCTCGCCGTCTACGAGGACCGCGACCGGATCGCCCGTGACCTGCACGATCTCGTCATTCAACGGCTTTTCGCGACGGGCATGATCCTGGAGAGCGCACAGCGCAGATCCGTCGTGCCCGAGGTGGCCCGGGGCGTCGGCAAGGCCGTCGACGAGCTGGACATCACCATCCAGGAGATCCGGACCGCGATCTTCGCCCTCCAACAGGGACCGGCCGAGGCGCCGTCCGGGCTGCGGACCCGGGTCCTGCGCGAGATCGGCACCGCAGCCGTACCGCTCGGCTTCCAGCCGTCGGCCACCTTCGTCGGCCCGGTCGACTCCCGGGTCGGCGAGCTGACCGGCAAAAACCTGATCGCCGCGCTGCGTGAGGCGCTGTCGAACGCCTTCCGGCACGCCGAGGCCTCCCGGATCGAGGTCGTCGTCGACGCCACGATCCGCCTCCCGGACGGCAACGACGGCGTCCGCCTGACCGTCGCCGACGACGGCATCGGCATCGCGGACGGCGGTCGCCGCAGCGGCCTCAAGAACCTCGCCAAGCGCGCGGAGTCGCTGGGCGGCGCCAGCTCGTACGGCCCGGGGCTGGGCGAGGACGGCACGGGGACGAGGGTGAGGTGGGAAGCGCCGCTGTGAGGGGGCGGGCGTCGACGTGAATCCGGCCGCCGCAGCGCCGTCGCCCTCGGTGCTACCGGTCGCCCCGTGGAGGGCCGTGGTGCAGGATCCGCTCGATGACGGCCGCGACGCCGTCGTCGTTGTTGGATGCGGTACGGCCCGTCGTGGCAGCCAGCACGTCCGGGTGCGCGTTGGCCATGGCGTACGAGGTACCGGCCCAGGTCAGCATCTCTATGTCATTCGGCATGTCCCCGAAAGCGACGACCTCCTCCGGGGAGATGCCGCGCTCCGCACAGCAGCGGGCGAGGGTGCCGGCCTTGCTGACGCCGGGCCCGCTGATCTCCAGGAGGGCGGTGGGGCTGGACCGGGTGAAGGACGCGAGAGCGCCCACGGTCGTCCGGGCCAGCGTGAGGAACGCGTCGGGGTCCAGCTCGGGGTGGTGCGCCAGCAGCTTGATCACGGGCTGCTCGGGGAAGGCGGGGCCCGCGGGATCGGTGGGGCTCTCGGGGCCACCGGACGAGGCGCTCGCCCCCTGGGCGCCGTCGGGTCCGGCCGGGTGCGGACACAGCGTCGAGACGAAGTCCTCGGCGAGCAGCTTCTCGGCCGGTGCGACGACCGCGGCCGGGTCCAGGAGGAGGGGCGGGTACTGCGGCTCGTAGTGGATGCCGCCGGTGCGCTCGACAGCGAACGAGACGCCGGGTGCGGCGTTGCGCAGCGCGTCCACGACGGTGAGCGCGACGGTGCGCTCCAGGGGGCTGACCTCGACGATCCGGCCGCCGCGGTGCAGATCGACGACGGCTGCGCCGTTCGCGCAGATCGCCAGGCCGTGGCCGTGCACATGGTCGCTGACCACGCCCATCCAGCGGGCCGGGCGCCCGGTGACGAAGAACACCTGGATGCCGGCCTGCTCCGCGGCGGCCAGCGCGGCGATCGTCCGGTCGGAGACCGTCTTGTCGTCGTGCAGCAGCGTGCCGTCGAGGTCGGTGGCGATCAGCCGGGGCGCAACGGCCGTTTCGGGCGCCCGTGGTGGCGTGGCGGGGGCATCAGTCACGGGGCCATCTTCCCGTACCGCCGTGCACAGGCGTGCGGTGGGTTGCGCGCATGAGCCCGAGGCGGCCGGCCCATGGCGTACGGGCGGCGGTGGCGGAGCCGTCCAGGGCATCGAGCGAATCGTCCGTACCCTCCGGACGGCCGTACGCTCGGGGGTATGCGACTGAGCACCGTGATACTCCCCGTCTGCCGTTGGTCCGAAGGCGGACGGGAGGCATGGCAGCGCGCCGAGGAGCTGGGTTTCCACGCCGCGTACACCTATGACCACCTCTCGTGGCGGAGCTTCCGCGACCAGGCTTGGTTCGGCGCCCTTCCGACGCTGACCGCGGCCGCGGCCGCGACCTCCCGTATGCGGCTGGGCACCCTCGTCACCTCGCCGAACTTCCGGCACCCGGTCACCCTCGCCAAGGAACTGATCTCGCTCGACGACATCAGCGACGGCCGGATCACCCTGGGCATCGGCGCAGGCGGCAACGGCTTCGACGCCACCGCGCTCGGCCAGGAGCCCTGGGCGCCGCGGGAACGGGCCGACCGCTTCGCCGAGTTTGTCTCGCTGCTGGACCGGCTGCTGACCCAGGATGTCGTCTCCTACGCCGGCGACCACTACTCCGCGCACGAGGTGCGCAACATCCCCGGTTGTGTGCAGCGGCCGCGGCTGCCGTTCGCGGTGGCGGCCACCGGGCCGCGCGGGCTGAAGCTGGCCGCCCAGTACGGCCAGGCCTGGGTGACGACCGGTGATCCCAAGGTCTCCAACGGGGGCGGTACGCCGGAGGAGTCGCGTGAGGCGATCCGCGGACAGCTGGAGCGGCTGGGCAAGGCCTGCGCCGACCAGGGCCGGGACCTCGCCGACCTGCAGAAGATCATGCTGACCGGCTTCACCCCGGACCGTCCGCTGGACTCCGTGGACGCCTTCGTCGACTTCGCCGGACGTCACGCCGAGCTGGGCATCGACGAGCTGGTCCTCCACTGGCCGATCGCCGATTCGGTCTTCGAGGCCGATGCCGCGGTGTTCGAGCGGATTGCCACGGAGGGGCCGGCGCAGCTGGGCGCCCGGTAGGCGGGGCACGGTCCGGCGGTCCCCTACGGCCCGCCGGTTCGTCTCGACCCCGCCGGAGTCGCCTCCGCTCCTCCGAGCCGTTTCCGCTCCTCCGAGCCGTCTCCGCCCCCAGGCACCGCATGTGTCCCGCCGCCCGGCGCGCCCGGCAGTCCCCTGGCCTGGGCTTTACCCCCTATATAGCCCTCAAGAGGGAGAATCGGGACAGCGGCGCAGTGTGCTGCCCGCGGCGCGCGGTGCGGGGACGGCGCGTGGGCGGTCGGCGCACTGCGCGAACTGCGGCGTTGCGGAGGAGCCATGGCACAGACCCGATTCGCCCCGGACCGCGGGCTGACCACACGCATGGTCACCACGATGTTCTTCATCGGGCTGCTGTACGTCGTGGTCGTCGGCGTGCTGGTGGTGCTGCTCAAGGGCGCCTGGGTGGTGGTGCTGGTGATCGCGGGTGCCCTGTTCGTCGCGCAGTTCTGGTTCAGTGACCGGATCGCGGCGTTCAGCATGGGCGCGCGTGAGGTCACCCCGGAGCAGGCGCCCGAACTGCACGGCGCCGTCGACCGGCTGTGTGCGCTGGCCGATATGCCCAAGCCGCGGGTCGCGATCGCTCAGTCGGATGTGCCGAACGCCTTCGCCACCGGCCGCAGCCGGAAGAACTCCCTGGTGTGTGCCACCACCGGGCTGCTCAGGCGGCTGGAGCCGGAGGAACTGGAGGGGGTGCTGGCCCACGAGCTCTCGCATGTCGCGCACCGCGATGTCGCGGTGATGACCATCGCCTCCTTCCTCGGCGTACTGGCCGGGATCATCACCCGGGCCGCCCTGTGGAGCGGTATCGGCCGCAACAACCGGGACCAGAACGCGGCCATCGCCGTGCTCATCGTGACCGCCGTGAGCGTGGTCGTCTATGCGATCAGTTTCCTGCTGACCCGGCTGCTGTCCCGTTACCGCGAGCTGTCCGCCGACCGGGCCGCCGCGCTGCTGACCGGCCGTCCCTCGGCGCTGGCCGCCGCACTGACCAAGGTCACCGGCCAGATCGCAAGGATCCCGACCGAGGATCTGCGCAAGGCCCAGCCGTTCAACGCCTTCTACTTCGCCCCGGCGTTCAACAAGGAGAGCTTCAGCCGGCTGCTGTCCTCGCACCCGACGCTGGAAGAGCGGCTGGACCAACTGGCCAAGATCTCGGCGCAGCTGGGGCGGGCGTGATGAACGGCGCGGCCGGGCCGGATGTGGTGACCGGCGCAGTGGCCGGACGGGATGACCGGCGCAGTGGGGCCGGACGTATCGAGCAAGGAGTAAGTCGCGCATGGGATTTCTGGACGTCATCCTCGGCCGCAGCAAACCGGTAAGCCCCGATCTCGACCGGCTCTTCGCGCTGCCGTCCGCCGCGGTAACCCTTCAGGCCGCGGCCGGATTTGAACCCACCGGCCTGGGGTCGGTGTGTTTCGCGAGCGTCGAGGGCGGGACGTTCTCGCGCATCCAGGAGGAGGCCCGGTCCCTGCTGGACGGTTCGGTGGAGTTCACGCAGGACGCGTACGGCTACACCTGGCTGCTCGCACAGCATCCGCCGGAGGATGTGGCGGGCCTGGTCAACGACCTGCACGCGGTCAATACGTCTCTGGAGGAAGCGGGTTTCGGCCCGCAGCTGCTGTGTTCGCTGGTCGGCTTCCGCGATGAGCGGCAGCGGCCGCTGGCGCTGGTCTACCTCTACAAGCGCGGCACGTTCTACCCCTTCTCCCCGAAGGAGGGCGGCGGCGAGAAGCGCGACAATCCGCTCGAACTGGAGGTGCGGGCGATGCTCGGGGACGACCTGACGATCGAGCAGGATCTGGCGCGGTGGTTCCCGGTGTGGGGGGCGCCGGGGCTCTGAGGAGGCGCTGTCGCGGGGCCGCCGGGGCGGGCTCACGGGGGCGGTGGGGCGGGCCGGCCCTGTGGGGCACACGGATTTCGGCCCGGTCCTACGGGCGAGGGCTCAGCCCGGGAAGCGGAGGAACGGGGCCGGTACGCGGCCGGTGAGCCAGACCCCGTTGGCACTGACCCGGAAGATATGGCCGGCGCGGTGCATCGCACCCGCGTCGACGGTCAGGACCACGGGCTTGCCGCGCCGCGCGCCGACGCGGGTCGCGGTCTCGCGGTCGGGCGAGAGATGGACGGCATGCCGCGACATCGGCCGCAGCCCCTCCTCCCGGATGGCGGCCACACTGCGGGCCACCGTGCCGTGGAAGAGATGGGCGGGTGGTACGGCCGGCGGCAGATCGAGGTCGACCCGCACCGAGTGGCCCTGGTTGGCGCGGATCCGGTCGTCCTCGATGGCGTAACGCTGCTTGTCGTTGCCGGCGGCCACCGCCTCCAACTCCGCCCGGGAGAAGCGGAATCCATGCCGCGCGGCCGCTGTCATGAGTTCTTCCACGGACACCCATCCCTGGGCGTCGAGGGTGATGCCGATCCGGTCCGGTTCGTGGCGCAGATGTTTCGCCAGATACTTCGAGATGCGCACGGAGCGCTGGTTTTCCATGGTTCCAGAGTGCCGCGCACGGCGGGCGACGGCACCTGAATTGTGGGCCCGGGAGGCTGCGGCAGGTGCCGGGCGGCGCTGTCAGCCGTCCGCCCCGCGGGCCTGTCGGGTGACCGAGGGCCTCGACGGCCGTCGCCCGGCCCGTCACTCCTCTTCGGCCTGCCCGCCCTCCGTGTGCTGCGCCCTTGCGAGCGCGCTCGCCTTTCTCGCCCTTGCGCTGGTCACCTCTTCGGCTGCCCAGCGGGCCCATTCCTCCTGGGTCGCCGACATCCGCAGGCCGTACTCCAGCGCGATGCGCCCGTAGACCGAAATCATTTCCTCGTCCCACTCGGCGGTCTCTTCGAGGTGCTCGAGCGTGGCGCGGGTATGCGCGGCGCGCTCGGCCTGATGCAGGAGAAATGTCTGTGCCTCGAGAGGCGTGACGATGCCGAGGAAGAAGACGCGCAGCAGGCCGTCATGGCGCTGGGGGCCGCTGGGCTCGATCTCGGTGAGCCAGTGGCGCAGCTCCGCCAGGCCGTCCTCGGTGATCGCGTATTCCTTGCGGCCGCGGGGGCCGTGGGCGGCGACCTCGACGAGGCCGGCGGTCGTGAGTTTGGTGAGCTCGCCGTACACCTGGCTCTGCGTGGCCGGCCAGACGTTCGAAAGCGTGGCGTTGAACAGCTTCATCAGGTCGTATCCGCTGGCCGGGGCTTCGGCCAGCAGGCCCAGCACGGCATGTCTCAGGCTCATGGTCAGCACTTTACCTTCCACTATTGACATGTCAAAGGTGGAGCTTCTATGTTCGACATGTCGAAGTTGGAAGGTGTCGCGAATGCGGCTACTCGTCCCGGCACTGAGGCGCGCGGTCGTGCGTGAAGAGGGGGAATCATGAACTACCTGCGGAGCTTCATTCCGTGGCTGGTCTTTGCGGGGGTGTCCTCCCTCGGCTGGCAGTGGGGGGCGCTCGCGGGCCTGGTGCTATCCGTCGCGCTGCTCATCGCCGACCGTTCCGCGGGCCTTTCGCTCGACTACCGGCTGCTGGAGTACGGCACGATCCTGTTCTTCGCCGCCCTCGCCGTGCTGGCCTTCGCCCGTCCCGACAGCGGTCTCAAGATGTACGGCAGTGCCCTGTCGACGGGCTGGCTGGCGCTCATCGCCTGGGTGTCGATCGCCGTGCAGCGGCCCTTCACGATGGCGATCGCGCGGCGGATGGCCCCGCCGGAGGTCTGGCACACCCCGCTGTTCCGTCGCATCAATGTCGTGCTCACGGCCGCGTGGGCGCTGTCCTTCACCCTCACCGCGATCGCCCAGACCGTCGTCTCCGCCCATGCGTGGAGCGTCATCATCTCGATCGTCATTCAGATCGCCGGATTCGTCCTACCCCTCCGCTTCACCGCCGCCTACCCGGAGCGGGCCCGTGCCCGCTTCATGGAGAAGTCCGGCGTGCGGGGCGACGCCCAAGGAGGCCTGGCTTCATGACCACCACACCCTCGACCACCCCGTCCGCATCACACGCCCCCGCACCGCACATGGCCGGCAACTTCGCCCCGGTGAAGGATGAGCTGACCGCCTACGACCTCCCGGTCACGGGCACGATCCCGCCCGAGCTCAGCGGCTGGTTCCTGCGGAACGGCCCCAACCCGCGGGACGCCGCCAGTCCGCACTGGTTCTTCGGCGACGGCATGGTCCACGGTCTGCGCCTGGAGGGCGGCCGGGCCGTCTCCTACCGCAACCGCTGGGTCCGTACCTCCACCTTCACCGAGGGCGAGCGCACGGTGGACGCGCAGGGCCGCCGCAATCTGGCGGCGGGCGTGGCCAACACCCATATCGTCCGGCATGCCGGACGCACCCTCGCACTGGTCGAGTCGTCGTTCCCCTATGAGATCGACTGCCGCCCCGGCCATGAGCTGGAGACCATCGGCGCCCATGACTTCGGGGGCCGGCTCACCACCGCCATGACCGCCCACCCCAAAACCTGTCCCACCACCGGCGAGCTGCATTTCTTCGGATACGGCGGCCCCACCCCGCCCCATCTCACCTACCACCGTGCCGACGCGTCAGGGGAGTTGGTGATCAGCCGCCCCATCGATGTTCCGGGGCACACGATGATGCACGACTTCCATCTGACCGCCCGCCACGTCATCTTCATGGACCTCCCGGTGGTCGCCGACCGCAACCACCCCGGCATGCCGTTCCGCTGGGACCCGGAGTACGGCGCCCGGCTCGGGGTGCTGCGGCGTGACGACCCCTACGGCGAGGTCCGCTGGCTGCCCATCGACCCCTGCTATGTCTTCCACGCCCTGAACGCCCACGACGACGGTGACCAGCGGATCGTTCTGTATGTGTCCCGCTACGCCGAATACGGCGCCATGACCCCGCCCTACCTCTGGCGCTGGACCATCGACCTCGCGACGGGCGCGGTCACCGAGGATCAACTCGACGACCGTTTCTGCGAGTTCCCCAGGGTGGATGACCGGCTCGCCGGGCTGCCGGCCCGCTTCGGTCATGCCACCACCGGCGAGCTGCCGGGCAGCGGTCCGATACCCGGCGCCCTGCTCCGCTACGACCTGCAGACCGGTGCGGTCGTCCGGCATGACTTCGGCCCGGGGCGCACTCCTGCTGAGGCCGTCTTCGCCCCGGCGGACGATCGCCCGGGAGGGCCGGGCTGGCTGATCACCTATGTCTACGACGCCTCCACGGACACCAGCGATCTCGTCGTACTCGACGCGGAGGACATATCCGCCGACCCGGTCGCCACGGTCCATCTCCCGCAGCGAGTGCCGTACGGCTTCCATGGCAACTGGCTCCCGGATCCGGCCGGCTGAAGCCCTGAAGGGCGCGGTGGGGGGACCGCGCACCGCCTGATCCTTGACAACTCAAGACGGTGTACGGCGGGAGGCGGGCGGGCTCCCGACGGGGCGGCACGGGCTCGCGGCCGGAGCCCGTGCCGCAGGCGGAGCAGGGTCCGCCCCGGCCCCGGTAAGAGTTCGGCGTGGACATCGGCGTCGGCGTGGTCGTCGGACCAGGTGTGCCGTCCGCACGAACGACGGGACTTTGGCGACGGGCCTAGGTGTGCTGTCCGGGCACGTTGCCCGCCTGGTGCTCGGTGTCGGTGTCGGCCGCTTCGCCCGCCGGCGCGTTCCCGCTTCCGCCCGACGCCAGGGCGTCCATGGTGCGGGCCTGCACCTCCCGGTGTGCGGCGGCGGCGATGAAGGCGGCCGTGTTCTCCGCGCCCACCAGAGCCCGTACGGCCTGTACGGCCTCGGCGGGGAGCAGCACGGTTTCCGGCACCGCACCCGGGCCGGTCGCGGTACGGGGGTCCGTGACCGGCCCGGGGGCGCCTGTCGGGGCGGCCGTCGGGACGACCGGCGGAGGCCCGGGAGCGGCCCGTGGACCGGGCACGCCTCCGGCTCCCGCCTCGGCTCTCGGCCCGGCTCCCGCCTCGGTGGGCGTCCCGGCAGGCGCCCGCTCGGCGCGGTCCGCCGCCACCGCCACCGACGCCGGGCCCTCCGCTCCCCCGGGCCCGTGCGCCTCTGCCGGTAGTGCCTCGCTGAGGTGATGGCGCAGATACCGGGTGGCCAGAGTGCGCATGGCGCGGGCGAGTTCGGCGTCAATGGTCTGCTGGGCCAGGGGGCGCAGCCGGCGGACGAGCGCGGCGGCTTCCGCGGCCTCTGCCTCGGTGGGCGGGTGGTCCAGGAAGGGCTGGAAGACATGCTCGGTGGTGAAGTCCAGGAAGCGGGAGGCGATGTGCTCGACCTGGCCCCGCACCTCCCGCAGATGACCCGAGATCGCCCGGAGCGGGACACCGGCGGAGTGCAGTTCGGCGGCGACGGCGAGTTCCTGCGGGCTGGGGACCAGGAACTCGTCGCCCTCGCCGGGGATCCTCTCCAGAACGCCCAGTGCGACGGCCTCGGCGATCGCTTCCTCGTCGGAGGTGCCCCCGAAGGCGGCGTCCAGGTCCTGGCGGCTGATGCGGGACGACTCCTCGTCGGTCCACGGCCCGTCGATCTCGGCGACCAGGCCCAGGACCCCGCCGAGATCGAGGCCCGCGTCCCAGGCCCCGAGGAGTTCCTTGATGCTGGCCAGGGTGTAGCCGCGGTCGAGGAGATCGGCGATCTGGCGCAGCCGGGCCAGATGGGTGTCGCCGTAGACATTGGCCCGGCCCCGGCGTTGTGGGCGGGGGAGCAGCCCGCGGTCCTGATAGGCGCGGATCGTGCGGACCGTGGCGCCGCTGAGGTGCGCCAGGTCCTCGATGCGGTATTCGGCCGTCGGCGGCTGCTCGGTCACTGAGGTGCTCCTTACGAGAGGCCGCGCGCTACGAGAGGGCAGCGCGGTCCACCGCGCCCGCCGCGGCCCGTGCGGCCGGGGAGGGCGTCGGAGGGACGGCGGCCGTGCACGGCGACCCTTCCTGCGAGGGATGGTACGACCGCCGCAGACACCGCGGTTTCGCCGCTCCCGGCTCACACCGGGTGGGCAGCAGCGGCGGATACCGGCCGGGTGCCCGGGACGGGCCCGGGCAGCGGATACGGGTGGGCGTCGGGCGCTACAGCCGCGGCTCGAAGCGGGCCAGGGCGCGCAGCGCGCGTGGGGTGAAGCGGGACATCAGACGGGCGCCGCGTGCTTCGGGGGTGACCGGCACCACCGCCTGGTTGCGGACCACCGCACGCAGAATGGCGTCGGCGACCTTCTCCGGCGGGTAGTTGCGCAGCCCGTACATCCGCGCGGCCTTGGCCTGGCGGCGCTTCTCCTCGTCGGCCGAGACGCCGGTGAAGCGGGCCGTGGCAGTGATGCCGGTGTTGACCAGCCCCGGGCAGATGGCCGAGACGCCGATGCCCTGACCGGCCAGTTCGGCACGCAGACACTCGCTGAGCATCAGGACGGCCGCCTTGGACGTGCTGTAGGCGGGCAGCACCCTCGACGGCTGGAAGGCGGCGGCCGAGGCGATGTTGACGATATGGCCGCCCTGCCCGCGGTCTGCCATCCGCCTGCCGAAGATCCGGCAGCCATGGATGACGCCCCACAGGTTGACGTCCAGCACCTTCTTCCAGTCCTCGGCGCTGGTCTGTAGGAAGGAGCCGGACAGGCCGATTCCGGCGTTGTTCACCAGGACGTCGACGGTCCCGTACTCGGCGTCGACGGTGTCGGCGAGCTTCTCCATCGCCGCCTCGTCCGAGACATCGACGACCTCCGCCCAGGCCCCCGGTGCGCCGATCAGCCGGGACATCTCGGCGGTCCGTGCCGCGCCCTCGGCGTCCCGGTCGACGGCGACGATCCGCGCGCCGGCCTCGGCAAAGGCGAACGCCGTCGCCCGGCCGATGCCGCCGGCCGCACCGGTCACCAGCACCAGCTGACCGCCGAACCGGTCGGCGTGCGGGCCGGACGCCACGACCTGCTTTGCCGGATCCCCCTCTTCCTTGGCGGTGACGAACTCGCCGATCCAGGAAACCAGTTGATCGGGGCGGGTGCGCGGTACCCAGTGCTTGGCCGGGAGGGTGCGGCGTACCAGCTGGGGCGCCCACTGCTCCAGGTCGTCGTACAGCCGCTGGGAGAGGAAAGCGTCGCCGGTCGGGGTGATGAGCTGGACCGGGCAGTGGGCGTAGGCGTCGGTGCGCGGGCGGCGGAGCCGGGGAAGAACATTGTCGCGGTAGAGCCAGGCGCCGTGGGCCGCATCGGTCGGCAGTGAAGCGGTCGGGTAGTCACCGCCCGGTACCTTCTCCACCCGCTGCAGGATCTGCGGCCAGCGCTTGCCGAGCGGGCCCTTCCACGCCAGCTCGGGCAGTACGGGCGTGTGCAGCAGGTAGACGTACCAGGACTTGGCGCTCTGGTTGAGGAGCTGCGCGGCGCGCCGGGGCGTGGGGCGCGCCATGCGCTTCTTGATCCAGTGGCCGAAGTGGTCCAGGGAGGGGCCCGACATGGACGTGAAGGAGGCGATCCGGCCCTCCGTTTGCCGCACCGTGGCGAACTCCCAGGCCTGCACCGAGCCCCAGTCATGGCCTACCAGATGGACCGGGCGGCCGGGGCTGACGGCGTCGGCGACGGCCAGGAAGTCGTCGGTCAGTTTCTCCAGGGTGAAGCCGCCGCGCAGCGGCTGCGGAGCGGTGGACCGGCCGCAGCCCCGGACGTCGTAGAGCACCACATGAAACCGGTCGGCCAGGCCGCGGGCGACCTCGGACCACACCTCTTTGCTGTCCGGATAGCCGTGCACCAGCATCACCGTGGGCCGTGCCGGATCTCCCAGCTCGGCGACGCACAGCTCGATGCCACCGGTTCGCACCCAGCGCTCCCGCGCCCCGTCGAGCCCCGCACCGTGTGCGGCCCCGGGCTGCTGCGCCCGGCCCGGTTGCCGGTGCCGATCCGCTCCCCGCCCACGTCCCTTTCCCTGCACGGGCTCCTGTCCGGGCTCCTGTGCACGTCCCTGCCGATGTCCCTTGCCCCGGCCACGTCCCGTGTTCACGCTGCCTTCTCCTCCTGCCAGCGCCGCACATGCGGCAGATCGTCGTCCAGCCAAAAGGCGCTTTCCTGCGGGTCCTTGGAGTCCGTGACGACCAGGATCTCCTCGAACTTCGCGCCCGTTCCCCGGAACCCGAGGTGGGGTTCGACCGCCCACAGTCCCGGCTGCGGCGGGTGGTCGGAGAAGGTGTAGGGGCTCCACAGCGGGGACCAGCCGTCACGGTGGCCGTGCAGCGCATCGGAGGCGAGGCCCTTGAGGGACTGGGTGCCGAACCCGAAGAGGGTGGGGGACCAGCGGCGTTGTCTGACCCGGTCGACCTTGTGCGCGATGACGCCGAAGGGGTAGGCACGATGGCGGTTGGCGTAGCCCTGCCGCACCATGAGCCGGTCGACGTCCTCGTAGATCTCCCGCAGCGGGCGCCGCTCGCGCACCTCCCGCAGTATCAGCTCCCGGTGCACTTCGAGGTCGGCGAGCAGCCGGTCGTGCACGGGGTTGAGCCCGAGGCAGCCGGAGTAGCCGATGTCGGCCGTGAAGCCCCGGTGAACCGGCGCCATGTCGAGGATGAAGGCCATCCCCGGTTCCAGCTCGCGGTGGGTCGGGAAGAACTGCAGCGGTACGCGGAAATTGGCGAAGGCGGTGCGGTCGCCGAACCAGGCGAAGGGCAGATGGAACCAGTCCCGCACCCCCCGCTCGCGCAGCCACTCGCGCTGCATCCGGGCCGCCGCCCGCTCGGTGACCCCGGGCTTGAGCTGGGCGGCCACCGCTTCCGCGCAGGCGTAGGCGAGCCGCTGGACCTCTCTGAACCCCCTTAGCCCGGCGTCGAGTTCTCCGGCTCCTGGTGAGGTCGCTGAGGTGACTGAGGCCATCGCCAACCGTCCGTCCGTGAGCGGTGCATCGCGGTACGTGCCCGTAACTTGACACTGATGAATGTGACAATGACCGGCGGCTGCGTCAAGAGGGTCGTCAGCTGCGCACCGCGACCCCGACGCCATGGCCGCCCGGAGCAGGAGACCCCTACGGGCGCGTAATACCGCAGGGGGAGACACATCCCATCGTCTGGTCTGACGACCGGTGTGGCGGGCGCCACTACCGTCGATGACGTGACTGTGATCGTGACCGAAAGCCTGAGCAAGCGGTTCCCGCGGGTGACCGCTCTGGACCGGCTCTCCCTTGACATCGCCCCCGGCGTAACGGGCCTGGTGGGTGCCAACGGTGCCGGCAAGTCCACCCTGATCAAGATCCTTCTCGGACTGGCCCCGGCCACCGAAGGGACGGCGCATGTCCTCGGCCTGGATGTGACCAAGGACGGCGGCACCATCCGTGAGCGGGTCGGCTACATGCCCGAGCACGACTGCCTGCCGCCGGACGTCTCGGCCACCGAATTCGTGGTGCACATGGCCCGGATGTCCGGTCTGTCGCCGGCCGCCGCCCGTGAGCGCACCGCGGACACCCTGCGCCACGTCGGCCTCTACGAGGAGCGCTATCGACCCATCGGCGGCTATTCGACGGGCATGAAGCAGCGGGTGAAGCTGGCCCAGGCGCTGGTCCACGACCCGCAGCTGGTGTTCCTCGACGAGCCCACCAACGGCCTCGACCCGGCCGGGCGGGACGAGATGCTCGGCCTGATCCGGCGCGTTCACACCGACTTCGGGATCTCCGTCCTGGTGACCTCCCACCTCCTCGGTGAGCTGGAGCGGACCTGTGACCATGTCGTCGTCATCGACGGCGGCGCACTGCTGCGTTCCTCCTCGACCGATGAGTTCACGCAGGCCACGGCCTCGCTGGCGATCGAGGTCACGGACACCGACGCCCATCCGGACGGCACCGGAACGCTGCGTGCGGCCCTGACCGCTGCCGGAGCCACGGTGACCACCGGCTCCGCCGGCACGGAGAGCCTCGCCTCCGCCGGGCGCCTCCTGTACATCGAGGCGGCCGGGGAGGAGACCTACGACCTGGTGCGGGACACCGTTGCCGGACTCGGGCTCGGCCTGATCCGGATGGAACAGCGCCGGCACCAGATCGCCGAGGTCTTCCGCGACGCGGACGCGGCGCATGCCACCCCCGCCACCGCAGGCGCCCCGAGCGCCCCGTATGCCACCCAGGACGGAGGCGCCCACGATGTCGCCTGAGCCCACGACGTCCGCGTCCGCGACGTCCGCATCCGCCGCGCCGGGCGGCGCCTATATCCACAACATCGGCTACCGCCACTACGACGGCCCCCGCCTGGGCCGCGCCTACGCCCGCCGGTCGCTCTTCTCGCAGAGCCTGCGCGGCGCCTACGGTCTGGGCCGTTCGGCCAAGAGCAAGGTGCTGCCGATGCTGCTCTTCGCGGTGATGTGCCTGCCCGCCGCGATCATGGTCGCGGTGGCGGTCTTCACCAAGGCCAGCAGCCTCCCGGTGAGCTACTCCCGCTACGCCGTCTACCTCCAGGCCGTCATCGGCCTCTATCTGGCCGCCCAGGCCCCGCAGTCGGTCTCACGGGATCTGCGCTTCAAGTCCATTCCGCTGTACTTCTCCCGCCCCATCGAGCGGGGCGACTATGTGGCCTCGAAGTTCGCGGCGATGGCCAGTGCCCTGTTCATCCTCACCGGCGCCCCGCTGCTGGTCCTCTACGTGGGGGCGCTGCTGGCGAAGCTGGACTTCGTCGACCAGACCAAGGGCCTGGCGCAGGGACTGGTCTCCGTGGTGCTGCTCTCGCTGCTGTTCGCCGGGATAGGCCTGGTCGTCTCCGCGGTCACGCCACGCCGGGGCTTCGGTGTCGCCGCCGTGATCGCCGTACTCACCATTCCGTACGGTGCGGTGAGCGCCGTCCAGGGGATCTCCTTCGTCCAGGGCAACGAGGACGCGGTCGGCTGGCTGGGGCTGTTCTCCCCCATCACGCTGATCGACGGAGTGCAGTCGACGTTCCTCGGCGGCACCAGCTCCTTCCCCAACGGACTGGCGCCGTCGACCGGTGCCGGCTTCGTCTATCTCCTCGTCACGCTGGGCGTCATCGCCGGCTGCTACGCCCTGCTGATGCGCCGCTACCGGAAGGCCGGACTGTGACCGCGCCCCGCCGCAGGCTCCCGCCGGACGGCGCCCCCGGCCCGACCACCACCCTCCTAAGGAATGGGCTGCGCCCATGAGCACTCTCACCATCGACCATGTCTCGCGCTGGTTCGGCAATGTCGTCGCCGTCAACGACATCACGATGACCATCGGTCCCGGCGTGACCGGCCTGCTCGGCCCGAACGGTGCCGGCAAGTCCACCCTCATCAACATGATGGGCGGCTTCCTCGCGCCCTCCAACGGCTCCGTCACCCTCGACGGGACAACGATCTGGCGCAACGCCGGCATCTACCGCCACATCGGCATCGTCCCCGAGCGCGAGGCGATGTACGACTTCCTCACCGGGCGCGAATTCGTCGTCGCCAACGCGGAGTTGCACGGCCTCGGCCGGGCGGAGGCGGCCAGGGCGCTGGCCACCGTCGAGATGGAGTACGCCCAGGACCGCAAGATCTCGACGTACAGCAAGGGCATGCGGCAGCGCGTGAAGATGGCTTCCGCGCTGGTCCACGAACCGTCCGTGCTGCTGCTCGACGAGCCGTTCAACGGCATGGACCCCCGTCAGCGGATGCAGCTGATGGAGCTGCTGCGGCGGATGGGAGACCAAGGCCGTACGGTCCTGTTCTCCTCCCACATCCTCGAAGAGGTCGAGCAACTCGCCGCACACATCGAGGTGGTGGTGGCCGGACGGCATGCCGCGTCCGGTGACTTCCGCAAGATCCGCCGGCTGATGACGGACCGCCCGCACCGCTATCTGGTCCGGTCCGACAACGACCGCGCGCTGGCCGGTGCACTGATCGCCGACCCCTCGACGGCCGGCATCGAGGTGGACCTCGCCGAAGGCGCGCTGCGCATCCAGGCGGTCGACTTCGGCCGCTTCACCGAACTCCTGCCGCGGGTCGCCCGCGACCACGGCATCCGCCTTCTGACGGTCTCGCCCTCCGACGAGTCGCTGGAATCCGTCTTCTCCTACCTCGTAGCGGCCTGAGGCCTGAAAGGAGCCCTGACGCATGTCCACGACCACTCCGACGGCCCCGCCCGTGACCCCTGGCGCGCCCAAGGCCTCGCTGTACCACCCGACCGTCGCCCGGCTCACCTACCGCGCCCTGCTCGGCCGGCGCCGGGCCCTGATCCTCTTCGCGCTGCCCGCCCTGCTGGTGGTGCTCGCGGTGGCCGTCCGGATGCTGGCCGGCGCCGACGATTCCACCGCCGGCGGCATCCTGGGCGGCTTCGCGCTGGGCACGATGGTGCCGCTGATCGGTGTCATCGCCGGTACGGGCGCGATCGGCCCGGAGATCGACGACGGCTCGGTCGTCTATCTCCTCGCCAAGCCGGTGTCCCGGCCGACGATCATCTTCACCAAACTCCTGGTCGCGATAGGCGTCACGGTCGCCTTCTCCGCCCTTCCCGTCCTGCTCGCCGGCTTCCTCCTCAACGGCAACAGCCAGCAGATGGCCGTGGGATACGCCGTGGCGGCGGCCATCGCGTCGGTCGCCTACAGCGCCCTCTTCCTCCTCTTCGGCACGATCACCCGGCACGCCGTGGTGTTCGGCCTGGTCTACGCCCTGGTCTGGGAGGCGCTGGTGGGCACCCTCGTCCCGGGCGCGAAGACGCTCAGCATCCAGCAGTGGGCGCTGGCGGTCGGCCAGAAGGTGGCCGCGGAGGGCGCGATCACCTCCGATGTCCAGCTGCCCCTCGCGATCAGCCTGTTGGTGGCCCTGACGGCCGCCGCCACCTGGTATGCCGCCCGCCGTCTGAAGGCGCTCACCCTGGCCGGTGAGGAGTAGGCCTGGCCGACGGGTTATGGCGGGGGTGAGGGGCCACGGGGCAGCGGCCAGGCGCCGGGGCCCCTAAGCCCCGCCACCGCCGCTCCCGGCGCTCTGCTGCCGGCCGTTGAACTCCCGGACGTTCCGCAGATGTTCCTGGTAGTCGGCGGTGAAGCGGGTATCGCCCGGTTTGACGGTGACGAAGTAGAGCCAGTCGCCCGCGGGCGGCGCACCGGCCGCCTTCAACGCGTCCGCCCCGGGATTGTCGATCGGCGTCGGCGGCAGGCCCTGGTACCGGTAGGTGTTGAACGGGCTCTTGGTCCTGGTGTCGGCATGGCTGGTGTTGAGGGTGCTGCGGCCCAGCGCGTAGTTGATCGTCGAATCCATCTGCAGCGGCATGTGGTGCGCAAGCCGGTTGTCGATGACCCGGGCGACCTTGCCCATATCGGCCGGGCGGTCCGCCTCGGCCTGCACGATGCTGGCGATGACGACCGTCCGGTAGGAGGCGATGCCGTCGGCGGCGAGCCGCTGGTGGGCGGTTTTGACCATGTAGGTGAGCAGCGACGCCGGGGTGGTGTCCGAGTCGATGGGATAGGTCGCCGGGAAGAGGTAGCCCTCAGGGTTGCCCTTCGCCTCGTCCGGCAGCGCCAGATGCGCGCTCTTGGCGGCGTGCGCGGTGGAGCCGGCGGGCCGGTGCAGGGCCTTGTCGGCGGCGGCGTAGACCTGCGAGGCCCGCTGCCCCTCCGGGACGGTCAGCGTCTGCCCGGGCCGCAGCCCGCGCAGCACACGCGGCAGCAGCAGAACGGCAAGGACGACCAGGACACACAGCACCGCTACCAGAATGAGCCGGCCGGTGCGGGAGAACCGCGGTCCTGGCCGGCGAACGGTGCGCTCAACATCGCTCATGGGGGCACGGTAGGCGAGAGGGAAGGGGCGCGTGGCGACTGCTCCCCGGATCGTTGCCGATGACGGAGATCATTCACCAGCTCGCCATGCACCGGCCACGAGCGACGAGGCCACGGGCCACGGGCCACGCGCCACGGGCTACGTGCGACGGGCCACGGCGAGGGCCCGCCGGGCGCCACCCCGCGCAAGGCGGGGAAGCGGCGGGCCCTCCCGCTCTCAGAGCCCGATGTCCCGCTCCTGGATGTCCGCGAGGGATTCGCGCCGTACCAGGAGGCGGGCATGCCCTCCGGTGACGGCGATGACCGGCGGCCGGCCGACGAGGTTGTAGCCGGAGGCCATCGAGAGGTGGTACGCGCCGGCGACAGGGACGGCCAGCAGATCGCCGGGACGGATGTCGCCGGGCAGCGGGACATCGGCGGCGAGCACATCGCCGGCCTCGCAGTGCCGCCCGACGACGGTGACCGGTTCCGGTGCGGCGGACGGGCGGCGGCCGATCAGCCGCGGGGCATAGCGCACCCCGTACAGCGCGGGCCGCGGGTTGTCGCTCATCCCGCCGTCCACGGCCACGAAGGTGTGCGCACCGGTCCGTTTGACGGACAGCACCCGGTAGAGGACGACACCGGCCGGGCCCGCGATGGCGCGGCCGGGTTCGACGGCGAGCCGTGGCACCGGCAGCCCGGCCGCCGCGCAGCCGCGGGCCAGTTCGGCGCGGATCCTGTCCCCGAGGGAGGCGAGGTCGAGCGTGGGCTCGCCGGGGCGGTAGGCGATGCCGTGGCCGCCCCCGAGATCCAGCTCGGGCAGGGTGATGCCGTGCTGCTCGTGGATCCGGGCCAGCAGGCCGATCAGCCGGCGTACGGCCGACAGATAGGGCTTGACGGTGGTGATCTGGGAGCCCAAGTGGCAGTGCAGGCCGACCAGTTGGAGACGTGGCTGGCTCAGCACCCGCGCGATGGCGTGCTGTGCGGAGCCGTCGGCGATCGACAGCCCGAACTTCTGGTCGTCGGTCCCGGTACGGATCTTGGCGTGACCGCCGGCGGCGATGCCCGGCACGACCCGGACCAGCACCTTCTGCCGGCCGCTCGCCGGGACCGCGGCGGCCAGCCGGGCGATCTCCGAGGTGCTGTCGATGACGATCCGGCCGACGCCGAGCCGTAGCGCGGCCCGCAGGTCGGCCGGGCTCTTGGCGTTGCCGTGCAGCACCATCCGCTCGGGCGGGAAGCCGGTGGTGACGGCCAGCTCCAGCTCGCCGGCGGAGCAGACGTCCAGGCCCAGTCCCTCCTCGTGCACCCAGTGCACCATGGCGCGGCACAGGAACGCCTTGGCGGCGTAGAAGACGTCCGTGTCGGGGAAGGCCCGCAGGTAGGCGCGGCAGCGGTGGCGCACCTCGTCCTCGTCCAGGACGTAGACGGGGGTGCCGAAGCGGTCGGCGACCTCAGTGAGCGGGACGCCGCCCACGGAGAGGTCGTCCTGGCCGAGCGGCGCCGCTGACCCGGGCCAGACGGACAGCGGCTCGCGGCCGGACGGTGGCTCGTCGGCGGACGGCGACGGGGTGGCGGTCGGCGGCGCGGTCGCCACCGCGGTGGCCGACGACGGAGCACCGGTCCTGCGGGTGGTGCGCGGCAGTGTGCTGTGGCTCATGGTGATGACCCCTCCCTCAGACGGCCCGTAGGTGCTGACCACGGGGAATGTCGGGGGCGAACCGTGGATCGACGGTCAGGACCGTCGCTCCGACGGGTTCGGCCAGCGCACGCAGCGCGGGCTCGGAGAGCCTGACCCAGGGCTGGTCGCCGCCGAGGGCCTCGGCCAGCCGCTGGGGTGAGGTGAAGCCGACGGCGGTACGGCCGCCCAGCGGAGTGCGGAACAGGCGGGCCGTACAGCCCGCGGGGCCCGACCGGACAGGGACGAAGAGAAGCCCGGCCGGGACACGTTCGGCAGGCTCGGGATCTTCCGCGTACAGAAGGTGGGACACGGCGTTGCTCCTCGAACAGAACCTCGGCCCCGGACCGGTGGGAAACGCGTACGCCGGGGCTCGGCCCTGACGTTATTCCCGGGGAACGGGGCACTCGGCCGGCTCCTGACGCGTCATTGACGGGTTGTGGACGCTACTTGACGCGATGCTGCTGCCCGGTGGCGGATTGTGCGACGGCGGTGACGCCGAGGCGCGGTCACCGCGGCGGGACGGGCCCCGGTCCGTCCGGCAAGGGCGGGCCCCGGCCGTCCGTCGCCGTGTCCCGCATCCGTCGCCGTGTCCCGCGTCCGCCCCGCCGCCCCCCCCCGCGCCCCGGGTCCCCCGATCTGTCCACCTCCGTGGCAGGCCGTGCTTGACCTTGACACTGTGGAAAGGACTCCACTGGAAGGCGTCATGTTCACCATCGGAGATTTCGCCCAGTACGGCCGTGTGTCGGCCCGCATGCTGCGCCATTACGACGCGATCGGGCTGCTGCGCCCGGCCCGCACCGACCCCGTCAGCGGTTACCGCTTCTACGAGGCGGCCCAGCTCGCCCGGCTCAACCGCATCATCGCGCTCAAGGACCTCGGATTCAGCCTCCAGCAGGTGGGGGCGATCCTGGCCGACGAGGTGAGCGTGCCGGAGCTGCGCGGCATGCTGCGGCTGCGGCGGGCGGAGCTGGCGGCGGCGCTGACGGCGGCGGGTGCGCGGCTGGCGCAGGTCGAGGCGAGGCTCCGGACGATCGAGAGCGAGGGACGCATGTCTGCCGACGATGTGGTGGTCAAGCGCACCGACACGGTATTGCTCGCGGAGCTGAGCGGGATCGCCGCCGGCTACGGGCCCGAGGACATCGGGCCGGTCATCCAGCCGCTGTACGGCGAACTGTGCCGACGGCTGGAGGCGGCCGGGGTGACCCCGGCGGGGCCGGGGCTGGCGTACTACGAGGACGCACCGGAGACACCGGCAGCAATGACGGGCGAGGGGAGCGAGCCCGCCGGAGCGGGCAGCGAGCCCACCGGAGCGGGCGAGGCGCTCGCGGCCGGGAAGGAAGGAGACGGACCCGCGGACGAGAACCGAGGACACAGACACGCGCATGCGCACGCCAACGGAGACGACGGACCCGCGGACGGCGGAAAGGCGGCCGCCGGCGGTGAGGCCATCGTCGTCCACGCGGGGATGGTGATCACCCATGAGGCGCTGGCCAAGGCGGGTGTCACGAGCGACGGCACCTCCGGCCGCTCCGGCACCACTTCCGCCGCACCCACCCCCACCGGCCTCGGCTTCGACGTTGTCACCCTCCCTGCCCTCGACTGCGCCGCCACGGTGGTGCACCGCGGCCCGATGAGCCGGATTCTGCCGACGGCCCAGAACCTTGCGCACTGGATCGACGCCAACGGCTACCGCTCCGCCGGGTATGCCCGTGAGCTGTACCTGGAGTGCCCGCCGGACCAGGAGAGATGGGTCACCGAGATCCAGGAGCCGGTGGTCAGGGCCTGAAGCTCTCCGTACCGCCGCCCAGGCACGCGGTGACCGTCTCCGCGAACGCCACGGCCGCCGGGCTCAGCGCCTCCCACTGGCGTACCGCCCAGCCGGTGGCCAGTGGGGGCAGCGCGGCGATCGGTACCAGCCGCAGTGCCGGGTGGGCGGAGGCGTGCAGGCCCGGCAGTTGGGGGACGACGGCATGGCCGACGCCGAGTTCGGCCAGCAGCAGGGCGGTGTCCCAGTCGGCGACGCTGGTGGTACTCGGGGACGGCACGGGGCCGGCTTCCCGGTGGCTGAGGTGACCGTCGAGGCGCATACGGGAAGTGGAGTTCTCCGGCAGCCGGATGTGCCGGATACCGGCCAGCTCCTCGGGCTCGATCCGCTTCCGGCCGGCGAGCGGGTCATCGGCGCGTACGGCGAGCACCCAGGGCAGCCGGACCACCGGATACTGCTCGATGCCGGGTACCGACGGGCCGATGGTGATCCAGCCCAGCTCGGAGCTTCCGTCCGCGACGGCCTCGAAGCAGCGGCGGCTGGAACTCTCGGTCCGGAACTCCAGGTTGACGTGCGGATGGTGGGCGCGGAAGGTGACCACGGCCTCGGACATGAAGTGCCGGACGGTCGTGGCGCCGGTGGCCACCCGGACCGTGCCGCCGTCGCCCGCGCGCAGATCGGCCAGCCTGCGCAGCGCCAGATCCAGCCCGCCGATGCCGTCCGCCGCCGCACGGTGCAGGATCCGGCCCGCCTGGGTCGGCGCCACACCGCGCGGCCGGCGTTCCAACAGCCCACTGCCCGTCTCCCGTTCGAGGCGCTTGATGCGCTGGCTCACGGCCGACTGGGTGCAGCCGAGATCGCGGGCGACGGCACTGAGACTGCCCGCCTCGCACACGGCCACGAAGACGCGCAGATCGTCGAGGGTCACCCGCGTACGGTAGCCCTCAACCCAAGCTCCCGCTAAGGGATTTGAAAGGAAGTCAGAGGATTGACTTGGGTGTGGTGCGCGGCGAACATCGGCACAGGGCCCAGGGCGGCAACCCGGAACCCCATACGGCCGTACGGTTCCGGGTGCCGACCCGCACCGGGGCTGACTCCACCCCGTTACGCCCCCGCCCGCGCACCCTCCCGCACGGGAGCGGTCGCCGCCCCCTCCGCCGAGCCGCCGGCCGGACCGCCGCCGCTCTCCCCGCGCCGTACCACCGCAAGGACCAGCAGCCCGCCCGCCAGGGCCACCACCCCGGAGATCAGCATGATGTCCGTCAGCCCGGAGACGTAGGCGGACCCGATGGCCGCAGGGGAGGCGCCGGGCCGTACACCGCCGCGCAGCGCGGTGGCGAAGACGGTGCCGAGGACCGCGATGCCCAGGGCGTAGCCCAACTGCCGGAACGTGTTCACGGCGCCGCTCGCCATGCCCGCCCGCTGCGGTGGCGCCGCGCCGAGCGCAGCGGAGACCAGCACCGGCATCGCCATCCCGATGCCCAGACCGCTCACCGCGAGCCCGGGGGCCGGCGCCGCCCAGCCGGAGTCGTCTTTCAGCAGTGCACACGACAGCAGCGCCCCGGCCCCCACCAGCAACAGGCCGATGCCCACCGGGAGTTGGGGTGTCATCCGCTGCAGCAGCCGGCCGCCCAGCGCACCGACCAGCAGGGACATCAGCGCCATCGGCGTCACCGCGAGACCGCCCTGCACCGGGCTCAGGCCGACGATGTTCTGCAGCCACAGCCCCACGAACGTCAGATACGGGAACGCCGCGGCCTGCAGCAGCAGCGCCGCCGCCATCAGCGCCGCGAACGACGGCCGGCGCAGCAGCCCCAGGTCGAGCAGCGGCCGGCGCACCCGCCGCTCGACGGCGACGAACACCAGCAACGCCAGCGCCGCGCCGCCGAGCGAGGCGAGCGTCCCGTAGTCCGTCCAGCCCTGCTCGCCGCCGCGGATCAGCCCGTACGTCAGCGCGCCCGCGCACCCGGTGAAGGACGCGGCGCCCGGCCAGTCGATACGGGCGACGGGGGCTCCCCCGGCCGAGTCCGTTCGGGGGTGGGGCAGGTCGCCGTGCGACTCCCGGACCCGGCGCAGGGTGATCCACACCGCGACGGCGACCAGCGGCAGATTGACCAGGAAGATCGCCCGCCAGTCCACGTACTCGGTGAGCAGGCCGCCCAGTACGGGGCCGATCGCGGCCGCGGCGCCGCTGGTACCGCCCCAGACGCCGAACGCCACACCACGGTCGCGGCCCTGGTACGCGGCCATCAGCAGCGGGGTGTTGGTGGCGAACATCGCCGCCGCGCCCACGCCCTGGACGGCGCGGGCGGCGACCAGGACGCCCGCGTCCGGGGCCAGACCGCAGGCCAGCGAGGCGAGCGCGAACAGCACCAGCCCGGCCACGTACAGCCGGCGCCGTCCGAAGAGGTCGGCGGCCGAGCCCGCCACCATCAGCAGCGCGGCGAGCGCCAGTGCGTAGATGTCCATCACCCACTGGAGCGAGGTGAAGGAGGCGCCCAGGCCGTCGGCTATCCGGGGCAGCGCGGTGTTCACGATCGTCACATCGACCAGCAGCAGGAAGTTGCCGAGGGTGATGGCGATCAGCGGCCACCACTTCCCGGCCCGTCTGCCCGCCGGGCCCTCGTCCCCTCTCCTGCCCGGCCGCCCGTCCGCGCCCGCCGCCCGGCCGCCGCCCGGGGTCCCCCGCTCGGGTGCGTTCCCCATGATCATTCCTCCGCTCGTGTCGCCGGGGCGGCCCGATGCGGCGCCGCACCCGTAGTGCCGACGCCACCGTGCGGCCCGCGCCGCCCGTTCTCCCAGCCACCGCGCTCCCGGCGGCGCAATCCGACACGCGCTAGCCTCGAATGGTGAAAACCGACGGGAAGCCCGACGGGACGGTCCAGGGAAGAGCCACCGGCCGGCCCCTCGGCGGCCCCACCGGCTTCGATGCCCTCGACCACCGGCTCGTGCATGCGCTCCAGTTGGACGGCCGGGCGCCGTTCAGCCGGATCGCAGCCGTGCTCGGCGTCTCCGACCAGACCGTCGCCCGGCGCTACACCCGGCACCGCACCACCGGCGCGCTCAAGGTGCTGGGGCTCGCCGATGCGCAGGCGCTGGGGGAAATCACGTGGATGGTGCGGGTCCAGTGCACACCGGACGCCGCCGTCTCCGTCGCCGAGGCGCTGGCCCGCCGCTCGGACACGTCCTGGGTGAGTCTGATGTCCGGCGGCACCGAGATCGCCGCGGTCTGCCGCGCCCCGAGCAGCGACCACAGTGATGCGCTGCTGCTGCAGAAGCTGCCGCGTACCCCGAGCGTCGTCGGCGTGACCGCGCACTGCCTGCTGCATGAGTTCTTCGGTGGTCCGCAGGGCCTGATCAGCAAGTCCGGGGCGCTCACCGACGCTCAGATCGCCGAGCTGAGTCCGCAGCCGTCGAACCCACCCGCGGCCCCGGTGACGCTCACCGACGCCGACCGCCGGCTCTTCGACGCGCTCGGCCGGGACGGCCGGACGCCGCTGGGCGAGCTCGCCGCCGTCACCGGCTGGTCGCCCAGCACCGTCCGCCGCCGGCTCGCGGAGCTGCGTGCGGACGGTGTCCTGTACTACGACGTCGACTACGACCTGCGGCAGTTCGGGTACGGCGTGATGGTCGCCCTCTGGCTGTCCGTCGCGCCCGCCGAACTCGCCGCCGCAGGCGAGGCGTTGGCGGCACACCCGGAGGTCGCCTTCGCCTGCGCCACCACCGGACCGAACAACCTCTTCGCGTCCGTGCTGTGCCCGAGCGTCGGCGCGCTCTACACCTACCTCACGACCCGGGTCGCGGCGCTGCCCGGTATACGGGCGATGGAGAGCGCACCCCGCATCCGGCACCTCAAAGGGCCGGGACCGCTGGTCACCACGTCCCCCGCCGGCTCCGGACGCCGCCGGTGAGCCCGCTGATGGAGCCGCCGCGCGGCGGCCGACGTCCGCGCCTTGGCAACCCCCTGACCTGGCTGAAGGACTGGGTACACAGCAGTCCCGGCACCCATATCTGGCTGCTGGTCATCGGCGTCACCAGCCTGGTCATCGCCTCCGCGTCCGAGGGGCTGGGACAGTTCCTCGTCCACCGCACCAGCAGCAATATCCACGAGCTCAACGAGCATCCGCTGCCGTCGCTGCTCATCAGCGGTTTCTGGATCGAACGCCCGTCGTCCTTCCTGCTCTACGTGGCGATGTTCGAGCTGGTGCATGCCAACGTGGAGCGCTGGATGGGCAGCGCGCGCTGGCTGCTGACCGTCGGCGGTGCGCATATCGCCGCCACCCTCGCCAGCCAGGAGCTCGTCCTGCTGGCCATTGAGGGCCACCGGCTGCCGCCTTCGATGACTCATGTCGTGGACATCGGGGTCTCGTACGGCCTGGCGGCGGCCGCCGGTGTGCTGACGTACCGGCTGCGGCCGCCCTGGCGCTACGGCTATCTCGCCGGGGTGCTGGTCTTCTTCGCCATCCCGCTGCTGGCCGGCGCCTCCTTCACCGACTTCGGCCATGCCATCGCGCTGACCATGGGCTTTGCGGCCTGGCCGCTGATCCCGGCGGTGGCCTCCGGGGGGTTGCCGGAGCACGATGCGGGCCAGGAGCCCGCCGGGGGGCCGGCGGCGCGGCGGAAGTACGGCGGGCAGCCCGCCGCACCGGTCGCAGCGCCACCCCCGGAGCCGGAGGCGGAGGGCCGTCAGGAGAGGTAGAGCCGCTCCAGCACCACCGCGATACCGTCCTCCTCGTTGGAGGCGGTGAGTTCGTCCGCGACGGCCTTCAGCTCGTCATGGGCATTGGCCATCGCCACACCGCGGGCGGACCAGGCGAACATCGGGATGTCGTTGGGCATGTCGCCGAAGGCCAGGGTCTCCTTGGCGGTGACGCCCAGCCGGCGCGCGGCCAGCGACAGCCCGGTGGCCTTCGACAGGCCCAAGGGCAGCAGTTCGACGATGTCCTCGCCGGCCACCGTCACGCCCACCAGATCCCCGGCGACCTGACGCGCGGCCAGCGCCAGCGCATCGTCGTCCAGGGTCGGATGCTGGATGTAGACCTTGTTGAGCGGGGCCGCCCACAGCTCGCCGGGGTCGTCCATCTTGACGTTCGGCAGCGGGCCTTCCTGGACGCGGTAGCCGGGGCCGACCAGTACCTCGCCCTCCAGACCGTCCCGGCTCGCCGCCAGACGCAGCGGGCCGACCTCCGCCTCGATCTTGGACAGCGCGAGACCGGCCAGCTGCCGGTCCAGCGTCACCGACGTCAGCAGCCGGTGCTCACCGGCGTGGTAGACCTGACCGCCCTGACCGCACACCGCAAGGCCCTTGTAGTCCAGGGCGTCGAGGATGTGCCGGGTCCAGGGCACGGCCCGGCCGGTGACGACGATATGCGCCGCGCCCGCCGCGGTGGCCGCGGCGAGCGCCTCGCGGGTGCGAGCGGAGACGGTCTCGTCGGGGCGCAGCAGCGTCCCGTCGAGATCCGTCGCGATGAGCTTGTAGGGGGGCGGAGCGGAGGAGCTCACTTGGCGACGGGCTCCAGGATCTCCCGGCCGCCCAGGTAGGGGCGGAGCACCTCGGGGACGCGCACGGAGCCGTCCGCCTGCTGGTGGTTCTCGAAGATCGCCACGATCGTGCGCGGTACGGCGCAGAGCGTGCCGTTCAGGGTCGCCAGCGGCTGGACCCGCTGCTTGCCGTCGACGGTCTCGCGCATCCGGACCGAGAGCCGCCGGGCCTGGAACTCGTCGCAGTTCGAGGCCGAGGTCAGCTCGCGGTACTTGCCCTGGGTGGGGATCCAGGCCTCGCAGTCGAACTTGCGGGAGGCCGAGGAGCCGAGGTCACCGGTGGCGACATCGATGACCTGGAACGGCAGCTCCAGGCTGGTCAGCCACTGCTTCTCCCAGTCCAGCAGCCGCTGGTGCTCGGCCTGGGCGTCCCCCGGCGCGACGTAGGAGAACATCTCCACCTTGTCGAACTGGTGGACCCGGAAGATGCCGCGGGTGTCCTTGCCGTAGGTGCCGGCCTCGCGGCGGAAGCACGGCGAGAAACCGGCGTAGCGCAGCGGCAGCTTGGCGCCGTCCACGATCTCGTCCATGTGGTACGCGGCGAGCGGGACCTCGGAGGTGCCGACCAGGTAGTAGTCGTCCTTCTCCAGGTGGTACACGTTCTCCGCGGCCTGACCGAGGAAGCCGGTGCCCTCCATGGCGCGCGGGCGCACCAGGGCGGGGGTCAGCATCGGCGTGAAACCGGCCGCGGTGGCCTGCGCGATGGCGGCGTTGACCAGGGCGAGCTCCAGCAGCGCGCCGACGCCCGTCAGGTAGTAGAAGCGGGAGCCGGACACCTTGGCGCCGCGCTCGACGTCGATCGCGGCGAGCAGCTCGCCGATCTCCAGGTGGTCCTTGGGCTCGAAGCCCTCGGCGGCGAAGTCACGGATCGTGCCGTGCGTCTCCAGGACGGTGAAGTCCTCCTCGCCGCCCACGGGCACGTCGGGGTGGACGAGGTTGCCGAGCTTCCGCAGCAGCGCTTGCGTCTCCTCCTTGGCCTCGTCCTGTGCGGCGTCGGCGGCCTTGACGGCGGCGGACAGCTCACCGGCCTTCTTCAGCAGCACGGCCTTCTCGTCGCCGGAGGCCTTGGGGATGAGCTTGCCGAGCGCCTTCTGCTCGGCACGCAGCTCATCGAAGCGGACGCTGGACGACCTGCGCCGTTCGTCGGCGGAGAGAAGCGCGTCGACGAGTGCGACGTCCTCTCCACGGGCGCGCTGGGACGCGCGCACACGGTCGGGGTCCTCACGGAGCAGGCGAAGGTCAATCACCCCACCAGGCTACCGGGCCCCGTCCCGCCCCTCGACGCGATATTCCCCGGTATGTCATTTTGCCCGTTTTGGGCTATTTATTCCCCTAGGGAAGGGAGAGGGGAAACGGGTGGGTAATTCGCCCGCATTCCGTGCTGCCGGCTGGTCGGGAGGGAGTCCTTGCCGCGCCCTGCGGGAGCCTTTGCAGTGTCCGGCGGAGTCCTTCGCGGCGTCCGTCACGAGATCTTCGTAGTGTCCGCGATGGGGCTTTCGCGGCCTCCGTGCCGAGTGATCCACGGTGTGGACAACGGGAGTTGGGCGGGCGTCGGAAGGGGGTGCGGACCCCTGGTTTTCCCCCAGGATCCCCTGGTTGTCCACAGGGGTAGAGGGTTTTGGGATTCTTATCCACAGGCTGTGTGTGAGATCTGTGGAAGTCGGAGCTGATCATTCCGCTCCCGAAATGCTCGGCTATGGATTACCTGTCCAAACCCCGTTCACGCACTCTTTCGTGTGGGATTGCCTCGCTCTAAAGGATTGATCACGTGAATTGGGCTGACGGTGCCCGACGTGGGGTGCTGTGGAGGGGTGTGCGGTCAGTAGGGCGATATGTCGACTGTGTCCGACTCTCATGTCGACTTACCCACAGGTCGAGAACCGAGCCTGTGGATAACTTTGTGGATAACCCACAACCCTTCCAAAGTCGCAGGTCGTGCTGTTCCGCAGGGCTCGCCGACCGGGCCGCGGAGCACGCGTATCCGGCTCAGCCCCGCCCGTCCATGCAGCGCGCCAGCCAGTCCGACGCCTCGGTGAACGCCGCGTCGGTCATCTCCCGCCGCACGCTCGGCGACACCTCGTCCGCCCGCGGATAGGAGCCGAGGAACCGCACCTCGCGGCAGACCCGCCTGAGACCCATCAGCACCTCGCTGACCCGGCGGTCGGTGAGGTGCCCCTCGCAGTCCACGGAGAAGCAGTAGCGGCCGATGCCCTCGCCGGTCGGCCGGGACTCGATCCGCATCATGTTCACCCCGCGCACCGCGTACTCCTGCAGCAGTTCGAGCAGCGCACCGGGGTGGTCCTCGGCCAGCCACAGCACGACCGAGGTCTTGTCGGCGCCGGTGGGCGCCGCGGGCCGGGCCGGGCGGCCCACCAGCACGAAGCGGGTGGCCGCGTTCTGCGCGTCATGGATGTCGGTGACCAGCGGCTCCAGGCCGTAGGTCGCCGCCGCGAACTCGCCCGCGAAGGCGCCGTCGTAGCGGCCCTCCTGCACCAGCCGCGCGCCATCGGCGTTCGAGGCCGCCGACTCCCATACGGCCTCCGGGAGATGGGCCGCCAGCCACTTGCGCACCTGCGGCTGGGCGACCGGGTGCCCGGTCACCGTCTTCACATCGCTGAGCGCCGTACCGGGGCGGGCGAGCAGCGCGAAGGCGATCGGCAGCAGCACCTCGCGGTAGATCATCAGCGGCTCGCCGGAGGCCAGTTCGTCGACGGTGGTGGTCACCCCGCCCTCGACGGAGTTCTCGATCGGCACCAGCGCCGCGGCGGCCTCACCGGCGCGCACCGCGTCCAGGGCCGCCGGCACCGACACCATCGGCACCAGCTCGCGGGTCGCCGCCTCGGGAAGGCTGCGCAGCGCGGCCTCCGTGAACGTGCCCTCGGGGCCGAGATAGGTGTAGCGGCTGGCCGACATGGATAAGGACTCCCTCGCGTAACTGCGGGGGCACCCCGCCGATCTTCTCCCTGTCCTGCCACGATACCCAGCCCTGCGGAGACCGGGCGGGACTTCCCTGGAGGGCCGGTTCCGGGGGCCGCCTGCACGGGGGCCGTCTCGCGGAGAGCGGGGTCCCGGAGGGCGGCCCACCGGAGGCCGGTTCCGGCCTGCCGGGTTCCTCAGCCCTCCAGCAGCGGGCGGCCCACGTAGTCGCCGGGCTCGGCGGCCGGGGGCACCGCGAACAGTCCGCTCGCCTCGTGCCGCAGGAACCGCGACAGCGCGTCCCCGCGGTCCAGCTTCCGCTGGATCTGGGTGAAGGCGCGCAGCGGGTCGGCCTGCCAGCAGACGAAGAGCAGCCCGGCGTCCGGGGTGCCGTCCTCCCGGAACCCGTCGTGGAAGGAGAACGGGCGGCGCAGCATCGCCGCGCCCTGGTTGGACTCCGGCGCCGCGATCCGCGCGTGCGCATTGGCCGGGATGACCGGCAGCCCGTCGGAGCCGCTCGCTTCCAGCCGCATCGGGGTGGTTTCGGAGCCGCCGGTCAGCGGCGCCCCATTGTCCTTGCGGCGCCCGATGACCTTCTCCTGTTCGTGCCGTGAACGCTTATCCCAGTCGTCCAGCAGCATCCGGATCCGGCGGACGACGGCGTACGAGCCGCCGCGCATCCAGGCCTGGTCGGCGTCCCGGCCCACGAAGATCCGCTCGTCGAAGTCCTTGTCGGACGGCTTGGGGTTGTTGGTGCCGTCGATCTGGCCCATCAGATTGCGTGCGGTCATCGGGTGCGCGGTGGCGCCCGGTGTGCGGTTGAAGCCGTTCATCTGCCAGCGCAGCCGCGCCGCACCGGCCGCGTCCTTCTGCAGCGCGCGCAGCGCATGGAAGGCGACCAGCGCATCATCGGCGCCGATCTGTATCCACAGGTCGCCGTTGCTGCGCCGGGGGTCCAGCGCGTCGGCGGAGAAGTCGGGCAGCGGGTCGAGCTGTACGGGACGCCGCTTCGTCAGGCCCGTACGGCCGAAGAAGCTGTGCCCGAAGCCGAGGGTGACGGTCAGCGAGGACGGGCCCGCGTCGAGCGCGACCCCCGTGTCGGCGTCCGGGGTCCGCCCGGCCATCAGCTCCGCGGCCGTCCGCGACCAGCGGCGCAGCAGCGCGGCGGCGGCCTTGCGGTCCGCGTCCGGTGCCAGGTCGAAGGCGACGAGATGCCCCGTGGCCTGCAACGGGGTGGTGATCCCCGCCTGGTGCCCGGGGTGCGCCGCCCGGAACGGGACCTCGGTCGAGCCGATGGTGGTCACGGCCTGGGCGGCCGCGTCCTGCGGCTGCGCCGCGGAGACCCCGATGGCGCCACCGGCCCCGCCGACCACCAGCCCGGCCGCGCCCGCCGCGCCGACGGTGCCGAGCAGCCGGCGCCGGGAGAACTCCAGGGCGGGGGAGCCGTCGGTTTCGGCCGCCGGAGCGGCGGCCGGAGCGGGCACGCTCGCCCCGCTGCCGGGCCCGGCGGACTGCGCGCCCAGGGCCTTCTTCCCGGGTGTCTTCTTGCTGGACGTCTGCTTGCTCATCAGCCGATCTTCACGTTCTTGATCTCGGTCACCTGGTCGATGTCGGAGGTCCGTACGAGCAGCGACAGCTGCCACTGCCCGCGGACCGGCAGCTGGACCCCGTCCGCGCGCCAGTGGCCCTTGCCGATGTGCTTCGGGACGACCGGCAGCGGTCCGATCTTCTTGGCCTTCTGGGTGAAGGAGACCTTCACCTCGGGGACGTCGACGGCCTTGCCCGACGGGTCCGAGATCCGCAGCCGCAGCGCGTTGGCGCTGCCGCTGCGCCCCGGGTCGAGGTCGAGGCGGGCGGTGCCCTTGCCACCCGCGCCGCCGGTGTCGAACGGGATGCTCAGCACCTGCGGCTGGTTGGCCGCGGTGGACTGCCCGTCCGAGGTGGCCTTGACCGCCTCTTCGGTACGGGCCGGTTCGGTGGCGGTCAGCACCGTGGCCACCACGAGCAGCACGACGGCGACCGACGCCTCGGCCAGCACGGACCGGCGCAGCCCCAGCCGCTCCGGATCGGCATCGCGCCGCCGCTTGGTGCGGGCGGTACGCAACGCGGCCTGCTGGCGGGCGAGTTGGGCGGTACGGGCGGGGTCGGGGGTTTCGTCCGGGGTCTCGTTGGAGGGTTCGTCAGGGGTGGGGGCACCGTCGGCGGCGGGGCGGCTGTCATCGGCGGGGGATCCGTTGCCGGCCGGGCCGCCGTCGTGAGTGGGGGCCTCGTGGGGAGCCGGAGCCGGAGCCGGAGCCGAAGCGGTTACGGCGTCGGCCCTGGCCGCGGCGCCGACGACCGCCTTCTCGGCCTCCCTGTCCTTCTCGGCCTCCCCGTCCGCCGGGACCTCGGCCGCCTGGACCTCAGATTCCTGAACCTCGGCCGTCCGGACCTCCGCTGCCGGGACCTCGGCCGCCCGCGCCTCCGTCAGCCGTCCCGTCCACCGCCGCGACACCCAGGCGATCCCGACGAGCACCACGACCAGGCCCACCTTGAGCAGCAGCAGCCACCCGTACGTGGTGTCGGTCAGCGCACGCCAGCTGCCGACCTGCCGCCAGGACTGGTAGGTGCCGGTGGCCACCAGCACCAGCACGGAGCCGAACGCGATCCGCGAGAAGCGGCGTACGGCGGTCCGCTCGACGGGTGGCCCCCAGTACAGCGAGACGACCAGCGCCGCCAGCCCGCCGAGCCAGGTGGCGACCGCGAGCAGATGCAGCACATCGACCGGCATCGCGACGGCGGGCTGCAGACCGGTCGAGGCGTGTTCGGCCAGCGCCCAGGTCGCGGCGAGCCCGGCGGCGACGATCACACCGCCGAAGGCGAGCCCGAAGGTGAGGTCCTTGCGCTGCCTGGCGTTGTCGGCGGTTTCCGCATCGCGCTCCGCGGCCTCCGCGTCCTTCTGCCCGGCGGCGTCCGCGTCCGGCTCCTCGGCGTTCTCGGCGTCCACGGCTCCATCGCCCGCGTCGCCCGCCTCGCCGGGCGCCCCCTTCTCCGCCGGCTGTCCACCCTGCGCCTGTGCCTCCGCCGGCTCCTGCAGCCGTGCATACGTCCCGAAGAGCACCGCCACGAACAGCGCCGCGGCGGCGAGCAGCAGCAGCCGGGAGATCAGCGCCGCGCCCGGCTTGGTGACCAGGACCTGCTGGAGGCCGCCGAGGTCGAAGACGTCGGCGAGATCGCCGGACCCGGTGTACGGGGTGCGCAGCAGCAGCATCGCGACGGTGGTGCCGGCCAGCAGCGCCCACCCCTGGACGACCAGCCGCTGCACGGACCCTACGAGAGCCGCGGCCGGCCGGCAGGCCAGCACGAAGGCCGCGCCGCCGACGAGCAGCACGAACCCGGTGTAGGCGAGGTAGCGGGCGACGCCGTAGAGCGCGCCGACCAGACCGCCGCCGGCCTGCTGTTGGAGTACCGGGGCGGTGGTCTTGGAGGGCGCTCCGACCGAGAAGGTGAAGGCGCCGGAGACGGGGTGGCTGTCGGCGGAGACCGCCTGCCAGGCGACGGTGTACGTACCGTCGTGCAGCCCCGGCGGCAGCCCCGCGCCGTATTTGACGATGCTGTCGCTGCACAGGTTGCGCAGCTTGCCGCGGTCCACCCGTTTGCCCTGCGGATCCAGCACCCGGATCGAGTTGTCGCCCAGGGCGACGCCCTCGGAGAAGGTGAGCGTCACCTGCTCAGGGGCGCGGTCCACCACCGAACCCTGTGCGGGGGTACTCCCGGTCAGCGCGGCATGCGCCGAGGCCGGGGCGGCGCCGCCGAGCCCGCCGATCAGCGCGCCGGCCAGCGCCACCGCGACGACCAGCAGGCGCAGCACGGCGGACCGTCGCGGTCCGAGCCCGGTGGTGACCATAGTGATCGCTCCCCTTACTCCCGTTGTTCTGTACGGCCTGTGCGGTCTTTCGGTCCCCTGTTACTTCTTCGGCGCGTAGGTGACGGCCTTGACCGGGACCGTCACCTTGATTGGCTTGGCGGAGGCGAAGTGCAGCTCGATGCTCACCTTGTCGCCCTCGGCCGGCTTGTTCTTCAGGCCCATGAACATCAGGTGGTTGCCGCCGCGGCTCAGCCGGAGCTCGCCGCCCGCGGGTATCGCCAGCGAGTTGACCTGCTCCATCTTGGTGCCGACCGTCTTGTGGATCGTGATGTCCTTGGACAGGTCACTGGTGACTGAGGTCAGCTTGTCGGCGGTGCCGCCGCTGTTCTTGACGGTGAAGTACGCGCCGGCCATGTTCTGGTCGACCGGCTGCGGCATGTACGGGTCGGCGACCTTGAGCTGCGGGGCGCTGTCCGCGCCGCCGCAGCCCGCCAGCGCGAGACCGGCGGTGAGGGCGACGGCGGCGGCGAGGGTGGTGCGGCGGTTCACGGGTTCTGCCCCTTGACGATCTTCGGAAGTGCCTTGGTGTAGTTGTCGGAGGTCGCTTCCTGCATGCCCATCCAGTGGACCTTGTCGTCCTTGGGGGAGCTCAGCAGAACCTGTGCGCCGTGGGTGGAGACGACATCGCCGTTCTTCTTCTTGACCGGCTTCTCGATCCCGATGTTCACGCTGCGCGCGCCGGCCTGGATGGTGTCGAACTTGCCGGTCAGACCGGTGAAGTCCTTGTCGATGCCGCCGAGCCACTTCTTGAGCGCGGCCGGGGTGTCACGCTCGGGGTCGGAGGTGACGAAGACGACCCGCAGATCCTTCTGTTCGGCCCGGGGCAGCTGCTTCACCGCGACCGCGATGTTGGCCATGGTCAGCGGGCAGACGTCCGGGCAGTTGGTGTAGCCGAAGTAGATCAGCGTCGGGTGGCCCTTGGTCTTCTCCAGCAGGTCGTACTTCTTGCCGTCGGAGTCGGTCAGGACGAGGTCCGGCTTCTCCATCGGGCTGTCGAGCGTGACGATCGGCTTGGCGGCGGTGCCGCCGGAGACCTCGGCGGCGGGCTTGCCGTCGTCGCTGTTGCAGGCGGTCAGGCTGAAAGCCGCGGTCGCCGCGAGGGCGGACGCGAGCAGGGTCCTTCTGTGCATTGCAGATAAATCCCGTGTCGTGGAATCCCGTTTGTGCGGGAATGGGGTGGGTGGGCCGGCGCGGGAAGTGCGCCGGCCCAGCCGGTGATCAGGCGCTGCGGCGCCGGCCGGCGAACACGCCGAAGCCGACTCCGATGATGCCGACGACGATGCCGATGGCGCCCAGGATGCGCGCCGTGTTGTCACTTCCGGACGCGTCCGAGCTGGCAGCCGTGGTCTTCATGCCGGCCGTGGTGCCGCCCTTGGCGTCGGCGCCGGCGGCACCGTGGCCGTCCTCTTCGGCCGCGGCCAGCTTGAGGACCGGAGCCGGGTTCTCCGGCTCCGGGGCGCCCTCCTTCGTCGGCTCGATCCAGCGCACGACTTCCTTGTTGTCGTACGTCTGGAGAGCCTTGAAGACGAGCTGGTCGGTGTCCTTGGGCAGCTGTCCGACGGAGAGCGGGAACTGCTGGAACTGGCCGGGCTCAACGCCCTTGCCGTCGGCGGTCCAAGTGATCTTCGAGGGCGCCTCGTTGATCTTCTCGCCCTCCATCTCGATCGGCTTGGCGAGCTTGGTCTTGGTGACCGAGATCTTCCACCCGGGCACCGGCTGCGGCATCACGGACGCCAGCGGGTGGTCGGTCGGCAGCGTGACCTCCAGCTTCACCGTCGAGGCGTCGTCCTTCTCATTGGGCACCTTGAAGTTGACGGTCGCATAGCCGCCCTTGGCCGCCGTGCCCGTGGGCTGCACGCTCACGTGCGCGAAGGCCGGGCCGGCGAGCAGCAGCACACTGCCGGCCGCGGCGGCGCCCACGAGCGGCAGCCGCCGTGCGAGCCGGCGCGGGTGTGACGCGTCCGACTGCTGCTGCGACATCTTCGCCATCTTCGAATTCTTCGACATCGAAATGCACTCCACAGGGAGGAGAAAGGTGCTGGTGACGGTTTGGTGGCGCGCGTGCGGCGACGGCGCGTGAGCCCGTACCCGTCCTGTGGGAGCGTGCTTCGCGTCGTCAGGCCGCGAGGGCCAGGGACGGGGGCCCTCGCCTGACAACACTGTGGTGGAGTGCGAGGTTCTGCGGGCCGGGTTTGTCATCCCCGTACGAAACGGGAGCACGCAGCGCATCATCGTGCGCCGTTCCGAGGCCCGTGAGCAGGGCACCGACGAGGGCGAGCGCCCCGCGTACCGCGCCGACCAGTGTCTGCACCGCGATCTCGTACGCCGCCGGAGCCGACAGCCGGACCAGCCGCCACAGGGCCGCCTCGCCCCGCCGCAGCAGCCAGCCGACGGCGAGCGCGGCCAGCAGATGCCCCAGCAGCATGGGCAGCGACGACAGCGGACCGTGCATCATCGCGGCGCCGGCGGTGGTTGCGCCACCGGCCGTTCCGGACCCTGCCGGAGGGGCCATCCCGGCGGCGGAGGCCGTATCGAAGCCACCCGAACCGAGAATCCGGCGCGCCTCCGCGAGGCCTACCCGACCGGTGCCGAGCCCGCATGTCACATGCCGGGCAAGGAAGAGCGTCGCCCGGTCCGAAAGCCCGCCGTCGCCGGTGCCGGCGCCGCGCGCCATGGCGGGCATCGGGAGCTGGCCCCAGGCGAACAGCGCGTGCAGGGTGAGCTGCCCCACGGCAAGACCCGCGGCGATCCCCGGCAGCGAGCGCTCCCGCCCGGCCAGCGGTGCCGCGACCGCGAACACCGCGGCAGCCGCAACACCCAGCGTCCACAACGGGATGGTGGCGCACGAGGCGGCGATGTGCCCGCCCGCGGACAACACAACACAGACCGCGGTGAAGACCGCGGCCCTCAACAGCCGAAGATCGGCGGCTGCGCGCGCTGTGGAGGCGGGCGGTGGAGTCATGGCCGCGCCATCATCCCACTGGTCGGAGGCGCCGCCTACGGCAGGTCGGCACCGAGGGGGCGCCCTGCCGGGTGTCCAGGGAGGCCGACGGGGCGCGCGGCAGCGCATGGGCGGCGCTTCGCCTACACCGATGCGCTCGCTCTTCGCATCCGCCGAATGAGCGGTATCACGTCCCGGACATGCTTACGGACCTTGTGGCGCGGCAATAGGTATCGATATGTCGAGCGGCGGCCAGGAGGCTGGAGCGATGAGCATCTGGTGGTCACTCCATTTGCGGCGTGAGGCTGCGAGCGTGCCGCTGGCCCGTCGTCTGCTGCTGGGCACGATGGAGACGGCGGGCGTCGACCCGGACATCTGTTACGACCTTGCGGTGGCCCTCTCCGAAGCCTGCGCGAACGCCGTCGAGCACGGCGGCGACGCCGCCACCGAGGACTACCGCGTCACGGCCTTCATCGACGGCGACACCTGCCGCATCGAAGTCACCGACTCGGGCCCCGGGTTCCGCCACTGTCCCGCACCTCCCGCCCCACCGCATACCGCCGCGGACCGCGCCCTCCCGCCGGCCCCCGTGCCCACCCCCGCGCAGGCTCCCGCCTTTGCCGAGGACGGCCGGGGGCTCTTTCTGATCGAGGCCCTCACCGACCACGTCCGCTACCGCAACCGCACCGGCCGCCCCGGCGCGGTCGTGAGCTTCGACAAGATCCTCAAGTGGCGTGAGGGGGCGGCGCTTCCGATGGCGTCGTGACCGGTCCGGCGCGCGCGCCGGGCACGGCCTGGGCGGACGCGACCCCGCGCAGGCATGGCCGGGCAAGACGGCCGACACGGGCCACGGCATCGCTCACCGGGACACGTCCGGACCGCCGGGCCCCATGACCGCCGGGCCCTATGACCGCCGGCCCCATGACCGCCAGGAGTCTCCATGGGCACGGATGCCCGCGTACGCGACCGCAGGGCGCAGCGCTGGTCCGCGCTGCTGGCCCTGGCGGCCGCGGCCGCAGCGGCGCTGGTCCTGCTGGTGTTCGCGGGGCTCAGAAGCGTCGTCCTCCTGGGCGTGGGGCTGGCCGGACTCGCCGTCGCCGCGGCGGGCGCCTGGTGCGCGCTGACGCGGCGCGGACTCACCCGGGTTCTTGCGGGCACGCTGGCCGCCGCGGCCCCGGTCACCGTGCTCCTGCTCTACGCCTGGGCCGGTCTGTTGTGGGTGGTACTCGTCTCGTTCGCCCTGTGGGCACTGGCGGTCTCCGCCGGCGGAGCCGCGCTCCGCAGGGACACCCGGCCGGAGCGCACACCCGAAGTCCGGGCTGCGCCGCCCGAGCGCCCCTTCCTCCTCATGAATCCCCGCTCAGGGGGCGGGAAGGTGGGCATCTTCCACTTGAAGGAAAAAGCGGAGCAACTCGGTGCGGTCGTGCACCTGCTGGACACCGCCCACCACGAGGATGTGGTCGCGCTCGCGCGCAGCGCCGTGAACGAGGGCGCCGACCTCCTCGGCGTCGCCGGTGGGGACGGCACACAGGCCATGGTGGCCGGCGTGGCGGCGGAACACGGCATCCCGTTCATGGTGATCTCGGCCGGCACCCGCAACCACTTCGCACTCGACCTCGGCCTGGACCGGGACGATCCGTCGAGCTGCCTCGACGCCCTGACGGACGGGGTCGAACTCCGCGTCGACCTCGGCTTCATCAACGGGCGGGCCTTCGTCAACAACGCGTCTTTCGGGACGTACGCGGCTGTCGTACAGAGCCCCGACTACCGCGACGACAAGGTGCGGACCATCCTGGAGATGCTTCCGGACCTGCTGACGCACCAGCGCGGCCCGCGACTGGTCGTGCGTGCCGCGGGCACCGCCATCGACGCGCCCCAGGCGGTCCTCGTCAGCAACAACCCCTACCGCATGGGCGACCCGGCCGGATTGGGACGACGGGAAGTCCTGGATTCGGGCGTCCTCGGGGTCCTGGGTATCAAGGTCGACAACGCGGCGCAGGCGGCCGGAATCCTGCGGGGCAGGTACGGGCCGGGCCTCACCGCGCTGACCGCCGAGGAGGTCGTCGTCGACGCCGACGAGCCCGAGATCCAGGCCGGCGTCGACGGCGAGGCCCTCACCCTGCCGACCCCCGTCCGTTGCTGGATCCGGCCCCGGGCCCTCCGCGTCCGCGTGCCGCGGCACCGCCCGGGCGTACCGCAGTCGAAGCCCCCGATGAACTGGCGGCGGCTGCGAAGGCTCGCACTGGCGAGGGAACACCCCGCGGCAGGCAGCGGCGCCACTTAGCCGCGCTCCGGGGCCCTTTGCGTAGGACCCGCCCGAGAGCCACGAGGCCCGGATAAGAGCCGGCTGTGCGTGGAATGTGCGTGGAATGTGCGGCAGGGGAATTGTGCCGGTTGCTCATCGCTTTCTGAGAAAACCTCATGCGGTATTCATTGAACCCTCAGCGGTTTTGACCCTTCCTTGGCTTTGTGGCCGGTAATTTTTTCTTCGTCAGGCAGTCGCGGATCAGGAATCCGCGGCACATACGAAGATCGAGGAGAATCTCATGTCTTTCAAGAAGATTGCGCCGCTGCCCAAGCCCAAGAAGAAGCCGCTGCCGAAGCCCCCGAAGGGCCACGGTCACGGGCACTGCCACAAGCCCGCCCGGAAGCCGCTGCCGGGGCACGGCGAGCGCTGACCGGGCAAGCAGGAGGAGCTGCCGCTCCTGAGTGACCGGGGCGGCGCGAGGGCCGACGGCCGTGGGGGTCGTCGGCCCTCTCTCTTTGTATGCGTAACGCATTTCTCGCAGGGGTTTTGCACGACCCTGCTGTGAAAACCATATGCGCCGCCTTGGCAGGGCATATGAATGCGGCGAAGGGAGGGTTAATTCGGGGTGGTGGTGGCCGTGCCGGCCATTTTCCCGCCCCGAGCGGGCGGGGCGATTTCCGGACCGGTCGGCGGAGCGGTATTCCGGCCCCGGCATCGGAAGGAACCGGAGCGGCAGTAAGGACCGGAGCGGCTGGAGGTGCCGGGAGTAATGGGAGGGCTGAAAGGCATGGAAGAAGCGGTGGTGAAGGCGTTGGCGGCGGCAGGGGATCGGGTGGCGGCGGACAAGGTGGCGCGGCACACGGGCGCGCGCACCCTGGTCGCGGGCGTGGGAGGGGGCGGCCGTGGGCCTGCGGGAGAGTGACTTCGCGACGATGCGGTTGCGGCGGGTCCCCGCCGAGGCCGGGGTGGTGCCCGGACTCGTACGGGGGCGGCACCGGCGCCACGGCACTGATGCCTACGGCGAGGACGACGGCCACGGAACGTCCCGGGCCACCACCACGGGCGCCACCTCAGCCATCCCCGTCACCACACCCACCACACCCACCACCACCACACCCGCCATCCCGGCCGGCACCGCATTCCGTCGCTTCTGGCCGATGAGCAAGGGGCTGCGCGGCCGACTGGTGCTCATCTGCCTCTGTGTCATCGTCGCCGCGCTCGCCGAGACCGCCGCGATCCTGCTCTTCAGCGACCTCACCGACCATGCCCTGCAGCGCGGCTCGCTCGACGCGTTCTGGGCGCCGGCCGCACAGTGGCTCGGGGTGGCCGTGGCCGGCGCGGCCGTCGGCTATGCCGGCAACTCCCTCGCCGTCTGGGTCTCGGAACGGTTCGTGATGCGGCTGCGCGCACAGGTCTTCGACCACGTCCAGCGGATGCCGCCGCACTTCTTCCAGCGGCACCGCCAGGGCGATCTGGTCGCCCGGCTCACCGGCGATGTCGAGGCCATCGAGCAGATGGTGGTCTCCGGCGCGGTCGGCGCGGTCTCCTCGGCGTTCAGCGCGGTCTTCTACGCCGTCGCCGCCCTCTGGCTGCGCTGGGACCTGGCGGTGGCCACCTTCGTCCTCGCGCCGCTGTTCTGGCTGGCCGCCCGGCGTTTCTCCGGCCGCATCAGGACCGCGTCGCGCCAGGAGCGGGTGGCCGACGGCGCCATCACCTCCGTCGTCGAGGAGTCGCTCGGCAATGTCGTCCTCACCCAGGCATACGGCCGGGAGGGGGCGGAGCGGGCGCGGCTGGACCGTGAGGCCCGCGCCTGGTTCACCGCCTCGGTCCGCGGCGCCCGGCTGAGCGAGCTGTACGAGCGGCTGGTCGAGGTCATCGAGACGGTGTGTGTGCTGAGCGTGATCGGGCTGGGCGCCTGGGAGATCTCCGCGGACCGGATGACGCTCGGTCAACTGCTGGCGTTCGCCGCGTTCCTGGGCTATCTGTATCCGCCGGTCCGGGATCTGGGCCAGCTCGGCCTCACGGTCACCGCGGCGACGGCGGGGGCCGAGCGGCTCATCGAGATACTGGACGCGCGCCCGTCGGTGGGAGATCCGGCGCCGGGGCCGACGGTGCCGACAGGGCCGACGACTCCGGTCTCGCCCCCACTGCCCCCGGCCCCGTCGCCGGCGGACACAGTGCCCCTCCCCGCGCAGCCGGCACCGGGCGTCGCACCGCCGGCACCGGGCGCCGTACCGCTGCCACCGGGCGCCATGCCGCCGCCATCCGGCGCCATGCCGCCGCCCCCGCAACTCACCCTCCCCACACCCCCGCTACGGCCCGCCCAGGGGGCCCCGGGCACCGTGCAGTTCCACGACGTCGGCTTCCGCTACCCCGGTGCGGATGCGGTGGCCGGGCCCGCCCTGTCCCGGATGGCGTTCACCGCCCGGCCGGGAGAGCTGCTGCTCGTCACCGGACCCAGTGGCGCGGGCAAATCCACCGTCGCCAAACTGCTGTTGCGCTTCTACGACCCGGACTCCGGCACCGTGACGCTGGACGGCGTGCCGCTGCGGGACCTCCCGCTGTCCCGGCTGCGGGAGCGGGTGACGCTGCTGCCGCAGGAGACGCTCATGCTGCACGACACCATCCGCGCGAACATCGCCTGCGGCCGCCCGGGCGCGAGCGACCAGGAGATCGCCGAGGCCGCGCGGGCCGCCGACGCGGACGCGTTCATCCGCGCACTGCCCGACGGGTACGACACCGGGATCGATCCCCACTCGGCCCGTCTGTCGGGCGGTCAGCTCCAACGGCTGGCCATCGCCCGGGCCATGCTGCGCGATGCGCCGGTCCTCGTCCTGGACGAGCCGACGACCGGTCTGGACGCGCTCGCCGCGCGCCGTATCGTCCAGCCGCTGCGCAGACTGATGCGCGGCCGCACCACCATCATGATCACGCACGATCTCAATCTCGCGCCCGACGCCGACCGCATCCTCGTCCTGGACGGCGGCCGGATCGTGGAGGCCGGGCGGCACGAGGAGTTGCTGTCCCGCGCGGGCGGGGCGTACTCCCGGCTGCACCGGTCGCAGAACAACGCGGTCATGGACACCGGCGAGTTGCGGCTGCCGCTGTCCGACGACGGACGACCGCTGTTCCGCGACGAGGCGTGGCTGCCCGGGAGCGACCGCCGAGGGTGAGCGCCGCACGGTCCCCGGGCGGCGGCCGTGTGCGGGATGTCCGCGTATGAGGTGTCAATCCGGGCTAACATCAGCAGTCGGAAAACTGGCTGGAAATCGCCCTTTGCGGAAGCTGGTCAGCGCGGTCTCGCGGTGAGAGAACCTCCCCCGCGGCGTCCCCTGTCCTGCGAGACCAGCGCCCACCACGATTAACGCGAAGTTGCTCGCGTTAACCTTTCCCGGACAATACTTGGCGTGAACCCGCACTGCAATACGGAGCCGTCGTGACGACAGCGCACCATGCCCCGGGCGAGACCAGGCCCGGCGGTCGCACCGCCCGCACCCGCCAAGCCGTATTGACCGCCGTATTCGAGGAGTTGGGCGAGGGCGGCTTCGCCGAGCTGACCATGGAGAAGGTCGCGCAACGCTCGGGAATTCATGTCGCGACGCTCTACCGTCGCTGGCGCTGCACCGAGGGTCTGGTGTGCGACCTGCTGACCGATCTGAGTGCCGAGGTGCCGCTGCCGGACTCCGGCACCCTGCCCGGGGATCTGCAGGCGCTGGCCTGCTCGATAGCCGCCTTCTACGGGGAGGCGCGGATGCGCCGGCTGATCGAGGCGGTGGTTTCCGCCGCGGCCCGTGACCCACAGGCGGCGGCGGTGCTGCGGACCTTCTTCGGCGAACGGCTGGCGCTGGCGGGCCGGATGGTGGAGCGGGCCGTCGGCCGCGGCGAACTGCCCACGGACACGGACCCGGAGAAGGTGATGTCGGCGCTCGGCGCGCCCTTCTACTACCGGATTCTGATCGCCCGTCGCCCTGTCGACCGGGACGTCGCCGAATCCGCCGCCACCGCTGTCTGGGCGGCATCCCGGGCCGGCGCGTATGTGCGCACGGACGACGGTCCGGCTGTGTGCACGGAGGTCGACGGTCCGGCTGTGCGTACGGAGGTCGACGGTCCGGCTGTGCGTACGGAGGTCGACGGTCCGGCTGTGCGCACGGAGGCCGACGGTCCGGCGAACGGCACGCCTCCCGGCGGCAGCTGAGCCACCGGGAGACGTACCGACGGTGCAACGGGCGCCGCGCGCCCGGCAGTCCCGCCCTGTGCGGCGGTCACCGTGCGGCCGGGCACTCCCGCCACCTGTGGCGGGCGCCGCAACCGCCGGCAGACCCGCCGTACACCGCCCGCTACTTGCCGAGCAGTCCCGCCATCCAGGTCTCGACCTCGTCGGACCGCCGCGGCAGCCCGGCCGACAGGTTCCGGTTGCCGTCGTCCGTCACGAGGATGTCGTCCTCGATCCGGACGCCGATACCGCGGTACTCCTCGGGCACCGTCAGATCGTCCGACTGGAAGTACAGACCGGGCTCGACGGTCAGCACCATGCCGGGCTCCAGCGTGCCGTTGACGTAGTTCTCGGTGCGGGCCGCGGCGCAGTCGTGGACGTCCAGGCCGAGCATGTGGCCGGTGCCGTGCAGGGTCCAGCGGCGCTGCAGCCCCAGCTCCAGCACCCGCTCGACCGGGCCCTCGACCAGACCCCACTCGACCAGCTTCTCGGTGAGCACCTGCTGCGCCGCGTCGTGGAAGTCGCGGTAGGCCGCGCCCGGCTTGACCGCCGCGATGCCCGCCTCCTGGGCCTCGTACACCGCGTCGTAGATCGTGCGCTGGAGGTCGGTGTAGCGGCCGTTGACCGGCAGGGTGCGGGTGACGTCCGCGGTGTAGAGGCTGGTGGTCTCCACACCGGCGTCCAGGAGCAGCAGATCGCCGGAGCGCACCGCGCCGTCGTTGCGGACCCAGTGCAGGGTGGTGGCGTGCGGCCCCGCGGCGCAGATCGAGCCGTAGCCGACGTCGTTGCCCTCGACGCGGGCGCGCAGGAAGAACGTGCCCTCGATGTAGCGCTCGCTGGTCGCCTCGGCCTTGTCCAGGACCTTCACGACGTCCTCGAAGCCGCGCACCGTCGAGTCGACGGCCTTCTGCAGCTCGCCGATCTCGAACGCGTCCTTGACCGCGCGGGCCTCGGAGAGGTGCACCCGCAGCTCTTCGTCGCGCTCGGCGGTGACCTTGTCGGTCAGCGCGGCCTCGATACCGGCGTCATGGCCGCGCACGACGCGGACCGGGCCGGTGGCCTCCTTGAGCGCGCCGGCCAGCTCGCGTACGTCGTTGCAGGGGACGCCGAGCAGTGCCTCGGCCTCGCTGAGGCTGTGGCGCCGGCCGACCCACAGCTCGCCCATGCCGTTCAGCCAGAACTCGCCGTTCTCCCGGTTGGAGCGGGGCAGCCGGTGGACCGTCGCCTCGTGGCCGTCCTTCGTGGGCTCCAGGACCAGGACGCTGTCGTCGGTCTGGTCGCCGGTGAGGTAGACGTACTCCGTCGAGGCACGGAAGTCGTACTCGGTGTCGTTGGAGCGGGTCTTCAGGTTGCCCGCCGGGATCACCAGACGCTCGCCGGGGAAGCGCGCGGACAGCGCGGCGCGGCGGCGGGCGGCGTTCGGGGCCTGCTCGATCGGCCGCAGGTCATGCAGCTCGGTGTCGGCCCAGCCGCCCTTCATGTTCTCCGCGAGCTCATCCGAGACGCCCGGGTAAAGGCCGTTCTTGCGCTGCTTGATCGGCTGCTCGTCCTCGTCCGGGGTCTCCGGCGTGAGCTCGTCGGTCACAATGCCTCCTTTTAAGACTGAACCGCCTTCCATCGTATGTGCGGATCGAAAGCGGTCCAGAGGCAAAAAGGTGTGACCTCTGCGGTACGACGGCCTGAGGACGCACGGCGCCCACCGGGGGCGGACGGGTGGCGTACGAAGACGGCCCGGCCGGCGGCCCCGGTGTACGCCCCGGCGCGCGGCGGTGCGCCCGCCGTACGGCGCGTGGCGCGTGCAGGTCCGGTCCGGCCGGCCCTACTCCTCGAAGTACGCCGCGAGCAGCACCACGTCCTCCTCCGACGACGGATCGTCCAGGCCCTGCGGCAGCATCGTGCGCACGATGTGGTCGACGACCGCCTCCGGATCATGGCGGATCGCCCTGGGGACGCCCGCGGCGGCCGCGTGCAGCCGGGTGAAGGCGCGGTCCATGGGCTCGCCGGTCCGGTGCAGCAGTCCGTCGCTGTAGAGCAGCAGGGTCTCGCCGCCGGCCGGTTCGATCTCCACGCTCGGCGCTTCCCAGCAGGCCAGCATGCCCAGCGGCGCGGACAGTGAGGTCTCCACGAACTCCGTCCGCAGCTCGCCGAGGATCAGCGGCGGGCAGTGGCCGGCCCCGGCCAGCACCAGCTTGCGGGCGAAGGGGTCGGTGATGCCGCCCGGCATCAGCGTCGCGGGAGGTCCGCCCGGTGCGCCGGGCGGTGGCTCGGTGAAGGCGAACAGCGCGGTGGCGCTGCGGGCCGGCTCGGTCAGCCGGAGCAGCAGTTCGAGGTCGGAGAGGACCGCGACCGGATCCTCGCCCTCCATGACGGCGTAGGCGCGCAGGGACGCCCGTAGCCGCCCCATGGCCGCCACCGCGCTCGGCCCGGAGCCGGTCACCGAACCGACGGCCAGGCCCAGCGCACCGTCGGGCAGCGGCAGCGCGTCGTACCAGTCGCCGCCGCCGCGCGGCCCGGTGCTGTGCCGCACCGCGAGGCGTACGCCGGGGATCCGCGGCAGCCGGTGGGGCAGCAGCTCCTCGCGGAGCGTCCGGGTGGCCTGCCGGCTGCGGTGGAGTTCGAGGAGACAGGCGAGGTGCTCGGCGGCGTGTGCGCGGTAGAGGCCGACGAGGTGGCGCTGGCGTTCGGTGGGCTCGGCCGGTTCGTCGTAGAGCCAGACCACGGCGCCGGTCCTGCCGAGGGGTTCGGCGGAGAGCGGGACCGCGTAGCTGGCGGCGTACCCGAGACGGGCGGCGACCTCGCGTAGGCGGGGGTCGAGGTCCTTCTCACCGGGGATGTCGGGTTCGGCGATCTCGGTGCAGGGGCCCGCCGACGCTTCGTGGCGGGGGCCGGGTGCACGGCCCTCGCCACGCGTCTCGCGGCAGGTGTCGTCGAGCGGGTCGGTCCGGGTGTCGTCGCCGGTGGCCCGCTCCGGGAGGCCGTCCAGTATCCGCGCGTACGACAGGGCGCGGCGCGGGATGGTCTCGATGTGACCGATCTCGGCGTGGCCGAGGCCGAGGCCGACGGTGGTCTCCGGGCCGAGGCCGTCGGACGGGGCGAGGACGACCAGCCCGCGGCGCGCGCCGACCAGGGAGGCTCCGGCGCGCAGCAGCTCGTGGAGGGCGTCCTCCAACGTACGGGTGCGCGCGAGCCGTTCGGTCAGGTCGTGCAGGGTGCTGAGGTCCGAGATCCAGCCGGCCAGCCGGTCCTGGACGGCGGCGAGTTGGTCGACGACGGAGATGTCGGGAGCACCGGGTGCGCCCTCGGGTGCGGCGCCCCGGGGGGCGCCCTGAGGGGCCTCGGACGCCCCGTTTGACGAGGCGTCCGACGGGGTGCCGACGGCGGGGTCGGCGGGGGTTTTCGGCCCGCGCGGGTCGACAGTGTGCGCGGGGGAGGGAAGGGCTGGCTCGATTCCAGCCACTTTCGGCACGTGAGGGGTGGTCATGGCCTACGGCTCTCGTCGTGCCAGGCATTGCCCCTGGTCAGGCCGCTTTTTGGTAGGGAGTGCGGCATTTTGTTGAGTGATGTTGTGCGGTACGGGTGGCCGCTCAATTTCCTCAATAGCATCGCAAACCCCCATGTCATGCTGCTCCGCTATTAATGCCTCCACATGTACACGTAGCAGCGATGTGATGTCCAGCATTGTCCCCATGGGGTTTGTGGTGTCAACGAGGTCGGTAGATTGGCCTGAAAAAAGCCCCCCGAGCGTCAATTTGAGGTCGACTGGCGGCGATCAGCAGCGCGTCATCACCACAGTGGCGGGTACGTACTCGGAAAGGTGCGGAGTCAGTTGGCACCGCACCGGAACTCTCCGGCGGGCACCGGCGTCTAACATGCCGACGACCACGACGCACTCCCAAGCGGCGGGGGCTGCACCACGGAAGCGCAAGCGCCATACGCACGCCACCCCTCGCCATGCTTCACGCTCGGCGTACGACGTGATGCGCTGCCTTGTACACGCGGTGACCAGTGATCCACGTGGCGTGATCGATGCGCGATCGACCCCGGGTTCCATGGCCGGGCCGCAGGACACGCCCCACGGCACGAAGCGGCACGGCGCGAAACGATGGTGAACCGGACATGTAGAGCCATGCAGTGCGATGGACAAAGCCCTCGGCGTTAACGGAAAGGAACGAGCGCTCATGCGCGAGATCCTCGGAAGGCGACGCAAGCCCCTGTTCCGGCGCGGAAAGTCGGCGCAGCTCGGTGCGGCGCTCCACTACGCCACCGAGTGGCAGTGGCCGGTACTTCCCGGTGTGGGATTCGGATCCGGCGGCCGCCAGCCGGCCGGCGCCCGGCTCGGCCTCGGCGAACGGATCACTCGCCGGTGCAGCTGCCCGGACCCCGACTGTGTGGTGCCCGGCGCGCACCCCTTCGACCCCGGACTGCTGGCGGCCACCACCGATGGCCGGATGGTGCGGTGGTGGTGGACGAACCGCCCCGATGCCCCGGTCGTGCTGGCCACCGGCGGCCGTGCGCCCTGCGCGGTGAGCCTGCCCGCCGTCGCCGGGGCCCATGCCTTGGCGGCCCTGGACCACTTCGGCGTACGCCTCGGCCCCGTGGTGGCCACGCCCACCCGCTGGTCGCTGCTCGTATCGCCGTACGACCTCCCGGAGTTGGGCGAGCTGCTGCACTCCCAGGACTGGGTGCCCAGCTCGCTGCGGTTCCACGGCGAGGGCGGCTATGTGGTGCTCCCGCCCTCCCAGATCGGTGCCGGCCGGGTCCGCTGGGAGCGGCCGCCGGCCGTCACCCCGGCCGCGCCCTGGCTCCCGAAGGTGGCCACGATCGTGGACGCACTGGTCACGGCGAGCACCGGCACCCCCGACGGCGGCAGCCGGCTCGCGTACTGACGCTCGCGCATGCCCTGGGCGCCCGATGTGTGCTCGGGCGCCCTCGTTGTGTGCGGGATGCCGGCCGCGGGGGTGGCGCTGTCGTGGGTGGTGTCTGTCGCGGGTGGGTGTCTGTCGCGCGTGAGGTGCCCGTTGCGCGTGGGTACTTGTCCCGCCTGGGCCCGTTCCGCCTGGGCCCGTTCCGCCTGGGCCCGTCCTGCCCGGGTGCCTGCCGTACACAGGCGCCGTCCCAGGTGATCGGCGGATCCTCGCTGGATGCCGGCGGACGATCAGCGGTGGAGTGGACGGATGGCTGACGGACAGATGGCTGGCGGACGGGTGGCTGAGGGACGGGCGGCGGCCGGACGGCGGACGGTTGGCCGGCGGACGGGCGGAAACTCCCCGCGGCGGATCACCCGTACGGGTGTGACCTGCCCCGATCTCTCGGGGAAACGGGCGTCCGGGTGCCCTGGTGCACCCCCGCCGGCCGATAGGTTCGGCCCACCGTCAAGCCGTCGTCAGCGGCATCTCAAGTGCAGGTGGGGCCCATGCAGCGTGCGCAGAAAATCCGCATGATCGGGCTCGCCGGCGCGGCGCTGCTCGCCATCGCCGTGCCGCTGGGGGCCGCGATGGCCGGCCCGGCCGGCACCGCGGCTCCGGGAACGGGTCCCGGGGAGGCAGCCAAGGCCGAAAACAGCTCTACGGAGGACAAGGGAGGCCGGGGCGAGAGCGGTACCAAGCCAGGCAGTATGCCCCTCGCCGCCGTCGGCTCCACCCTCGGCTCCACGGGGTCACCCGGCTCCTCCGACCGCCCGGCCCTGCCGCACCTCTCCGGCCGCACCTCCCGCTGCGGCCCCGAACTCACCGCCCCCCAGGGCATCGAGGCCCAGACCTGCGTGCTTGCCGAGGACGGTCTGACCTGGGGGCGTACGTACTACCGCAACCGCACCGGCGACCGGCTGCGCGCCGTACTGACGCTGCTGCGGCCGGACGACAGGACCGTCCAGGTGAACTGCGAGGTGCCGGCGGGCGGCGCACCGGGCGTGTGCGAGACGCCGTCCGCCCCGACCGTGCACAGGAGCCGGCTGCCGTACACCGCGGTGGCGGAGATCGCCGATGCGTCGGGGGAGCGGCTGCTGCTGCGGTCCGGCAGCAACTCGTCTGCGGGAGAGAGCGGTTCGGACCACTGAGGGGGTCGGGGCCGCCGAGGTCCGGCCGAGCCAAGCGGAATGCCTGGTTCCGGACATGGAAGCGCCCGGTCGCTGGCGACGGGGGATGCACCAGCGACCGGGCTTTTAGAACCGTAACAAGAGATCGGCGGTTCGCAAATTCGATCGTGGATTTCCGGACGCCTATTTACCGGCAGGTACGGGGAGTTGTGACAGGCGTCACGCCTGGGGTCCTCCGGGGCGTCCGGTCCGCACGGTCGAGGGGCGGCACGGTCAGCTCAGGGTGACCTGACGGTTGGTGAGCCCGCCGCGTGCCCGGCGCTCCTCGGGGGTCAGCGGGGTGTCCTTCGCCAGGGCCTCGGCCAGCCGCTCGGCGAACGCCGCGGCCGGCTTGGCGACCTCGTCGGCGCCCATCTCCGAGGGCAGGTCCCAGACCGGGACGACCAGGCCGTGGGCGCGGAACGAGCCCACCAGACGGGTGCCTTCACCGAGCGAGGTGGCGCCTGCCGCGTGCAGCCGGGCGAGCGCGTCCAGCAGCTGCTCCTCGGGGTGTGCGGTGACCCAGCGCAGATGGTTCTTGTCCGGGGCCTCGCACCAGTACGCGCCCTCCAGGCCGGGGATCCGGGCGGTCGGGATGGCCGCCGCGTTGGCCCGCTCCAGAGAGGCGGCGACCTCGCCGGTGGCGTTCTCGGCGTTCCCCACCCAGAACTCGAAGCCGGTGTGGACGGTCGGCTCGAACGCCGCGTCCGGGTCGAGCAGATCCTGCAGCCGCGGGCCCTCGGCGGTGTTCCGCTCGGCGGCGACCGGGTTGCCGGGTTCCGTGGCCAGCGCGCGCTGCAGGGTGTCCGCGAGGTCGCGGCTGAGGTCGCCGGAGGCGGTGTCGTTCTGCAGGCCGAGCAGCACCGCGCCGTTGTCGCGGCGCAGCGCGGGCCACGCCATCGGCAGCACGGTCGCCAGCGTCACGGACGGGACGCCCTCGGGCAGCCCGCCCTTCAGCGTCAATTCGGCGGTGGCGGCGGGCACCAGCTCGCGCATGGCCACCCAGTCGCACTCACCGGGCAGACCCTCGAACGGGCGCTGCACGAGCTCGGTGGCGGCGTGTGCCGCCTGTCGCCCGTGACAGGCCTTGTACCGGCGGCCGGAGCCGCACGGGCAGGGCTCACGAGCGCCGACGACCGGCACCTCGCCGTCCTTGATCTGCGATGCTGCGGCCTGGGGCTGGGGACGGCGCTTCTTGGCCATGGCGACGGAGTCTCCTGGTCGATCCTGGGCGTACGGACGCGGTTCGGCGCGAGCCTAGAGGATTGCGTACGAGGTCGCGCTCGGTTGCGTACCGGGCCGTGTCCCGCCCTGGTGCGGCGGACCTCGGCGTGTCCCGGCGTGCGGCCGGGGCCGGGTGCCGCTATGTCAGATCGTCGAAGTCCGGAAAGGCCGGCCCCAGTGGGTGCCCGTTGCTCACGCCCGCGCCCGTGGCGAGCGAGGGCGGCAGATCGGGCGTCAGGTCCACGCGCGTAGCGAACGCGCCTTGAAGCGAGAGAATCGCCCAGACCGTGACCTCGCCGGCGACGGTGTCGCGTACGCCCCAGTCCTTGGCGAGCGACCGGATGATCGCCAGCCCGCGGCCGCCGCGCGCCGTGACCGACGGAGTGGCCGGAAGGGGCCGGGTCGGGCCGCCGCCGTCCGTGACCGCGACGGTCAGTCTGCCCTGCGCATCAATACGCCAGGAGGCCCGCACGGATGCCGAGGGCGCGTCCTTTGCGCCGGGAGTTACGGAACCCGGTGATCCGTTTTCGTATATCGGACGCGCATGGCGACACGAATTACTCAACAGTTCCGAAAGGACGAGAACCGCGTCATCGACGACGGTGTCCTGAACGCCACTTGCCAACAGCTCTTCACGCATGCGTCGCCTGGCCATGCCCACACCCACTGGACCATGGGGTACGGCCATGATCGACGACGTCGGCACCTCTTGTGCCACCACCAACGCCACCCCCGAGACCTCCTTTGCCCCACGCCACGGGATGAATTCCCCAATGGACTGGACCGGAAACCGGCCAAGCGGCACGCAGTGACGCACTGGACATAACCGAATACGGCCCGAATGCGCCGGTGCACACCCTGTGAAGGGCTTTAGTCCAGGCCGAGTTGCATTCGCACCTGTTTGGGGCGATTTGTAATGACTGCGTCCACGCCCAATTCCTGGCACAGCTCGACATCGGCGGCGTCATTGACGGTCCAGACGTGGACCCGGTGGCCGGCGCGGTGCGCCCTGGCGACGTACTCGGGGTGCGCGCGGAGGATCCGCATCCCGGGGCCCGCGATGCCGACGCCGGGCGGGAGCCGGCCGTCGCGGTGCCGTGGGGTGAGGAATTGCATCAGGTAGACCCCGGGAATGTCGGGGGCCGCGGCCCGTACGCGGTGCAGCGAGCGCGCCGAGAAGCTCATGACCCGGACCGGAGAGGTCCAGTCGGCGCGCATGGCCGGTTTCGTGTGCCCGAACCGGGCGAGCAGCTCGACCAGCCGCTCCTCCACCTGTCCGGCCCAGCGGGTGGGGTGTTTGGTCTCGATGGCCAGCTCGACCCGCCGGTCGGCGTCCGCGACCAGCTCCAGCAGCCGCTCCAGCGTCAGTACGGAGGTCCGCTCGGGATCCTCGTGCTGCCGGTCCGGCGCCTCGTTCGCGGACCCGTCGCCCTTCCAGGAGCCGAAGTCGAGCGTGGCGAGATCGGCGAGCTCAAGCGCGGAGACCGAGCCGCGCCCGTTGGAGGTGCGGTTCACCCGCCGGTCGTGGACGCAGACGAGATGGCCGTCCGCGGTCAGCCGGACATCGCACTCCAGGGCGTCCGCACCGTCCTCGATCGCTCTGCGATAGGCGGCGAGGGTGTGCTCCGGAGCGTCCTCGGAGGCACCGCGGTGGGCGACGACGGAAATGGCGGGACGGCCCGGACGGCCGTCCTGGGCGGGGCGTGCATAGGTCACCGCGTTATCGTGCCATCCACCGTTGCCGGGCCGCCGGGCGCGTACCCCGAGGTGCGGAACAGGGGATGCGCCGGTTTTGTCCGGCATAAAGGATGAGGGGACAGTCACAGCCTCGGCTTACGGCGCTCTGACGCGCGGTGGGAAAGGCTGGAAGGGAGACTCGCCCGTACCGTCCGGCCCGCAGTACCCGGGCCGGATCTGCGGACCGGGACTCGCGACAGCCGGGATGTGCGGGCCGGAGCCTGCGGATCGGGCCCGCGGACCCTGGATCTGCGGGCCGGGACTCGCCCGTACCGCCCGGATCCTTAATCCTGGAGTACCGGGTCCCCCGTCCGGCAAGGGGGAGCTGTACGACCCGGAGGGCCCGCCAGGCCCGCCGGACCGGAAGATCCGACCCGGAGGCCCGCGGGCCTCCGGACCGCACCACCCGGCGGACCGCACGGCCCGCCGGACCGACGAACCGCACCACCCGGACGCACCCCCAGGGTCCGGCCGAACTGCAAGCCCCGGAAGAAGCGGCCCGCCCCGGACACACAGATGGCCGGGGCACGCGGCAGAAGGAGACCCTCCTGCCAGGGCCGTGGCCGCCGAAAGTCGTGAAGCTGAGGAGAGAGCTGTGAGCACCGAGAACGAGGGAGCCGCCGTCCCGTCGGAGGCCAAGCCACCGACCGGGCCGCAGCCGGACAGCGCGTCCGCCTCCGGCGCCCGGACTCCCGGCGCCCCGCCCGCGGCGCCCCCGCCGCCGGACTTCGCGCCGACCGTCCCCTCGGCCTCCGGCCCCGGCTACGACGAACCGGGCCGGATGCCGCCGTACAGCGACGGACGGGTTCCGCAGCCCGGCTACGGCCACCCCGGCGACGACCCCGCAGCCGACCGGACCAGCCAGTTCCCCACCTACTCGGCGGCCGGCCCCGGTGCCGGTGCCGGCGGCTGGGGCCAGCAGCCTCCCTACGGTGGCGGCGGCGACCCCTGGGGCACGATCGGCAGCCCCGCCCCCAAGCGGCGCAACGGCGGCCTGATCGCTGCTGTCCTGGTGGCCGCGCTGGTCGCCGGCGGTGTCGGCGGCGGCATCGGCTTCTGGGCCGCGGGCCAGAATGACAGCGCCTCCACGACGGTCTCCGCGTCCGGCGACCCCGGGGCACTGAACCGCAAGCCCACGTCCGTCTCCGGGATAGCGCAGAAGGCGCTGCCGAGCGTCGTGACGATCGAGGCGGAGGGTGCGACCGGCGACGGCGGCACCGGCACCGGCTTCATCTACGACAAGCAGGGCCACATCCTCACCAACAACCACGTCGTCGCCAGTGCGGCCGACGGCGGCAAGCTCACCGCGACGTTCTCCAACGGCAAGAAGTACGACGCCGAGGTCGTCGGCCATGCCCAGGGCTACGACGTCGCCGTGATCAAGCTGAAGAACGCCTCCGGCGCCCCGCTCAACCCGCTCCCGCTCGGCAAGTCCTCCCATGTGCAGGTCGGCGACGCCACGATCGCCATCGGCGCGCCCTTCGGCCTGTCCGGCACGGTCACCACCGGCATCATCAGCGCCAAGGACCGCCCGGTGGCCTCCAGCGACGGCGGCGGCACCAGCGCCTCGTACATGAGCGCCCTGCAGACGGATGCCTCGATAAACCCCGGTAACTCCGGCGGCCCGCTGATGGACGCCGCCGGCAATGTCATCGGCATCAACTCCGCCATCCAGTCGGCCGGCAACGGCGGCGGAATGGGCGGCGAGTCCCAGCAGTCCGGCAGCATCGGCCTCGGCTTCGCGATCCCCATCGACCAGGCCCGCCGGGTGGCGCAGGACCTGATCAAGTCCGGCAAGCCGGTCTACCCCCAGATCGGCGTCCAGGTCGGCATGCGGGACACCGGCAACGGCGCGACCATCGCCCGGACCGGCAACAACGGCTCCGAAGCGGTCACCCCGAACGGCCCGGCCGACAAGGCGGGCCTGAAGCCCGGCGACACCATCACCAAGCTCGACGACACGGTGATCGACGGCGGCCCCACCCTCATCAGCGAGATCTGGCAGCACAAGCCCGGCGACCAGGTCACCCTGACCTACAAGCGCGGCGGCAAGGAGCGCACCGCCCACGTCACCCTGGGCCAGCGCACAGGCGACAAGTGACGCGCTAGTCTGATCCCGCGACACCCGCGCACCTGCGTGCCGGTGCCGCGGGGAGGCTTGCCCGAGCGGCCTAAGGGAACAGTCTTGAAAACTGTCGTGGCGGCAACGTCACCGTGGGTTCAAATCCCACAGCCTCCGCCCAGGTCAGCGAATTAGCTGGTCAGAAGGGGTGCCCGAGTGAATCGGGCACCCCTTTTGCGTTCGGATGTGTCTCACCCGGCCCGCCGGGCAACCTCCACCGGGTCCACGCCCGCCTTGATCCACAGCGAGGCGATCGCGTGTGACGCGGGTCCGGACAGGGCGGATGGCGACGGCTGTGGCGGTGCCTCGCCCGTCGAGCTCTCCGTCGATGCCAACAGCGGCCTGCGTGGCGCCGTGGCTGCCCGCCTTGCTGACCAGTGAGCGGAGCGGAGGACGTACTCCCACCCGCAATGCGGCCTACGGCGCCCGCATCACCGCGCTACCCCGGTAGGAAATCCGCCCTCCGCGTGCCCTAGCCTGCAACGCCGTGCACGGGCGCGGGCACGCCGGCAACCAGGGGGTTTCTTTATGCGCTTGGCCACCACACTTCTGCTTCTCGGTGCCCTGTTCGGGGTGGCACCGGCCACGGTCGCCCATGCGGCGCCGTCGGGTGGCTCGGTCTCGAATGTCGCGTTCGAGCGGAGCGAGGGCAGTGGCAGTCACAGCGGCTTCAGCAGCGGTGGCGTCAGCAAGGTGAATCTCGCCCGCGGCTCCAAGAGCTCCAAGACCTCCAAGAGCCGCAGGATCGGAACGAACAGCGGCTCCCACGGCAACACGTCGCTCTTGGAGGCGATCCTTGGCCTCATCTTCCTTGCGGTCTGCGCCGTCTACGCGGTCTGTCGGGGTTTCAAGAAGGTGCGAACGTACTTCGGGAAGGGCGCCTGACGGCATTCACTGGTAGGCCTCGTTCACTTCCTCTCGCGCTGTTCCTGGTCCATCACCCGGGCTCCCTTTCGGGGTACCGGGGACGAGCCGGGTGGAGGGGTGGCGGGTCCACCCGCCGGCGCTCGCGCTGAACTCGCGTACGTCCTGCGGGCGGGCCTTGTCGGGGTCGTCGCACGAGAGCCTGGTTGAGGAAGGCGGCCAAGGTGGCGTTCACCACGCCCCAGATGCCGCCCGCCGCCGCGAAGATCGAGGCAGCGGCGATGCCTGTGAGGGCGCTGGTCCGAGGCTTGAGTTTCTTGCCGTAGATGATTGCGACCAGGCAGACCGCAAGGGCGCCCATCCCGACGTGGCCACCGACTCCGCCCTGGATGGTGGCCACGGCCGCGAACTCGGGCGCACGGATTGACCGGAGCCGTCCGCAGCGAGTGGGCGGATCCTCTCCAGGAAGCGCCGCCACCCAGGATCATGGAGCGATGAATGAGGGGATAGCAGCATTGATCGCCGGCCTCGCTGCGGCTTTCGGGGGCGTAGTGGGAGCCTTCGGTGGAGGGGTCATCAGCGCGCGCGGAAGTCTGCGAGCAGCGGAGACGACTGCCACGGCTGCTTTGCGGCAGGTACAGGATCAGGGCGCCGTTGAACATGCTCACTGGGTCCGGCAGCAGAGGCAGGCTCTTTACGCGCGCGTTGTGGAGCTTTACGTGGCCGTCGGCGTGACCTTTCCAACGGCCGTGAAGCAATTGAAAGGAGGGGCGCCGCTTGCCGAAGAGGACAAGCAAACGATGCGGGCTGCGGTGGTGGCGCTGGAAGCCGCGATAAGCCAACTCGGGTTCTGGGGACCTCAGCCGATGCAGGACATCGGAGGTGAACTCAGGACCCGTATCAAGGCCGTTGGCGGGACACTGATCGGGTGGAGCGATGCTGTGGCCCGGGAACCCGACCAGGCCCATCCGCTCACCGGAGGGCAGGAGCAGGCGCGTCGACAGGAAAGGGAAAACTGGAGGACCGAGTATCGCGCCGACCTCAGATCCGCAGCCGATACCTACAACGAGTTCATCCGGACGGCCGGCGAGACCTTGCAGAGCCCTGCTGCGCATGCCGCCTGATCGGACACGTCGACGCGGGTCCTCGCCGTGTGGGTGTGGCCGGGCCGGTCGGCTCTACGGCTTTGCCTCGCGCTCCCGTTGCCACGTATACGCGCGTCGTCGGGGCTGACCAGCAGTTCCTGCTTCGGTGAGAAGGGGACCACCCGGTTTCGGCGGGACGTCCTGGGCCGGCCGGGTGTGCGGACGGTGATCCTTGAGCTGGGGGGCAACGACATCGGCGCCAACTGGTCCAAGGACCCCTGCCTCCCGTCGTCGCACACACCGGTCTCGGCACGTCAGATCACCGACGGCTACCGGGAGTTGGTGCGGGCCGCGCATGAGCGGGGTATCAAGGTCATCGGTGCCACCGTGATTCCGCTGAAGGGGTACCCGGGCTCCTCCGCCAAGGTCGAGCGCTTGCGTCAGCAGGTCAACCACTGGATCCGTACCAGCCGGGTCTACGACGCGGTCGTCGACTTCGACCGGGCCCTGGCCGACCCGGCTCACCCCGACCGGCCGCGGCCCGGCTACGTCTATCAGGACGGGCTGCACCCCAACGACGCCGGATACCACGCCCTCGCCGACGCCTTCGCTCTCACGGAACTCTGAACCGTTCGGTCCGCTGAAATGGGGAGGGCGTGGCGCGGTGGTAAATGCTCCAGGAGAAAGGGGAAGCGTGCGGCAATGGGTTTTATTCGGGCGGTAGGGTGGCGGCGGAAAGATGAATGGAATTCCAGTCGTGATGCGGAGAGTGGGCAGGGGTCACCGTGGGTGCGCGGAGGGCGGGAGCGAGAGGTGTGGGTCGCCGGGGAAATGTGCTGATCCGGCGGGCCGAGGAGCGGGATGCCGCGCGGCTCACCCGCCTGGTGCGCAGCTCTCGGGCTTATGAGGGGCGCTATTCATCGGTGGTCGAGGGGTATCGGGTGGGGCCGGATTACCTCGCGGCGCATCAGGTTTTTGTCGCGGTGGAGGAGATCCCCGGTGAGGAGGGCGGCGGTGAGCGAATCCTGGGGTTCTATTCGCTCATGGTGGAGCCGGCCGAGCTGGACCTGATGTTCGTGTCGGACCAGGCGCAGGGGTTCGGGATAGGGCGCCGGCTGGTCGAGCACATGCGGGGCGAGGCGCGGAGCGCCGGGATCGGCAGGGTGCGGGTGATCTCGCATCCGCCTGCCGAGGGGTTTTACCGCAGGGTGGGCGCCCAGCCGGTCGGAACGGTGCCGGCGAATCCGCCGGCAGTGATGTGGGACCGTCCGGAGCTCGTATTCCTGGTGGTCGAATAGCGGGTCGGGGCGTAAATCGTTGGCCAGGCGGTCCCTTTGTATTGATTGTGTAGGTATGACGCGATCATTTGAGGAACTGGTGGCCGAGGCCGATGCCATATCGGTCGAGGGGTGGGACTTCTCGTGGCTGGCGGGGCGGGCCACGGAGGAGCGGCCCTCGTGGGGGTATCAGCGGGCGATGAGCGAGCGGTTGGCGCGGGCGTCGGCGGCACTGGACATTCAGACGGGTGGCGGTGAGGTGCTCGCCGGGGCGGCCAAGCTGCCGCCGGTGATGGTGGCGACGGAGTCCTGGCCGCCGAATGTCGCCAAGGCCACCGCGCTGTTGCCTCCGCTCGGCGCGGTCGTGGTGGCCGACGCGGACGAGCCGCCGCTGCCGTTCGGTGACGCGGCGTTCGACCTGGTGACGAGCCGTCATCCGGTGACCGTGTGGTGGGAGGAGATCGCCCGGGTGCTGCGGCCCGGGGGCACGTACTTCTCCCAACAGGTCGGACCGGCCAGCGTGTTCGAGCTGGTCGAGTACTTTCTGGGGCCGCAGCCGGAGGACGTACGGCGGGCCCGTCACCCCGAGGAGGCACGCCGGGCGGCCGAGGCGGCAGGCCTGGAGGTGGTCGATCTCCGTGCGGAGTCGCTGCGGGCCGAGTTCTTCGACATCGGGGCGGTCGTCTACTTCCTGCGCAAGGTGGTGTGGATGGTTCCCGGGTTCACGGTTGCGCAATACCGGGAGCGCTTGCGGGAGTTGGACGAGTTGATCCGTGCGGAGGGGGCGTTCGTGGCGCACACGACCCGGTTCTTGATCGAGGCGCGTCGGAGCTGATCCTTCCGCGCCCGGTTCCCTCCACGCCCGGTTCCGTCTGCTCCCGGCTTCGTCTGCTCCCTGGTGGCTGTCCCTGAACGCTCCCTGCCGCGTACCCCTACGGGCTGCCGCCACCGCACTGCCCCTACGGGCTGCCGCCACCGCCGCTGCCCCTGCGGGCCCTCGCTCCCGGTTACCCCTGCCGCCGGCGGGCCGCCGAGGCGATCGTTGCGCGAGCCTCCTGTGCGGACAGGCCGGTGTGGCAGGCGGCCTCCGTGAGTCTGGCGGCGAGCTCCCTGCCGAGGCCGGACTCGTCGGCCCGGCAGGCGGCCCAGTAGAGGCGGGCATTGCGCTGACCGGCCGGGGAGGCGCGGACGAAACGTACGAGTGCCGCGGCGGGCTGGGGCGGGACGCCGTGCGGGGACTCGCGGTGGGCGGACGGGGGCGGGGCCGTGAGGAGGGCGAGCAGGGCGTCCGGCACGGGGGCGGGGCGGTGCGGGGCGCCCGGTGCCAGGGCGTAGCGCCCGTGGGCGGTGAGCGAGCCGGGGCCCACGAGATAGCCGCCCGCGCCGCGGATGTCGATGCCGGGGGCGAGCCGGCCGACCGAATTCGAAATGGCGGGGGACGGCGGGCCGGTGAGCCAGAGGTGGCGGCCGCCGCTGGGGGTGCGGACCGTGACCGTGGGCGGGATCGGGAAGCCGTGCTGTTCGGCGAGGAACCGGAGGGCGGTCAGGCCATCGGCGCCGTTCTTGGTGTCGAGGTCGATGCCGATGAGGTGGTGCGGGGGCCGCCCGCAGGCGAGTCCGTAGCCGGTGGCCCAGGGGGCGGCGGCGAACATCCGGCGGACGCCGAGCGGGTCGGTGCTCGCGTCGTGTACGCCGTGCCCGAGCCGGCCGCACTCGCCGCGGCAGGGCGGGACCTCGGGATGCCCGCGGTGCGGGGACCGGAGGGCCGGAAGCTTGTTGCGGGTCAGCGGGATGACGGGGTAGCCGCGCTCGGCGGCGAGGAGGGCATGGGCGAGGGCCGCGGCGTGCGCATCCGCGGGCCCGGTGGGAGGGAGGCCGAGAGGCGGGGCGGGGCGGGGACCATCGGGCTGCTGGGAGCGCTCCGCAGGCCGGAGTCCGGCGGCGGGCTCGGCGGGTCGATCCGAAGGCCGGGGCCCAGGGCCAACCGCAGGCCGGTGCTCGGGTCGATCCGCGGGCCGGCGCTCGGGTCGATCCGTGGGCCGCCGAACCTCGTCCTGCGGATCGCGTCGAAGCCCAGGGCGCGGCTCGGCGGCCCGCGGATCCGGCCGCACCTCAGGGCGCGGCTCGGCCCGCAGGCCAGGCCGCGGAGCGGGCCGGTCCTCCGTCGGTGTTCCGGTATGGCATCGGTGCAGGGCCATGGCTCTAGTTTCGTACGAATGTTCGACGAAGGGAAGGGGGGCGCGCCCGAACCGGCCCGCGCGCCGGTTGTGGCGGCCGGGCGTGCGGGGCGCACGGAGTCGGCGCGGTGCGGGCTGTGGCGGGATGCCGTGCCGTGGAGGCGAGTGCCGGTGGGCGTCGTGCGGCGGCCGGGGTTTACCCGGGGTTCCTCATGCTTGCGGGGGAATCGCCCCTTCGTGACGGGTTCGCCGGGGATTCATGGGCAAGCCTGAGTGCGCGACGTCGAAGCAAGCACCGAGTGGTCGGCCAACTGCCCGGTGAGCAAGCGGAGTTCCATCGATCCAGAAGTCGTGTTCCGTAGGAGGAATAGACATGGCAAGCACCCGTACCGCCCGCGTCATCGCCGTTGTTGCCGCACTGCCTTTCGCGGCCGCACTCTTCACGGGCGTGGCGCAGGCCGATAACGGCGGCTTTGCAACCAACGGGTCGAGCTCGGCGGCGACGAGTCAGACGGGGACGGGCGTCGGAGGCAGCAACTTCGGTAACTCGACCACCGGTCAGCAGGTCGCCAACGGCGCCGGCGCCTCCAACCAGAACAACACCGCGAGCGTGAACGGCTCCGGCCCCACGCGTATCGACCAGACCAACGCCACCGTCAACTTCACCAACCTCTGGTGACCCGGTACGCCGCATAGGGGATGCGGCGACTGACCGAGGGGTGATGAGTCAGGGCCGGTACGGAGAGAAGGGGGCTTCTCCGGGGTTCACGCGCCGACCTTGACAGCGAGCGGGTTTCTGACGGACAGTCAGAAACCCGCTCGCTCGTTCGTACGCCAGGACTCCCCTGTGCGCCGGGCGGACGGCCACCAGAAGGGGAGCCGCCGACGTGCACCTCGCCCCCACCGAGCGCCAGGAGCAGTTGCGCACCGAACTCCGTTCGTACTTCCGCGAGATGCTGCCGGACGGGCCGGTCGAGGACCCCGCCGAGCAGCGTGCGGTGCTCCGCCGGATCGGCGCCGACGGCATGCTGGGACTGGGCTGGCCGACCGCGTACGGAGGGCAGGGGCGCGGCCCCGACGAGCAGTTCGTCTTCTTCGACGAGGCGCACCGCGCGGGCGCCCCGGTCTCGATGGTCACCCTCAACACAGTCGGCCCGACCCTGATGAAGTACGGCACCCAGCGGCAGAAGGACTTCTTCCTGCCGCGGATCCTCAGCGGCGAACTCGTCTTCGCGATCGGCTATACGGAACCCGAGGCCGGTACCGACCTCGCCGCGCTCCGCACCCGCGCCGTGCGAGAGCCGGGCGGTGGTGACGCCGGCTGGTTGATCAACGGTGCCAAGAGCTTCACCAGCAACGCCCATCAGGCCGACTGGATCTGGCTCGCCTGCCGCACCGACCCCGACGCTCCCAAGCACCGGGGCATCTCGATCATCCTCGTGCCCACCGACGCACCCGGATTCTCCTGGACGCCGATCGAGACGGTCGGCGGGCTGACGACCACCGCCACGTACTACGACGGCATCCGCGTCCCGGCCGGGAACCTCGTCGGGGAGGAGAACGCCGGCTGGACGCTGATCACTCATCAGCTCAACCATGAGCGGGTGGCGCTGGCCGCCATCGGGATGCAGGCCGAGGACGCCTTCGACGCGGCGCTGGCCCATGCCCGTACACCGGAGGCGGAGACCGGCGAGCGGCCCGCCGACCGCCCATGGGTGCGGTCCCGGCTCGCCGAGGCGCACGCCCGGCTGGCCGCCACCCGGCTGCTGAACTGGCGGCTGGTCGATGACGTAGGAGCCGGGACGCTCAGCCCCGGCGACGCCGGCGGCGTCAAGTTCGCCGGGACGGAGAGCGCCGTCGAGGTCTACCGGATGTGCCAGGAGGTGGTGGGCGATGCCGCCCTGGTGCGGGCCGGTTCGCCGGGCGCCTTCGGGGGCGGTGAGCTGGAGCGGATGAACCGTGCGGCGCAGATCAACACGTTCGGGGGCGGAGTGAGCGAGGTCCAGCGGGAGATCGTCGCGACGATGCGGCTGGGGATGCGGAGGGGGCGGCGATGAGCCCGGTGCAGCTCACATACGAGCAGCTCAAGGCCTATGAGGGCCAGCCGACCGGGACCGCCGGCGTGGGCAAGGACCTGGTCAACGAGCCGATGATCAGGCACTGGTGCGAGGCCATGGGCGACACCGGCCCCGCCTACCGGGGGCCGGACGCCATCGCCCCGCCGACCATGCTCCAGGCCTGGACGATGGGGGGCCTCTCCGGCCACCTCGACCGCTCGGGGGCGTACGGCGAACTGTCCGGGCTGCTGGACGACGCCGGGTACACCTCCATCGTCGCCACCGACTGCGAGCAGGAGTATCTGCGGCCGCTGCGGCCCGGCGACCGGATCACCTTCGACGCGGTGATCGAATCGGTGTCGGAGCGCAAGACGACGAAGCTGGGGACCGGGCACTTCATCACCACACGGATGGACATCCGCGCCGACGGCGAGCCGGCCGGGACGCACCGCTTCCGGGTCCTCAAGTACGCCCCGGCGGCACGGCCCCCCAAGACGGCCGAGCAGCCGCAGGCACCCGAGCAGCCCCGAGCCCGGCGGCCCCGCCCCGTCATCAACCGCGACAACGCCGGCTTCTGGGAGGGCGTCGCCGGGCACCGGCTGCTGATCCAGCGCTGCACGGGCTGCCGGACGCTGCGTTTCCCCTGGCTGCCGGGGTGCAATGCCTGCGGGTCGGCGGAGTGGGACACCGTCGAGGCGAGCGGCGCGGGAACGGTCTTCTCCTACGTCGTGATGCACCATCCGCCCTTCCCCGCCTTCACGGCGCCCGAGCACGGCGCGGACACTCCCGGCCCCTATGCGGTCGGGCTGATCGAGCTCGCGGAGGGGGTGCGGATCGTCAGCAATGTCGTCGGCGTCCCCTACGACAAGGTGCGGATCGGCATGCCGGTACGGCTCGAATTCCTGTATGTGGACGACGAGTTGGAGTTGCCGGTCTTCCGCGCGGCAGAGGGCGGTGAGGGCTGAGATGGACTTCACGCCCACGCCGGAGCAGGCGGCGGCCCGCGAGCTGGCGGCGCAGATATTCGGTGACCTGTCCACGCCGGAGCGCCTCGCCGCCTGCGGCGGCGGCACGGACGCCGCACTGTGGAAGGCGCTGTGCGCGGCCGGTCTGCCGGGCGCGGTGGAGGAGACCGGGCTGCTCGGACTCGTGCTGATGCTGGAGGAGCAGGGGCGTACGACGGCGCAGGTGCCGTTCGCGGCGACCTGTGTGTACGGCCTGCTGGCGCTCGGCGCGCACGGCGGCCCGGAACAGCGGGCGCGGCTGCTGCCGGCGCTGCGGGACGGCGAAGCGGTCGCCACCGGGGCGTTTCCGGCGCGGCGCGGCGGCGTACGGGCCGAGCGGGCGGCGGACGGGACGGGGCGGCTGACCGGCAGCGTCCCGGTAGTGCCGTGGCTGCGCGAGGCCACCCATGTACTGGTGCCGGACGGGACGGCTCGGGCGCTGTGGCTCGTACGTACCGATGCCGCCGGGGTACGGCGGGACCCGGTCGAGACCACCGCCCCCTGGTCGACGGGCCGGCTCACCCTGGACGACACCCCCGCCGAAGGCCTGAACGGGCCTGCCGCCTCCCCCGCCGAAGGTCTGCACGGCCCTGCCGCCTCCCCTCACCCTGACGCCACCCACGCCTACGCCGACGTCCTGGCCCTCGCCCGCACCGCCTTCGCCGGCCTCCAGGCCGGGGTCTGCGCCGGTTCCCTGGCCAGGGCGGTGTCCCACACCACCACCCGCGAGCAGTTCGGCCGCCCGCTCTCCACGAACCAGGGCGTGCAGCTGCGCGCCGCCGATGCCTACATGGACACCGAGGCCATCCGGGTCACCGCCTACGAGGCGGCCTGGCGGCGGGACGCGGGCCTGGACGCCGGGCCGCATGCGCTGACCGCCGCCTGGTGGGCGTCCGAGGCAGGCACCCGCGTGGTGCACACCGGCCAGCATCTGCACGGCGGCATCGGCGCCGACGTCGACCACCCCGTCCACCGGCACTTCCTGTGGGGCAGACAGCTGGCCGGGTACCTGGGGTCGGGGGCCGAAGTCCTCAACGAATTGGGGGAGTTGCTCACGGGGGAAGGCCGAGAGGTTCGGGAGGCCCGGGAGGGGCGAGAGGGCGGGGAAGGCCGTCCGTACGAGCAGAGCCGTCCGTACCAGGAGAGCCGCGCCGACCAGCAGAGCCGCGCCGACCACCAGGGCCCAGACGCCCGAGCCGACCGGAAGGAGGCCGGATGAAGGCCGGTGACGAGCTGCCGACGCTCACCATTCCCCTCACCCGCACCCTGATCGTCGCCGGAGCGCTCGCCTCCCGCGACTACCAGGACGTGCACCACGACACCGAGGCGGCCCAGGAGAAGGGTTCCCCGGACATCTTCATGAACATCCTGACCACCAACGGACTCGTCGGCCGCTACATCACCGACCACTTCGGGCCGCGCTGCACCCTGCGCAAGGTCGCCATTCGCCTCGGCGCCCCCAACTACCCCGGAGACACCATGGTGTTGAGCGGAGCCGTCACCGAGGTGACGGACGGTACGGCGGTGGTGCGGATCGTCGGAGCCAACGGCATCGGCCACCACGTCACCGGCACGGTGACCGTAAGCCTCCCGGAGGGCACGGCATGAGCGTCCACCGCCCCGACGCCCTCGGCGGCCGGGCCGCCATCGCCGGAATCGGCGCGACCGAGTTCTCCAAGGACTCCGGCCGCAGCGAACTGACGCTCGCCGTCGAGGCCGTACGTGCCGCCCTCGACGACGCCGGGCTGACCCCCGCGGATGTCGACGGCCTGGTCACCTTCACCATGGACACCAACCCCGAGATCACCGTCGCGCAGTCGGCCGGTATCGGCGAGCTGTCCTTCTTCTCCCGGGTCCACTACGGGGGCGGCGCGGCCTGCGCCACCATCCAGCAGGCGGCCCTGGCGGTCGCCACCGGTATCGCCGAAGTCGTCGTCTGCTACCGCGCGTTCAACGAGCGGTCGGGCCGCCGCTTCGGCTCCGGCGTACAGCAGCGGGAGCCCACCGCGGAGGGTACGGCGCTCGGCTGGAACCTCCCCTTCGGCCTGCTCACCCCCGCCTCCTGGGTCGCCATGGCCGCCCAGCGCTACCTCCACACCTACGGCCTGACCCCGGACGCCTTCGGCCCGGTCGCGGTCACCGACCGACGCCACGCCGCCCGCAACCCGGCCGCGTACTTCTACAACAAGCCCATCACCCTCACCGACCACGCCGCCTCCCGCTGGATCGTGGAGCCGCTGCGGCTGCTGGACTGCTGCCAGGAGACGGACGGCGCCCAGGCGATCGTGGTGACCTCGCCCGAGCGTGCCCGCGCGCTGCCCCACCCACCGGCGCTGATCACGGCCGCGGCGCAGGGCGCGGGCCGCGCCCAGGAGCAGATGACCAGCTTCTACCGCGACGGCCTGACCGGCCTCCCCGAGATGAACGTGGTCGCCCGCCAGCTCTGGCGCACCGCCGCCCTCACCCCCGCCGAGATCGATGTCGCGATCCTCTACGACCACTTCACCCCCTTCGTGCTGATGCAGCTGGAGGAGTTCGGCTTCTGCGCCCCCGGCGAGGCCGCGGACTTCGTCGCCGCGGACACCCTCCCGCTGAACACCCACGGCGGCCAGCTCGGCGAGGCCTATCTGCACGGGATGAACGGCATCGCCGAGGCCGTCCGCCAGCTCCGCGGCACCTCCGTCAACCAGGCCGGCAGCCCCGCCCATGTGCTGGTCACGGCCGGGACCGGGGTCCCGACCTCGGGGCTGATCCTCGGCGCGGACGGCTCGTGACACCCGTCATCCGGCTTCCGGACGGCGGGGAGAGGGCGCCGGGCGGCACAGCACCGCTGCGCCGGCGATGGCGCCGAGTACGACGATCTCGATGACCGCCTGCACCGGCAGCCCCGCGATGTACTTGCCCGCGGTGTCGAACTGCGGGTCGAAGTAGGCCGCTCCGGGGTAGAGGATCGCCGCTGCCTGGCTGACCCAGTAGAGGCCGGCGAACCCGACCGCGGCGAGCAGGTTGGAGCGGGCGTCGCCGCGGCGGCGCCATACGAAGAACAGGCAGACGAGGGCGAGCAAGGTACCCATCGCCATGGTCTGGCCGTTGTGGAACTTGGCGTGCGGGGGCCAGAGCGGGTTCAACACATGTGTTTCGTTCCAGTCGGCGACGTACGGCGAGATGGCCGTGAAGACCGCGACCAGCGAGAGCAGGGTCCTGCCTGCCGTTTCCCGGGTCTTGGCGGCCCGCGCACGGACGGCTCCGCTCCGGACGGAACCGTTCGTGGTGGCCGACCGCGCGCTGTCGTACCCGCGGTCAGGAGACGTGGAGGTGTCCATCGGTATGGCCTTTCAGTGGAGCGGGTGAGGAGGACGGGCCGACGGCGTCGGTGATGCCGGTGCCCTGCCCCTAGGGGTCAGGCCGCAGCGGCAACGGCGGTGGGCGCATGGCCGGTCGCGTACCGGTAGGAGGCGGCGATGACCTTCTTGGCCACCGCCAGTTCGGCCTGATCGCGTGGGGCGTAGAGCATGACGACGTTGATGCCGAGGTCGTACAGCGGATGCTTCTCACCCCACCCGGAAGCCAGGAACTCGGCATGGTCGGCCGGGTCCAGGGCCAGATGAAGGCTGCCGTCGGCGTGCAGATGCGCGAACTCCGCGTTCCGGCGCGGCGGGAAGAGCAGGGCGCCCGGAGCCGCGGCGGTGTCTTTCAGGAACACCGCCCAGGTGCTGGGGGCGGAGATCTCGCTGTGGCCGGTGGTGATGCCGGGCAGCACGGTGGCCATCCACTGCCGCAGTTCTTCCCTGGTCCGGGGCGGGCTGGTCTGGGTCAACTGCAGGTGGGGGACCTCGGGCCCGGTTTCGGGCCGGTCACCCGCACGTTCGGGGAGTGCCGGGAAGGTCATGGGGATGCTCCTTCGTGTCAGGGGACCGGACGCCGGGGAAGCCGGCGGCGGTCGGATGTACCGGCGGTCCGGCCGGTGCCGGCCCGCTCTCCCTCCACGTTACTTTCCTCGATATAGTGGTTACCTACGAGAAAGCGCCCCGGGCCCCCACGGCGCGGAGCGGGTCAGGAGGGAACATGACCGAGCAGAACGAGCAGGCGTGTCCGATCAACCCGGTGGTGGACCTGCTGTTCAGCCGCTGGACCACGCCGATCGTGTGGGTGCTGGAACACCATGGACGGCTGCGTTTCAACGAGCTGCAGCGGCTCGTGCCGTCCATCACGCCCAAGGTCCTCACCGAACGCCTGCGCCGGCTGGAACGTGACGGCCTGGTGATCCGCACCTACCACGCGGAGATCCCGCCCAGGGTGGAGTACGAGATCAGCGACCTGGGCCGCACCCTGGTCCCGGTCTTCCAGACCCTCCACACCTGGTCCGCGTCACACCTTCCGCAGGTCACCGCCGCGCGTCAGGCCTACGACACCGCACGGGAGGAAGAGGCGGCCTGGGCCGAAGGCTGAGACGGGCTCTGCGAACGGGGCGGCGATCCTCCGTGTGCGCCGGCCGCGTCCGCCCCGGGACGCCGGGCACGTCAGACGCAGCGCGGTGGGCCGTGCCCTTGCCGGACCTCTGGCGGGTGGGGGGCCGGCTGTCCCCCCAGAGGAGGTGAACCGAGCCCCACCCGTACAACTTGAGACGGATGAGGCTTCGGCACCTTGGGGCGATCCGCCCGACCCACCCTCGCTCCTAGCGTGGTGCCCATGACCACGCCAGTGTGCACCAGCGCTTCGACCGCCGCTGTGTTCCCGACGTTCTCGTCCTATGTACGGGCCCGGGGGCCGGTTCTGCTGCGCACTGCGCGGTCGCTGTCCGCCAACCCGAACGACGCCGAGGACCTCCTCCAGACGGCCCTGGCCAAGACCTTCGTGGCCTGGGACCGTATCGAGGACCACCGCGCCCTGGACGGCTATGTCCGCCGCGCGCTGATCAACACCCGTACCTCCCAGTGGCGCAAGCGCAAGGTCGACGAGTTCGCCGTCGACGAACTGCCGGAACCGGACCCGCTGCCGGCCCCCGACCCGGCCGAACTCCAGGGCCTGCGCGACGCGATGTGGCGCGCGGTGATGCGACTCCCCGCCCGCCAGCGGGCCATGGTCGTCCTCAGGTATTACGAGGACCTGAGCGAGGCCCAGACCGCCGAGGTCATGGAGGTCTCGATCGGCACGGTCAAGAGCGCCGTCTCCCGCGCCCTGGGCAAACTCCGGGAGGACCCGGAGCTCGCGATGATCTCCGCCTGATCCGTCGCCTCGGGGGCGCGCCTCCGCTGATGCGCCCTCCCGCACGGCGGTGACCGTCTCTACGCCTCGCCTGACGGCCTCGCCTGACGGCCTTCGGGGCGAGGGCCGCCCTCAGATGGCCGCGTAGCGCGCCGGCGTCGTGCCCACGTGGCGGGTGAAGTGCCGGTTCAGATGGGCTTGATCATGGAAGCCCACGGTTGCCGCGACCTCCGCCGGCCGCCTGCCGTCGAGCAGCAGCCCACGGGCCCACTCGATGCGCCTGCCGGTCAGATAGGCGTGCGGCGGCAGACCGTAGGTCTGTTTGAAGCAGCGGATCAAGTGGGTGGGGTGCGCGTGCAGGACGGCGGCGGCGTCCCGTAGGGAGATGCCGGTCGGTACCCGGGAATCCAGGAGTTCCCGTAATGCGGCAGCCGTACGGTTCGCCTCGCGGCCGGGCATACGTGCCGGCCGGAGCGCATCCAGGTGGAAGTGCAGCCGCTCCCGGATGAAGGCCAGCCGGGATTCGGCTTCGAAGACGTCGCCCGCATGCGCGTCGCCCGCGTGACCGAGGGACGTATGCAGCTGGTGGATGCGATGGCGCAGCAGCTCATCGCCGAAGACCGGCGCGTCCACCGCCCGGCCGGTCAGGTCCTCGGGGAGCACGGACGCGTCGAGGTAGAGCACGCGCTTGCGGAATCCGGTCGCGGTGACCGTCCTGCCGTCATGGGCGACGCCGGGAGGAAGCAGGACGACCGTGCCGGTCCCGGCCGCGCCATGACGGTGGCGGTCACATGCGAAGTCGACCGCCCCGTCATTGAGGATCATCAGGGCCCAGGTGTCATGGGTGTGGGACGGGTACGCGTAGTCGGTGAAGTGCGCGTGGAAGATCTCGGCGATTCCCGCAACGGGCGGCCGCCAGGCGCTGATCGTCGTACGCGGCGGGCCTCCTCCTGTCATGCCAGGAACGTACAAGACCGCCGGCGGCCGGGCACGGCAGTCTCAGGGCATGACTCACTCTCCCGTGCCCGTCAATCTCGCCGACAAGCTCTCACAGTTCAGTGACCTCTGGTCACAGAAGAAGATCGCCGATCTCAATGACTACGAGGTCAAACTCGCCAAGCTGAAGGGGGAGTTCGTCTGGCACACGCACGAGGACACCGACGAACTGTTCCTGGTCATCAGCGGCCGGCTCACCATCCAGCTCAGGGACGGCGATGTGGTGCTCGGCCCCGGCGAGCTGTTCGTCATCCCCCGAGGCGTCGAGCACTGCCCGGTGGCGGACGAAGAGACCGCCATCCTCCTCCTCGAACCGGTCGGCACGCTCAACACGGGCGATGCGGGAGGGCCCAGGAGCAAGGCACCCGAGACGCTGTAACGCGGTCAGCGCTCGGCGGCGGCGTACGCGACGAAGTCGGCCCGGGCGGCGGGCCGGAGGTGAAGCTGCGGGCCGTGGGGGTTCTCGGAGTCGCGGAGCGGATGGCTCGCGGAGCTCCTGCCCCCGCTGCCCCCACCCTTCCCGTCGGCATCTCCTCCGCCCCCAAGCCCCCATTGGTCACGGTGTCTGTGGAGCGGGGGCGGGAAGGCGTCGAACCGTGGTGCGCCAGGTTCCGGGACGAGTCTGGTGGCGCGGGCGGTGAAGCTGATGGCGTGGTACCAGCCGCACAGCATCAGCAGGTCCAGGAGTTCTTCCGGGCCGAACTCGGCAATGAGCCGCTCCCACAGTGCGTCGTCGATGTCGTGGTGGGTGTGCAGCGCATCGGTGGCATCGAGGAGCAGCCGGTCGCGTTCCGCCGTCCAGCAGGGGTCCGCGCTGGATCCGTGACGCAACACCGTCGAGCGGTGCATCAACCGCCGCAAGCAGTGGCGAGGACTCGCCACCCGCTACGAGAAGACCGCGACCATCTACCTGGCCGGACTCCACATCGCAGGCATCTTCCTCTGGTCCGCTCAGTGATCCAAACGAAACTGCCTAGGTCCCCCGGCTCACCATCAACCTCCCCACCGCCTGCTCCAATTCGGCGACACGGTCGGCGAGGCGGGCCTTGTCGGAGCCCTTTGCGTCGCGCAGGAGGAGTTCCACCTCGGCGAGCTGGCCGGCGATTTCCGCGAGGCGGGATGCGTCGGGGGTGGGCGCTGCGGGCTGCGGGGACGGCTCGGAAGGTGCCGGCGCTCCGGGGCCTTCCGGGGGAATGGCGGGGTGCCCGGCCTGCTGTCCGGGTTTCGGGGGCTGCTGTGGATCCGGGCTCTCCGGGGCCGTCGAAGCCGAAGCCCGAGCAGTATCGGCAGTCGGCACGGCACCCGAAGCCGGGGCCGAAGTCGACACCGCGGGCGAGGGCGAAGCCGCTTCCGTTCCCGCTGCGGTCGTCGTCGTGGCGGGCGGTTGCCCCTCGCCTCCAGGGCGGTCGTCCGAGGTCAGAAGCCGTTTCAACTGGTCGGCCTGGGAGGCCAGTTGGCGGTTCTTGCGATGGAGGTCGAGGAAGACGTTCACCTTGGTGCGCAGCAGCCAGGGGTCGAAGGGCTTGATGAGGAAATCGGCGGCGCCGACCGTGTAGCCGCGGTAGGCGTAGTTGGGGTCGACCGAGGCGCCCGTGAGGAGAATGATCGGGACGTCTTTCGTCTGGTCCAGGCCCTTGATGTTCGCGGCGGTCTCGAAGCCGTTCATGCCCGGCATCATGACGTCGATGAGGACGACCGCGAATTCCTCGCGGAGCATGGCCTTGAGGGCTTCTTCGCCGGATCGCGCACGGACCACTTTCTGGGTGAGCGAGCCCAGTACGGCCTCCAGCGCGACGAGGTTCTCCTCCATGTCGTCGACGATGAGGATGCTGGATGAGGTGTCCGGTGCGGTCGTCATGAGTGCTCCCCCGTCATTCCCTGGTCGTCCTGGCCGGTGTCCTCGGTGTCCTCGGTGTCCTCGGTGTCATGGGTGATATCGGGCTTGCGGGAGGTGTCGCAGTGGTCGGATTCCTCGGGGCCGTCGGCGTGCGGCTGCGGGGCGGGACTGCCGTGCTGCGGGTCCAGGAGGCCGCAGATCACGGTCAGCAGCCGGTCCACGTCCACGGGTTTGGGGATGTAGTCATTGGCCCCGCTCTCGATCGCCTTTTCGCGGTCGCCGGGCATGGCCTTCGCGGTGAGGGCAACGACCGGCAGGTCCGCGAACCGAGGTGCTTGCCGGATCGCCTTGATCATCTCGTAACCATCCATTTCGGGCATCATGATGTCCATCAGCACCAGCGATACGTCCGGCGTCCGGTCGAGGACCTCCAGGCCCTCGCGGCCGTTCTCGGCGTATTTGACGCTGATGCCGACCCGGCCCAATACGTGCGTGAGCGCGAAGACATTGCGGATGTCGTCGTCGACGACGAGGATGCGGCGATTGGCCAGCACCTCGCCGGGGCGTCCGCTGAGCCAGTCCTTGAGGCGGGTGGTCTCGGGCCAGGTGACATCGCCGCCGTCGGCGGAGTGGGCTCCCAGGTGCGGGGTCTGGTCCTGTTCCCCCTGGGTGGGGAAGACATCACCGGACGAGGCGCTCCGCGCGGTGGCCCTGGGGGTCGCCGTGAGCTGTTCGGCCAGGACGGGGCGGGCGGGGCCGGCCTGCGCGGTGCTGTCCGCGGGGCGGGTCGCGGCGGTGGGGCTCGGTGCGGGGAAGGGGCCGGTGTAGTGCGCGGGCACATACAGGGTGAAGGTCGAGCCGACGCCCGGCTCGCTCTCGGCGATGATCCGGCCGCCGAGCAGCGCGGCCATATCGCGGCTGATGGAGAGGCCGAGGCCGGTGCCGCCGTACTTGCGGTTGGTGGTGCCGTCGGACTGCTGGAACGCCTCGAAGATGCCGTCGAGTTTCTCCGGTGAGATGCCGATGCCGGTGTCCTTGACGGAGAGGGCGATGACGTCGTCGGCGGTGCGGAGGGAGTCCTCCTCGAAATCCGTGCCCGGTACGCGCTGGACGATGAGTTCCACGCTGCCGGAGGAGGTGAACTTCACCGCGTTGGACAGCAGATTGCGGAGGATCTGCTGGAGGCGCTGTTCGTCGGAGAAGAGCTCCTTGGGGACGTGCTCGCCGACCTTGACGTCGAAGGTGAGGCCGCGGTCGACGGTGAGCGGCTTGAAGGTGGCGCGGACGTAGTCGAGCAGCTTGATCAGCGGCAGGGCCTTGGGGTGGACGTCCATCCGGCCGGCCTCGATCTTCGACAGATCGAGGATGTCGTTGATGAGCTGGAGGAGGTCGGAGCCCGCGCGGTGGATGGTGACGGCGAATTCCACCTCCTGGGTGGAGAGCCGGCCGTCGGGGTTGTCGGCGAGGAGCCGGGAGAGCACCAGCAGGGAGTTCAGCGGGGTGCGCAGCTCGTGCGACATGTTCGCCAGGAATTCCGACTTGTACTGGGAGGAGGTGGCGAGAAGTGCCGCCTTCTCCTCCAGCTCGGCGTTCGTCAGCTGGAGTTCGTCGGAGCGCTGGCGGAGCTCGGCGGTCAGACGCTGGGACTCCGAAAGCAGGGACTCCGTACGGGAGTTGGCGATGATGGTGTTGATCGAGACGCCGATGGTGTTCACGAACTGGTCGATGAAGGCGAGGTGGACGTCGCTGAAGCGGCTGAAGGAAGCCAGCTCGATGACGCCGAGCACCTGGTCCTCGAAGAGGATCGGGAGGATGACGATGCTGGCCGGAGCCGAGGCGCCGAGTCCGGAGCTGATGGAGATGTAGTCGGGCGGGACGGCGTCGACGACGATGCGCTTCTTCTCCATGGCGGCCTGGGTGATCAGACCCCAGCCGGGGGTGCCCAGGCGCAGCCGCGGCAGTGAGCGGCGGCCCTCGGGCTGGCCGGTCCCGTAACCGGCGATCAGCTCCAGGCCCTCGCCCGGTTCGGCGCCCGCCTCGGCCAGGAAGAACGCGCCGAACTGCGCATTCACCAGCGGGGTCAGCTCGCGCAGGATCAGATCGGCGACCTCGACCAGGTCGCGGTGGCCCTGCATCAGGCTGGCGATACGGGCCAGGTTGGACTCCAGCCAGTCCTTGGCGCGGGTGGTCTCGCGGAGATTGGCGACCATCAGGTTGATGTTGTTCTTCAGGGCCGCGACCTCGCCCTGGGCGTCCACGGTGATCGAGCCGGACATATCGCCCTGGGTGACGGCGCTGGCCACCTCGGCGATCGCGCGGACCTGCGTCGTCAGGTTCAGCGCCAGCTCGTTGACGCTGGTGGTCAGCCGCTTCCAGGTGCCGTAGACGCCCTCGACCCGGGCCTGGCCGCCGAGCTGGCCCTCGCTGCCGACCTCACGGGCCACCCGGGTCACCTCGGAGGAGAACGAGGAGAGGGTGTCGACCATCGTGTTGATCGTCGTCTTGAGTTCCAGGATCTCGCCGCGGGCATCGACGTCGATCTTCTTGGACAGGTCGCCCTTGGCGACGGCGGTGGCGACCTGGGCGATGTTGCGGACCTGGGATGTGAGGTTGTCGGCCATGGAGTTGACGTTGTCGGTGAGGTTCTTCCACACGCCGGAGACGCCATGGACCTGGGCCCGGCCGCCCAGCCGGCCCTCGGTGCCGACCTCGCGGGCCACCCGGGTGACCTCGTCCGCGAACGCCCGCAGCTGCTGGACCATCGTGTTGACGGTGTCCTTCAGCTCCAGGATCTCGCCGCGGGCGTCCACGTCGATCTTCTTGGACAGGTCGCCGTTGGCCACGGCCGTGGTCACCTGGGCGATGTTGCGGACCTGGGACGTGAGGTTGAGCGCCATGAAGTTGACGTTGTCGGTGAGGTCCTTCCAGACCCCGGAGACGTCCCTGACCTGCGCCTGACCGCCCAGGTTTCCTTCGGTGCCGACCTCGCGGGCGACGCGGGTGACTTCGTCGGCGAAGGCGGAGAGCTGGTCGACCATCGTGTTGATCGTGGTCTTCAGCTCCAGGATCTCGCCCTTCGCCTCCACGGTGATCGTCTTGCCGAGGTCGCCCTGCGCGACGGCGGTGGCGACCAGGGCGATGTTGCGGACCTGGGAGGTCAGGTTGTCCGCCATGAAGTTGACGCTTTCGGTGAGGTCCCGCCAGACCCCGGATACGCCTCTGACCTGTGCACGGCCGCCCAGCCGCCCCTCGGTGCCGACCTCGCGGGCGACGCGGGTGACCTCGTCGGCGAAGGCGGAGAGCTGGTCGACCATCGTGTTGATCGTCGACTTCAGCTCCAGGATCTCGCCCCGCGCGTCCACGGTGATCTTCTGGCTCAGGTCGCCGTTGGCCACGGCCGTGGTCACCTGGGCGATGTTGCGGACCTGCCAGGTCAGGTTGGACGCCATGAAGTTGACGTTGTCGGTGAGGTCTTTCCAGACCCCGGATACGCCCCTGACCTGCGCACGGCCGCCGAGCTGGCCCTCGGTGCCGACCTCGCGGGCCACCCGGGTGACCTCGTCGGCGAACGCCCGCAGCTGATCCACCATCTTGTTGACGGTGAGCTTCAGCTCCAGCAGCTCGCCGGTGGCCTCGACCGTCACCTGCTGGGTCAGGTCGCCGGTGGCCACCGCGGTGGTGACCACGGCGATGTCCCGGACCTGCGCCGTCAGCCGCGACGCCATGGTGTTGACCGCCTCGGTCACATGGAGCCAGTCGCCGGAGAGCCCCTGGACCTTGGCCCGGCCGCCCAGCCGGCCCTCGGTGCCCACCTCACGGGCGACCCGGGTGACCTCGCCGGTGAACAGCGACAACTGGTCCACCATGCGGTTCACACCGCTGCCCAGCCGTCGCAGATCGCCGCGGAGCTGGCGGTTGCCGTCGTGCAGATCGACCCGCTGGGTCAGATCGCCGTCGGCCACCGCGTCCAGCACCCGGGTGGCCTTGGCGAGCGGCACCACCAGCGCCTGGAGCACGGTGTTGGCCGACTCGATGTTCGTCGTCCAGGTCCCCTGGCCGGGGCTGGCGGAGATCCGCTCGTCCAGCCGGCCCTGCCGGATGATCTCGCCGCGTACCCGCTGCAGCTCGGAGGCCAGATGGGTGTTGCGGGCCACGATCTGGTTGAAGACGCCCGTCATGTCGGCCAGCACGCCATCCGTGGAGGAGCCGTCCTGCGGGATCTCCACATGCGCGGTGAAATCCCCGTCGCGCAGCGCATTCATCGCCGCGAGCAGCGGCCGTAGCTCGCTGGTCCGCACCCACTGCCCGTCGTGCCGGGCGTCGGGCGGCTGCGGGGGCTCAGCGGGCTCCGGCGACTCCGGGGGCGGAGAAGCAGGCTCGGGCTGGGCCGGGTCGAGCGCCATGACACACCATCCCCCCAGTGATCGATGTGGAGAAAGCCGGTTGGGCAGGGTGATCCATTTGGGCAGATATGACATAGTATAAAGCGCTTGTAATCAGTTTTTCCCGGCACATTCAGGGGGCGCAGTGGTACCGCTGTCCTCCCCACACGCGACGGAATCCGTGTCCCGGAAAGGCCTGCCCGCCAATCAGCTCGCGGCCGCCGGTGCACGTAAATTCGTGCGCGCGCTGCTCACCGAACGGGCGGCCGCTCCTTCTGCCACGGCAGGGCCCGGCGCGGCGGCGATCAGCGCGGAGCTCATCCACGACGCCGTTCTGCTCACCAGCGAGCTGGTCACCAATGCCGTGATGTACGCCGGTACCGATATCGATGTGACCTGCCGCCTGGAGCACGACCGGCCGGCCGCCGAGGACGACGGGGAGCGCCGCCCGGCCAAGGTGGGCGTGGTGCTGGAGGTCTCCGACCGCCATCCCGCCCGGGGCGTACGCGGTGGGGTCGACGCCCGCACCGGAGAGCCGGGATTCGGACTCCAGCTGGTCAGCGCGCTGGCGGAGTCCTGGGGCGTGACCTACCGGCAGGCCGTGAAGACCGTCTGGTTCCGTCTGGAGGCCACCGAGGGCGAGTCCCTGCGCCCCAGCCGCGTGCCCCAGCGCGAGTCGCGCCGCGCCGAGCCTCCGGTACGCCTGGCCCACCCCGTGACCCCGCGCGGCCGCCCGCACGGGTTCGCCGCCGAATGGGCCGACCGCGGTGGCCCGTCCTTCCTCGCCGAGACCAGCGAGCTGCTGGCCGGGCAGCTCGACCAGGACATGGTCACCGCGCTCGCCGCCCAGCTGCTGGTGCCCCGGCTCGCCGACTGGTGTGCCATCTGGCTGACCACGGAGGGCGGCGGCATGCAGCTGTCGCGGGTCTGGCATGTCGACGAGCGGCGGATCAGCCCGCTCCGTGCCGAACTGGAACGGGACCCGCCGACCGACATCATCCGCACCGCCGGCACCCCCTGGCCCTGGCCGGAGTGCGCCGGCACGGCTCCCTCGGGCGGGTCCGCGCTCGCCTTCCCCCTGGTCGCCCGCGACGTCGACCAGGGCATGCTGCTGCTCGGCCGGGCGGGGCACCTGCAGATGACCGACACCGTGGTGCGGATGGTCGAGGACGTGGCACGCCGGGTCGCGCAGGCCGTGTTCACCGCCCGCCAGTACACCCGGCAGACCACGATCAGCCTGGCGCTCCAGCGCCGGCAGCTGCCCGCGACGCTCGCCAGCATCGTCGGCGTCGACACGGCGATCGTCTATGAGCCGCACGGCGAGGGGCAGACCGTCGGCGGCGACTTCTACGACGTCTTCCCGATGGGCAACCGCCGCTGGTGCTTCCTGCTCGGGGACGTACAGGGCAAGGACCCCGAGGCGATGTCCGTCACCGGACTGGCGCGCCATCTGGTGCGGCTGCTGGCCCGCGAGGGCCATGGTGTCGAGTCGGTGCTCGGCAGGCTGAATCTGGCCATGGCCGAGGAGAGCGCGGAGGCGGTGGAACTGGGCGGCGAGCAGGCCACCTCCCGCTTCCTGAGCCTGCTGTACGGCGAGCTGGAGGTCGATCCGGGCGTACCAGGGGCCCGCTGTACGGTCGCCAGCGCCGGCCACCCGCCACCGCTGCACATGTTCGTCGACGGCGCCGTGGAGCCGGCCTCCGACCCCCAGATGCTGCTCGGCATCGACGAGGGCACCGAATTCCACGCCAGCTCCTTCGTCCTCGCACCGGGCGAGACGCTGCTGTGCGTGACCGACGGCGTCACCGAACGCCGGTGCGGCAACTGGCAGTTGGACGACAACGACGGTCTGATCGAGGTGCTGCGGGACGGCATGGGGCTGGGCGCCAAGGCCCTCGCCGAGCACGTACGGCGCGCCGCACACGACTTCGGCACCGGGCCCGTCGAGGACGATCTGTCGGTGCTCGTCCTCCAGGCGGTGGCCCCGACGGCCGACCGGCGCCCGTGAGCGGCCGGCCGGACCGCCGGAGAGCGGCGGCCGCCGCGCCTCAGGACCTGCTGCCGGCGTGGGTGAAGACCGGCTTCCCGCCGCCGGAGATCACACCTCCGCCCATACCGGCGACGGGATCGAACTGCCCGCCGAACAGCGGCCGGCCGAGTGACGGGCCGTCGCCGGAAGGCCGGTGGGCCGGTGCGGCCTGCGGCGCCGCCTGAGCGACACCGGACGCCGCGAGCACACCGGCACCGCCCAGGGCGGCAAGGACGAGGCAACGGCCGAGGTGGGGGCGCATGGGACGCTCCTTCAGTAGAGGAAACCGAGTAGCCGAATAACCGAGTGACCCGGTGCCGGGTAACGACGGCACGGACTACCAGGGGCTCCCACGGGGCCGGCCGGGCGAATCGGCCACCGGGCGGGCGGGTGTGTGACGCCACGAGGGGGCTCGCGGCTCCTTGCCGTGCGCCGGGGCGATCCGGGCGTGGCCACATTCCGCCCCGAGCGGGTAAGAACACACCTCGGAGGGCGTGACATACCAGCCGGTATGCATCGACAATCTCAGCACCACTACCCGCCCGTAACACCGCGGAGGCATCCGGTGCTCAGCACGATGCAGGACGTACCGCTCACCGTCTCGCGAATCCTGGCCCACGGGTCGACGGTTCACGGTGAGTCGCAGGTCATCACCTGGACCGAGGGAGATCCGCACCGGCGCACCTTTGCCGAGGTCGGCCGCCGGGCCGCACAGCTCGCCCATGCGCTGCGCGACGAGCTGTCCGTGGCCGACGAGGAGCGCGTCGGCACGCTCATGTGGAACAACGCGGAGCACTTGGAGGCCTATCTCGCGATCCCCTCCATGGGGGCGGTGCTGCACACACTCAATCTGCGGCTGCCCGCCGAGCAGCTGGTGTGGATCGTCAACCACGCCGAGGACCGGGTCGTGCTCGCCAACGGCACCCTGCTGCCGCTGCTCGCCCCCTTGCTGCCGCAGCTGCCGAACGTCGAGCACATCGTGGTCGTCGGCCCCGGCGACCACTCCCTGGTGGCGGGCGGCCCGGCGCGGGTGCACGACTACGAGGAGCTGATCGCCGGGCGGCCGGAGAGCTACGACTGGCCGGAGATCGACGAGCGGGAGGCCGCGGCGCTCTGCTACACCTCGGGGACCACCGGCGACCCCAAGGGCGTGCTCTACAGCCACCGTTCGCTCTATCTGCACTCGATGCAGGTCAACACCGCCGAGGCGTTCGCGCTCACCTCGCGTGACATCACGCTCCCCGTCGTGCCGATGTTCCACGTCAACGCCTGGGGCCTGCCGCACGCCGCCTTCATGGCCGGCGCCTCGCTGCTGATGCCGGACCGCTTTCTGCAGCCCGCGCCGCTCGCCGAGATGATCGAGACCGTACGTCCCACCATCGGCGCCGCCGTGCCCACCATCTGGCAGGGCCTGCTCGCCGCACTCGACGCCACGCAGCGCGATGTCTCCTGTCTGCGCACCGTCGTCATCGGCGGCTCCGCCTGCCCGCCCGCCCTGATGCGCGGCTTCGAGGAGCGGCACGGCATCCGCGTCGTGCACGCCTGGGGCATGACCGAGACCTCCCCGCTGGGCACCGTCGCCCACCCGCCGGCCGGAGTCAGCGGCGACGACGAGTGGGCCTACCGCGCCACCCAGGGCCGCTTCGCCGCCTCCGTCGAGGCACGGCTGATCGGCCCCAACGGCGAACGGCTCCCCGGCGACGGCAAGGCCGCGGGCGAGCTGGAGGTCCGCGGCCCGTGGATCGCCGGCGCCTACTACGGCGGCGCGCAGGGCGAACCGCTGCGCCCCGAGGACAAGTTCAGCCCCGACGGCTGGCTGCGCACCGGCGATGTCGGCACCATCACCCCGAACGGCTATCTGACGCTGACCGACCGCGCCAAGGACGTCATCAAGTCCGGCGGCGAATGGATCTCCTCGGTCGAGCTGGAGAACCATCTGATGGCCCACCCGCATGTCGCGGAGGCCGCGGTGGTCGCCGTACCGGACGACAAGTGGGGCGAGCGGCCGCTGGCGACGGTGGTGCTCACCCAGGGCGCGACCATCGGGTACGAGGAGCTGAAGGCGTTCCTCGGTGAGCGGATCGCGCGCTGGCAGCTGCCGGAGCGGTGGGCGGTGATCCCGGCGGTGCCCAAGACGAGCGTGGGGAAGTTCGACAAGAAGGTGCTGCGCCGGCAGTACGCGCAGGGCGAGTTGGAGGTGACACTGCTGGCGTGAGCCGTTGGCCGGGCGCCTGTGGCACGGGTGCCCGGCCGGGCTGTCCGTACGGCCGGGCGGGCTGTCCGTGCGGGCTCGGCCGGTCCGCATACGGGGTCCGGCCGGCCAGGAGAGGGCTCTCCGCCTTGGCCCGTAGGGGGCTCCCGGCCGTAGGGGTCCCCGGCGACCGTCGTCCCAGGCCCGCCCGCCGGCCCGCCGGCCCGCCTCAGGCCTCCGGCCGGCCCCTGCCGACCGTGGTCAGTTCGTGCCGATCTTGGAAAGCAGGTCGACGATCCGGGCCTGCACCTCGGCGCTCGTGGAGCGCTCCGCGAGGAAGAGCACCGTCTCGCCGGCGGCCAGCCGCGGCAGCTGCGCCGGGTCCATGTCGGCGGAGGTGTAGACGACCAGCGGCGTGTGGTCGAGCAGACCGTTGGCGCGCAGCCAGTCGACGATCCCGGCCCGTCGGCGGCGTACCTGCATCAGATCCATCACGACCAGATTCGGCCGCATCTGCGTCGCGAGGGTGACCGCGTCGCCGTCTCCGCCGGCCCGTGCGACCTGCATCCCGCGCCGCTCCAGCGACATGGTGAGAGCGCCCGCGATGTCGTCGTTCTGCTCGATCAGCAGCACCCGCGGCGGGTGGACCTCACTGTCGCGCGGGGCCAGCGCCTTGAGGAGGACGGCCGGGTCGGCGCCGTACGCGGCCTCCCGGGTGGCCTGCCCCAGCCCGGCGGTCACCAGCACGGGGACCTCGGCCGCGCCCGCGGCCTGGCGCAGCGACTGCAGCGCGGTACGCGTGATCGGCCCGGTCAGCGGGTCGACGAAGAGCGCCGCCGGGTATGCGGCGATCTGGGCGTCCACCTCTTCGCGGGAGTTGACGATCACCGGTCGGTAGCCGCGGTCGCTCAGCGCCTGCTGGGTGGCGACATCCGGCGCCGGCCAGACCAGCAGCCGACGCGGATTGTCCAGCGGCTCCGGCGGCAACTCGTCGTCCATCGGCATCGGCTGACGGTCCATCACCTCTATGGCGCCGTTCGGGCCGTCCAGCGGCTCGGGACCCTCGCTGCCCTCGTCGGGCGCGGAGATGGCAAAGGCCCGGCCCTCGCCGGCGTCCATCAGATGGGGCTGCGGCTGGGGCTGGGCGGGGGTCTGGTGAGGGGCCGGCGGCCTGGGCTGTTGTTGCTGAGGCTGCGGTGCATTGGGGCGCGGACGCGCCTGGGCCGGCAGGGACTCGGCGGCCGTCGCCCGCTCGCCCTCCTGCGGCGGCGCGGCGAGCTTACGGCGGCGGCCCGAACCGGCGGACGTACCGCCGGGCGGCGTGCTGCCGGGCGGCACCGGCGCGCGCTGCTGGTCGGCGATCTGCTGGGCGAACGGCACCCCCTGCCCGAGCGTGCGCACGCTGAACGCCCGCCCGTGGGAGTGTCCCGCGGCGTGCGCATCGTCCTCGGCCGCGGGCGGCAGCGGCTGCCGGTGCGGGGCCGCGGCGGATCCGCCCTGCGGCGGCACGGGCGGCCGGCCCGCGGCCTCTTCGGCGGGGCTGGGGCGACCGCGCCGACGGCCGGTGGGGGCGGGAGCGTCGGGTGCCCGGGGGTCTTGCGGGGCGGCGGGGGCGTGGGGCGGCTGAGGCGCGTCGGGCGCTTGGGGTGCACCGGCGTCCTGGGTCGGGACGATGCCGGGCGCCGTGCCGGTGGCCGTATCCGTCGCCTCCGCCGGTTCGGTGGGCTGCGCCACCAGCCCCTCCGGGCCCGCCACGAACGTGCCGGACGACTCGGAATCGGCCATGGCGGCGGCCGCGCGTTCCTCGGCCGCGGCCCGTCTGGCCCGCCGCCGGCCGGTCGGCTCCCCGTCCCACTCGCCTTGCGCCGCACCGGAGTTGACGGCTGCTTCCAGCTCGTACCCCGGCTGTCCGCCGGGCATCGACCCCTCCGGGCCGTTGGCAACCGGCCGACGCGCCCGACGGCGTCCCGTGCCGACGCCGTCCTGTGGACCGGTGGCCTGTGCGGGCACCTGGTCGGCGGTCACGGGCGACGACTGCGGGGTCCGGTCCGCCGCGGCGGGCGGCAGCGCAAAGGCGGTACGCGCACCGGCCTGCTGCGTCCCCGAGGAGGCGGCCGCGGATGCCCGGCCACCCTGCGCGGTCCGCTCGGGGGCCTCGGCCAGCGCCCGGCGCGCCCGCCGACCGCTCGGCTGTACGGGGCCCAGGCCCTGGGGTCCGACCGGGGCCGGTGCCTGACCGGGAATGCGCGGCTGCCCCGGAGCCGGGGTCTGCCCCGACGCCGAGCTCTGCCCGGGAATCTGCGGACGGGCCGGAACCGGAGCCGATCCGGCCGCGGAGGCCGGAGCCGATGTCTGCGCGTCGGCCGGCGGCGTCGCGGGCCTCTGCGTACCGGCTGCCGTGCCACGGCCCTGGGTGCCCGCCGCGGGTCCGCGTCCCGGCTGCTGTCCCGATGTCTGGTTCGTTCCGGAGGGGAGCGCGGGCAGCCCGCCGCCCTCCGGGGCGCCCTGCCGGGCCCGGCGCCGGCCGGTCGGCGGTACGGACTCGGCCCCCGCCATGCCCGGCGGCAGCCCCGTACCGTCCGCGGCCGGGCGGCCGCCCTGCGTACCCTGCGCGGCATCACCGTGCTGCGGATGAGCCCCCCGGCCGCCCTCGGTCGCCCCGGGACCCGTCTCGCCCTGCGGTCCGTCGCCCACGGCACCGTGCGGAACACCGGCCTTTGGCCCCGCACCCGCTCCCGTGGCCGGTCCGCCCGATTGCGTGCCCTGCTCCGCGCCCGAGTGCCGCGCACGGCGACGACCGGTCGGCTGCGCCCCGCCCGCCTGGGCCGGCACCGCCACGCCGCGCTCCGCACCACCGCCACCGAGCGACTCACCGGACCCGCCGGAACCGCCGTCACCACCGGGGTGGCCCTCGCCGCCCTCGTGACCCTCGCCGTCCGGCTCCTGGTCACCGTTGCCCGTGTCCGCCGCGTTGCCCTGGGTGCCCCGCGCGTGGGCAGCCGGTACCGGCATCACCGTCGTCTCATTGCCGGTCGGCCCGTCCATCCGGTCCGCACCGTCCGTCGCACCGTCCACCGTCGTGCCGTCCGCCGCCACCGGCAGCTCCAGCACATACGCGCTGCCGCCGGCGCCGGGCCCGCCGCCGGGCACCTCATGCGTCTGCATCAGCCCGCCGTGCTGCCGCACGATCCCGCGGACGATCGGCTCATGGACCGGGTCGCCGCCACCGAACGGGCCGCGCACCTCGATCCGTACGACATCACCGCGCTTGGCCGCCGCCACCACGATCGTCGAATCACCGGCCTCACCGGCCGGCATCCGGCCCGTCGAGTCCACCCCCGCGACATCCGCGATCAGATGGGACAGCGCCTGGGCGATCCGCTCCGCGTCGACCGTCGCCTCTATCGGCGGCGCATGCACCGCGAACTGCGCCCGGCCCGGCCCGATCAGCTCGATCGCGCCCTCCACGCCCGCCGCGACCACACCGTCCAGCGAAACCTTCGTGCGGTTGAGCTTCTCCTTGCCGGAGTCCAACCGCTGATAGCTGAGGACGTTGTCCACCAGCGTCGTCATCCGGGCATGGCCGGCCGCGAGGTGGTGCAGGATCTGGTTCGCCTCGGGCCAGAGCTGGCCGGCCGGGTCGGAGGCGAGCGTGCCCAGCTCGCCCTTCAGCTCCTCCAGCGGTCCGCGCAGCGCCTGGTCGAGCACCGCCAGCAGCTGGGTGTGCCGGGCGGCCAGCGAGTCGTACGCACGGCGGTCGGTGAAGGTCATCACCGCGCCGACGAGCTGATCGCCGTCCCGCACCGGCGCCGTTGTCAGATCGACGGGCACCGCCCGCCCGTCCTTCCCCCACAGCGCCTGCCCGCGCACCCGGTGCTTGCGCCCGGACTTGAGGGTGTCGGCCAGCGGAGTGTCCTCCCACGGCAGCGCCGAGCCGTCCGCCCGCGAGTGGTGGATCAGCGGATGCAGCTCCTTGCCGCCCAGCTCGCTCGCCCGGAACCCCAGGATCTGCGCGGCGGACGGATTGACCAGGACGACCTTGCCCTCGCCGTCGACGCCGACCACGCCCTCGGCCGCGGCCCGCAGAATCATCTCGGTCTGCCGCTGCTGGCGGGCCAGCTCGGTCTCGGTGTCCAGCGTCCCGGTCAGATCACGGACGACGAGCATCAGCAGCTCATTGCCCGTGTAGCCGTTGCGGTGATCGGCGTACGCGGCCTCGAAGGCGGACTCGTACGGAGTCCGGCCGTCCTCCAGGTTGGCGCTGGTCACCTCGACCAGCAGCTCGGTCCCGTCCGTACGCCGCGCGACCATACGGGTCGGCTTCGTCCGGCCGCCCTCGGTGTCCTCGTCGTGGCGCCGCATGGAGCCCGGAATGCGCTTGGAGTCGAAGGAGGGCAGCAGATCGAGCAACCCGCGCCCCACCAGGGCCGTGCCCGGCGCCTCGAAGGTCTCCAGCGCGATGGAGTTGGCGTTGACGACCGTGCCGTTGCAGTTGACGAGCAACAGCGCGTCGGGGAGGGCGTCGAGTATGGCTGCGAGGCGAGCAGCGCCTCGGGATGGCCTGCTGCTCACGACGACGCTTCCTCCCTGTTACCGCACCTTGCCGACCCACCGTGGCGGATCGCTGGAATGGAGTCTACGGGCACTTGCCCTAGGCGCGGAGGCGGATGACGAGGAGGTAATGCCACGACCTTGTGCGACTCACCGCACGCCCGACATGTGCCCCTCGTCCTGACCTGGCGCGCTACTAGGGCACGAACCGGGTCATGAACGGGTCGATGGGAGCAGGGGTTCGAAGCGGCTCCAGCGGCTGATCTCACACCCATTGGTGCGCCGGAAATCTGCGTTGACGGGACGTCCCGCCCAGGTTCCGGTGACATGCGCGGTGGCCGGGCCGCCGTACATCATCGTGCAGTTCACGCCCTGAGGTACGGGAGCGAACGGGTCTTTGCCCCACTTCGTCATCCCGTCCAGCTTGTCGCAGGCGCGCTTGACGTGACGGTGGTTGCCGCCGCCCGGGTGGCAGTACAGCTCGAAGGTGCCGTTGGCGGCCGCCAAGCCCGAGTGGTGGACGGTGACGGTGAGGTGATCGGTAGGCGCGTGGTGGCGAACCGGTGTGCCGTGGTCGACGCGTGCGCCGTGATCGACGCGTGCGTCGTGGTCTACGGGCGTGACGCGACTTCCGGGCGTGACGCGACCGACGGGTGTGCCGTGATCAACGGGTGTGCCGTGACCGGTGAGGCCGTGGTGATCGGCGGGCGGGTGGTGACCCGCGCCGATGATGCCGTCCCCGGACCAGTGGTACGGCAGCGGGATCGGCGCGGCCGACGCGGCGGGCGCCGCCAGGGCCAGCGCCGCGGTGACGGAGACGACGGACACGGCGGCGGTGGCGCAGACGCGGCCCGCGGCGGCCGTGGTGGAGGTCAGGCGGGTCACGGCCGAGGTGGCGGCGCTGGCGGCCGCGGCGAAGAGGAATGACGTCCGGCGGTGCGGCATCACAGGCTCCAGAGAGGCGAGTGCGGGGCGGTACGCGGTACGTACACGCCGGGGGCGCACGACGACGCGAGTCGCCACGGCCCCGACACCTCTAACGCGCCGCCGCCCCCGACGTTGCGCTGCAGGAACGTCTTTGCCGGGTGGCCCGCGCGCCTAGTACCGTAGGGGGCGATTGGTGACAGCCCTGGGAGCTGTGCCATCATCTGGACACACCACAGCGTGCCTGCGCGCGTGGGGTGTGTGGAGGCGTCGCCTAGTCCGGTCTATGGCGCCGCACTGCTAATGCGGTTTGGGGCTTACCCCCCATCGAGGGTTCAAATCCCTCCGCCTCCGCTCTTCTTCGTTCAGGCCCCGGTCCTCACCGACCGGGGCCTGAACGCTTTTACACGCCTCCGCAGCGATCTTCTCTCCACGGCCGCAAAGCGATCTCCTGCGTAGCGGTCTCGTGTACGGACGCGAGGCGGTCTCCTGTACGGACGCGAGGCGATCTCTTCCGTGCACGGCACCGGAGCTACCCGCGCGGGGCGATCTACGCTGCGCCTCCTGGCCGAGGTGCCCGCCCCCCACGTGCTGCTGCGTTCCCCGCCTGAGATGCCGCTGCGTCCCCAGCCCGAGGTGCCGCAGCGTTCCTCCCGACCGAGGTGCTGCTGTCGCCCCGCCCGACGGCTGCTTCGTCGCCCCAGGGCCCGCGCCCGCCGTCCACATCCGCCATGGCCGACCCCTACGGGCCACCGCGCCCGCTCTCTCCCCCGCCACCACCACACGCCGACCGCGTGGCCCCCACCACCGCTCCCCACCGTCCACTGTCCACGTCCGCGGCCAACCGGCCCCCGCGTACCGGGTGGAATCCGACCGCCCACGCCACCCTGGACCCATGGCACCTCAAGACCGCTCGCCCTCGGCGGACACCGGTACCGCCATCGGGGGCATCCCCGTCCCCGACAGCAAACTCGCCCGGGAAGCGACCGAGCTGATCCGCGATGTCACCGACGACCTGATGGAGCCCTCTTCCACGACCTCGGTCTCACCGAGAAGTTCCGTACCTCCCAGCAGCGCTTCGAGCTCGACGGCGCCGACGAGGCCCGCGCCTTCCTGACCGCCCGCGGCATCCCCGCGGACCGCGCCCGCCTGGTCTGGGAGGGCATCGCCCTGCACACCACCCCGGAAATCCCGCACCACATGGCCCCGGAAGTGGCCCTCGTCACAGTCGGCGTCGAACTCGACGTCCTCGGCATCGGCTACGACACCCTCCCCGCGGAAACCCGCGAGGCCGTCGTCGCCGCCCACCCACGCCCCGACTTCAAGCGCCGCATCCTCCGCGCCTTCCACGCCGGCCCGGCCCACCGTCCCCAGACCACTTTCGGCAATGTGAAGGCCGACGTCCTGGACCGCTTCGAAGAGGACTACACCCGCCCGAACTTCGTCCGGATCATCGAAGACTCCCCCTGGCCCCAGTAGCTTCCCAAACCCCGCCAGAAGCGCGTTTTCGCAGGTCAGAGGTGCTGCGAGTAATGGATTTCGCCTCACGCCGCAGGTCATGTAATGTTGTTCCCGCAACGCCGACCGGCAAGAAAAACCGCCGGAAAGCCAAGCGCTCGTAGCTTAACGGATAGAGCATCTGACTACGGATCAGAAGGTTGCAGGTTCGAATCCTGCCGAGCGCACAGCAGATCAAAGCCCCCGCCGGGTAATCCGGACGGGGGCTTTGTCGTGTCTGTACTGCGGTGAAGTACGGCAACCGGGGTCAGCCGGTGCCGCCCCTCGCTTCGGAGGGCTTGTCGGGGACTGTGCGGACCTCCTGTGAGTGCCGCCGGATGTGCTGAGCAGCCTTCGGGGACGGCCAAGGGCGAGTGACAGGTGTGCGGTGTGGCCCAGGTGCCCGTTCCTGCAGCGCCCGTACGTCGCTGCGGGGGCGGAGAAGCCGACGTGACCAACTGGACCAGCCCACGGCACGCGCCAGTTGTGGCTGCCTCAGCCGTTCACGCTGCTGGCCGCCCGGGACACGGCCCCAACCGTCGCGCAGCCTTGGGAGGCGGTGTCGAGCCGGTCAATGCAGAACGCGGCTCCAGGCTCCATTGAGGGCTTGTCCAGATTGAGGGTCTGTCCAGTTGGCGGGGCGGGTGTCCTGAGCTCAGCTCGGCTGGTCTCCGGTGTATCGGTAGATCTTGTTGCCGGAGTTGACGCCCCAGGCGGTGCCGTCGGCGCCTGCGCCGATGTCGCTCAGGGTGCCGGGGACCTCAGGCCGTGGACCTTCGCGGCGGTGGTAAGGGCAGTGGCGGGGGGAGAGGGTGCTGGGGGATCTTCAGTGGGGCGTGAAGTCGATGAGTCCGGTGAGTTGGTGGCGGACGTGGTCGGCGGTGGCGGATGCGTCGAGGTCGGCGACGTCCACCGTGATGACGTGCCAAGGGGTGGTGGCCAGAAGGCGCAGGGTCAGAGCGGCTTCGTGGCGTAGGTGGGTGGCGGCCGAGGGGAGGTCGTGGACGGAGCGGGTGCCGGGGGAGGGGGCGAGTCTGGTGAGGTACCAGTGTTCCCAGTCGGGGCCCTCGCGGGTGATGGCGCGGTGGAGGGCGGTCGAGGGGTCGTCGTGAACGTAGACCACGGTCACCTGGGTCGGTTCGACGGCGGTGGTCAACTCGCGCAGGACATGGGCGATGGACGGCTCGTCGTGACCCCAGGCCACCAGGGAAGGGATGAAGGGGAGCAGCGCGTCGGTGACCAGGACGTCGATGCCGGCGGCGCGGGACTCGGCGATAGAGGCGCGGGTGGATTCGATCAAGGTCTCGGGGCGGACGCTGTTGTTGCCGTCGGCGAACTCTGCGGCCACGGGGCGGAAGGCCGGGCGGGTGAGGATGTCGGCCTCTCGGAAGTGGTCGACAGTGGCTCCGGTGTTCGCCATCCAGGCGGCCAGGGAGTGGCAGAGGGTCGATTTTCCGACGCCCGGGCTGTTGCCGACGACTGCTATCAGGTGCCGCGTCATGACAGCAGCGTTGCAGGAGGGAGAGCGGGTGTGGGTGCGGAGGGCTTCAACCAGCTTGCTGTGGAGGTGAGTTGAGAGGGGGTGGTGTGGGCGTGGGGTGGCGGTGAAGGAAACGATTAGGCATTGGTGGGGGAGTGGCGTAATGTTCAGTTCATCGACGCGGGGTGGAGCAGCTCGGTAGCTCGCTGGGCTCATAACCCAGAGGTCGCAGGTTCAAATCCTGTCCCCGCTACTGAAAAGCCGCAGGCCCAGTGGATTTCATTCCACTGGGCCTGCGGCTTTTGTGCGTGCGGGTGCCTGCGGTTCAGTCGTGGACCGGTGGCGGTGGGGCCGTGTAGTGGGCGGCCGGGCCGGTGTGGGGGCGGGTCAGGTGGGGGCGGAGGAGCAGGTCGTCGTCGTAGTCACCGTCGTTCTGGTGGCGGAAGGGCAGCGGCTCGGTGGTGGGGAGGGTGTGCAGGCGCTCGCGCAGGCGGGTGGCGGCGGTCGCGTAGGCGGTGGGGGTGGTGCGGTCCGCGCCGGGGATCAGGAGGGGCGGGACGACGGAGATCCCGGTGTACCAGAGGGTGCCGTGCTGGAGGGGGAAGAGGAGGTCGTTGAGGTCTCCGTTGACGCCGCGCGGGCCGAGGGTGGCGGCGCGGGCGCCGGCGGTGGTGATGACCATGGCGCGCTTGCCGGTGAGTTTGCCGTCGCCGTAGCGCTGGGGGCGGCCGGTGGCGGGGTCGGTGATGCCGAACGCGAAGCCCTTGACGAAGACGCGGTCGAACCAGCCCTTGAGGATGGCCGGCATGCCGTACCACCACAGGGGGAACTGGACGATCAAGGTGTCGGCCCAGGCGAGTTTCTGCTGTTCGGCGCGGATGTCAGGGGCCAAGTGACCGGCCGAGTAGGCGCACTCCGAGGCCGCCCCGATGAGCAGGCGGTCGGCCGGGTCGTGGTCGTAGTCGGCGGCATCGACCACCGGGTTCCACTTCATGGCGTACAGGTCGGAGACGCGGTGCTCGTGGCCGTGGGCGTCGAGGGTGCGTAGTCCCTCGGCCTTGAGGGCGCCGCTCAGGGAGCGCTGGTCGGGGTGGGCGAACAGCCAGAGGACCTTCATGTCCTCCACTGTCCCGGGAGCGGTGGGCGAGATCGAGTGGCCCGATGGTCATGATGTGTAAGGATCGGGCCATGAGTGTGGTGGAGAGCGGCAGCGGTAGTGGTGGTGGGCATGCGCCGGCGGTTCCGGGGGGCGGGCGGCCGCACCGGGTGGCGGTGCTGGTGCGGGACGGGATGCTGCCGATCGAGGTGGGAATCGTGCACCGGATCTTTGGGGAGGCCCGGTCGGCGGACGGGGAGCGGCTCTACGAGTTGGTGACCTGTGCGCTGGAGCCGGGTGAGGTGCGTACGGACACGGATTTCACGGTGAATGTCGCGCACGGGCCGGAGGCGCTGGCGGAGGCCGACACCGTGGTCGTACCGGCGTCCGGGACGGACTACGGACGGGGGGAGGGGCGGGGCGCCGGGCGGTTGAATCCGGCGATGGCCGCAGCGCTGGGCCGGATACGGCCCGGGACCCGGATCGCGTCGATCTGTACGGGGGCGTTCGTGCTGGCCGCGGCCGGGCTGCTGGACGGGCGGCGGGCGACCACACACTGGCGGTCGGTGGACGACTTCCGCCAGTTGTACCCGGCCGTCGAGCTGGATGCGGATGTGCTGTACACGGACGAGGGCGATGTGCTGACCGCGGCGGGGGTCGCCTCCGGGATCGATCTGTGTCTGCACATGGTCCGGTGCGATCACGGGGCGGCGGTGGCCAACGACGTGGCGCGGCGGACGGTCGTGCCGCCGCACCGGGAGGGCGGGCAGGCGCAGTACATCCGGCGGCCGGTGCCGGAGCCGCAGGTGTCCTCCACGGGGGTGGCGAGGGCCTGGGCGCTGGAACATCTGGACCGGCCGCTCAGCCTGCGGGAGCTGGCGGCACGGGAGTCGATGAGCGTACGGACCTTCACCCGGCGGTTCCGGGAGGAGGTCGGGATCTCGCCGCTGCAGTGGCTGACGCAGCAACGGATCGAGCGGGCCCGGCAGTTGCTGGAGGAGACGGAGCTGACGGTGGACCGGATCGCGGCGGAGGCGGGCTTCGGGACGGCGGCCTCGCTGCGGATGCATCTGCAGTCGGCGCTGGGGGTGTCGCCGCGGGCCTATCGGAGCACGTTCCGGGGGCCGGGGAGTGGGGGCGGCGGCGGGCTGGTGGCGTGAGGTCTGGTGCGGGGTGAGGCCGGGGGCTGGGTGCGGGTGGGGACGGTGGGTGTGGGGCGGTAGGCGCCGGGAGTTGTCGGGGTGGGTGCTGGGGGTGCTGCGGGGCGTTGTGGGGGCGTCGGTCCGAGGCCGGGCGGGGCCTTGCGTGCGGGCGGCGTTGTCAGTGGGTGGTCGTACGCTGGCGGTGTGTGGCGATGTACGGGACCGCGCTGGTCAGGCGGCGGGCCGGAGCCGGCGGGGCGGTTCGGGCAGCGGCTCGGCTGGTACTGCGCCGAGCGGGGCGAGGAGCGGGTGAGCATGCTCCCCGCGGGCAAGGTGCTGGCGTTCGCCGCGCAGGGGGAGCGGCGCTGTCTGGGCGTGCGGCGAGCCGGCCGCTGGATCGTGTGTCCGTACGGTGCGGAGCTCGACGGTGCGAGTGCCAAGGACCAGTGCGCGCGGTGCGCCCAGCTGGACCGGTCGCGTTCGGTGGCTGCGGACACCATGGCCGATGATCCGCGCCCGTACGGCGTCTACCTCGCGTACTTCGGCCCCGGCCTGCTCAAGGTGGGGATCACGGCCGTCGAGCGCGGGCCGGCCCGGCTGGTGGAGCAGGGGGCGGTGGCGTACGCATGGCTGGGGCGCGGGCCCTTGATGGCGGCGCGGCGGGCGGAGGTGCTGCTGGGGAGCGCGCTGGCGGTACCCGACCGGTTGGCGAAGGCGGCGAAACGGACGGCTCGTGGGGCGCTGCCCCAGGTGCCGGAACGCGCCGCGGAGCTGGCTCAACTACACGCGGACGCCCGGGAGTTGCCGGGCTGGCCGGAGACGCTGCAGCCGGTGGAGTTCGCCTGTGCGGACCATACGGAGCTGTTCGGGCTCGACCGTATTCCGGGGGCGGTGGCGGAGCTGGGCGGGATGACGTCCGGGGCGGAGATCGTGGGGGAGGTGCTGACCGGGGTGGGGTCCGATGTGTATCTGCGGTTGGCGGGGGGCTGGGAAGGGGGAGGAGCGGCCGGGGCCGCAGCTGGGCCGGGCCGGGCCGGTGGGACGGGCGGGTCCGGTGGGGTGGTTGCGGTGATGGATGCGCGGGTGTTGTCGGGGTGGGTGCTGGGGGCGGCTGTGGGGCGGGTGACGACGGTGCCGGTGCGGGGCGCGGTGCCGGGGGCGGGGGAACGGGAGGGGGAGGAGAGGGAGAAGGGGCGCCAGGAAGGGTTGTTCTGAGAGGGGTTGTTCTGCAGGGGGCCGGGTCTGGATGGAGTGGGCTCGTGGGGGGAGGGGGCGCGGGTCTGGTGGCGGGCGGGGCTTGCGGGGCTCGCCGGGGAAGCGGTTGAGGGGTTGTTCCGGGCCGGGCCGGGGCGTTTAGATGCCGTGTGCAGGTAGATCGCGGGTCCGGGGGCTGAGCACGGTGCGGTGGCTGAGTGCGTGGTGGCGGCTGAGCGCGTTGCGTCGGCTTGCGCAGGGTAGGGCGTCGCGGGTGCGGCCGTAGTGAGCGGTACCGGAGTGGCCGGAGCCGTAAGGGGACGTGAGGGGAGGGCCCGGCGTGGCGGATGGTGATGAGCGGGTCGGCGCATTCTGGCGGGAGTTGGGGCTGCCGGGGCTGATCGATGTGCATACGCACTTCATGCCCGAGCGGGTGATGGCGAAGGTCTGGGCGTACTTCGACGCGGCCGGGCCGCTGGTGGGGCGGGCGTGGCCGATCGCGTACCGGTTCGAGGAGGACGAGCGGCTGGCGGTGCTGCGTGGCTTCGGCGTGCGGGCCTTCACGTCGATGGTCTATCCGCACAAGCCGGGAATGGCGCAGTGGCTGAACGGCTGGGCGGCCGATTTCGCCTCCCGTACGCCCGACTGTCTGCGGACCGCGACCTTCTTTCCGGAGGACGGCGCTGCGGCGTATGTGCGTGCCGAACTGGCGGGCGGGGCACGGGTCTTCAAGGCGCATGTGCAGGTGGGCGGGTATGACCCGGCCGATGTGTTGCTCGACCCCGTGTGGGGTGCCCTCGCGGAGGCGGGGGTGCCGGTGGTCATCCACTGCGGGTCGGGTCCGGCCCCGGGCAAACACACCGGGCCCGAGCCGATCGGGCGGCTGCTGGCCCGCCATTCCCGGCTGCGACTGATCATCGCGCACATGGGGATGCCGGAGTACGTCGACTTCCTGGACCTTGCGCAGCGCTATCCGGGCGTGCACCTCGATACGACGATGGCCTTCACGGACTTCTCCGAGCGGATCGCGCCGTTCCCGCGGGCGGAACGCGGCCGGCTCACGGACCTCGGCGACCGGGTGCTGTTCGGCAGTGACTTCCCCAACATCCCGTATGGGTACGCGCATGCGCTGGAGGCGGTTGCCCGGCTGGAGCTGGGTGAGGAGTGGCTGCGGGGGGTCTGTTACGGGAATGCGGCGCGGTTGTTCGGGGTGTGAGCCGGGGGTCGGGGCGGGGCCGGGGCCGCTTCGTCCAGGGGAGGTAAGGGGCGGTGTGCTGGGTGCTGAGGGCCTTCTGGGCGTGAGTGGGGCGTAGTTCGGCGCGTTCAGGGCCGTCCGGGCGTGGGTGGGGCGCAGTTCAGAGGTTCGGCGCGATCAGGGCCGTTCGGAGGTGAGGGGGCGGCGGCTGCGGCCAGATGAGACAGGGCCGCGCGCAGATCGGACAGGGTGGACTCGTCCGTCACGCGATCCGTAGTGGGATCGATCTTCGGGCCGATGGCGGGGATTTCGCGGCAGGCGGCCGCGACGACCTCGCCGGTCATCATGCGCAGGGTCTCGCGGAGCTGGGCGTTGGCGTGGTCGCCGCCGGTCGGGAACGGCGAGGCGGTGATCACCGCGATCGGCTTGGTGACGCATTCGCCGCTGCTGACCAGCCAGTCGAGGGCGTTCTTCAGGACGCCGGGGACACCGTGCGCGTACTCGGGGCTGACGACGAGCAGGGCGTCGGCCGTCGCGACCGCGGTGCGCAGGGCGGCTACCGGGGCCGGGGGTGTGGCGTCCTCGCCGTCCAGGTCGGGGTTGAAGTGCGGGAGCGTGCCGATGTCCGCGGTGGCGGTCGGGCCGTCCCAGAAGGCCAGAGCGGAGCGCAGCACCGCGCCGTTGGAGGAGCGCGCACGCAGACTGCCGGAGAGGGCGAGGAGTCTCATGGGGTGACGGTATCCGCGGTACGCCGCACGGGATGGGGCGGTGCGGGCGGAGGGAGGAGAAGGGCGCGGCGGACGGTTGCCGGAGCACCCCGCGGGCTTTCCGTATGGCGGTAAAGGTGCTGGTCAGAGCGATTGTCAGTGGCAGGTGCGATGCTTAAGGAGTGGTGATCGACCTGGACCGCGCGGGGGGCGGCCCAGGTCGGTCAAGGGCCGGCAGGCGGTTGGCGGGGGCCAACGGCGGCCGGTGAGGGGTGGGGTGAGGGGGTGGGCAGGGGGCCCGGGGGAGGGAGGAAGCCCGCGAGGGGAGGCAGCGGCCCCCGGGCTCGGGACCAAGCACGGGGGATTCTCAGGAGATTCACAGGAAGGCGCAAGGGAGCTCTCAGGGGGGCGGGCCAGGATCACGGGCATGACCGTGACTTCGTCGTCCTCAGCGTCGTTTCGTATGCCGGCTTCGGCCTCGTCCTCCAGGGGCGCGCCCGGAAAGCAGCCGGAGCTGCTGCGGCCCGACGGCAGCCCCGTGCGGGTGCTGGTCGTGGACGACGAGTCCTCGCTCGCCGATCTGCTGTCGCTCGCCCTGCGCTACGAGGGGTGGGACATCCGCGCGGAAGGGGACGGCGCGGGGGCGCTGCGCTGCGCCCGTAGTTGGCGGCCGGATGCGGTGCTGCTCGATGTGATGCTGCCGGACATGGACGGGCTGACGGTGCTCGGACGGTTGCGGCGGGAACTGCCGGATGTGCCGGTGCTGTTCCTGACCGCCAAGGACGCGGTCGAGGACCGGATCGCCGGGCTGACGGCGGGCGGCGACGACTATGTCACCAAGCCGTTCAGCCTGGAAGAGGTGGTGGCCAGGCTGCGGGGGCTGCTGCGCCGGGCCGGGGCGGCCGCCGCGCGGAGCGAGTCGCGGCTGACCGTGGGCGATCTGGTGCTCGACGAGGACAGCCATGAGGTGTGGCGCGACGGCCAGGAGATCCATCTGACCGCCACCGAGTTCGAGTTGCTGCGCTATCTGATGCGCAATCCGCGGCGGGTGCTGAGCAAGACCCAGATCCTCGACCGGGTCTGGAGCTATGACTTCGGCGGCCAGGCCAACGTCGTGGAGCTGTATATCTCCTATCTGCGGCGGAAGATCGACGCGGGGCGGGCGCCGATGATTCACACCCGGCGCGGCGCGGGCTACCTCATCAAGCCGGGTGGGTAGGCCGGTGCCTCGAACCTCGGCCACCGGACCGGCCGGTCCTGGTACCCCGGCCACCCACGGCACTCCGGTCACCCACGGCACTCCCGCAGGCCCGGCTCCCGCAGGCCCGGCCACCGCAGCCCCGACATCCGCCCCGACACCCCCTGCCCCCTCGACACCCCCCGCAAGCCCCGCCACTCCACCTCCCACCCCCCGCCGCCGCTGGTCGCTCCGGACCCGGCTCGTCGTGTCGGCGGTTGCGCTGATCGCTGTCGTCGGGGCCGTGATCGGCACGGTGACGACCATTGCGCTGCACTCCTATCTGCAAGGGCAGTTGGACCACCAGCTGCGGGATTCCGTGAAGCATGCCCAGGGCGGCCCGCGGCCGCATGATCCGCGGCGTACGCGGACCCTGGACTTCGTGGCGATGGGCGGTCAGCCCCTGGAGACGGTGGGGGCGCTGTTCGGGCCCGACGGCACGACCAAGGACGGCGCCAGGCTGAACAACTCGACCAACCGGCTGCCCGGGGATCGGCTGGCGCCGCTGTCCGAGGTGCAGGTCGCGGCGCTGAACACGGTGCCGCGGGACGGCAACCCGCACACCGCCGAACTGCCGGGGCTCGGTGACTACCGGGTGATGTCCGCCAGGGACGGCTCGCTGGCGCTCGGTCTTCCGCTCGGCAAGGTGCAGGACACGGTCAGCCAACTGGTGGTCATCGAGGAGTGTGTGACGGTCGCCGGGCTGATCGCGGCCGGCATCGCCGGTTCCACCATGGTCGGCATCGCCCTGCGACCCCTGCGCCGGGTCGCCGCCACCGCCACCCGGGTCTCCGAACTCCCGCTGCACCAGGGCGAGGTGGCGCTGCATGTCCGGGTGCCGGTGTCCGAGTCGGACGGCCGTACGGAAGTGGGGCAGGTCGGTGCGGCGCTGAACCGGATGCTGGGGCATGTCGGCTCGGCGCTCTCGGTCCGTCAGGAGAGCGAGATGCGGGTGCGGCGGTTTGTCGCCGACGCCAGCCATGAGCTGCGGACGCCGCTCGCCTCGATCCGGGGCTATGCCGAGCTGACCCGGCGCGGGCGGGAGCAGCCAGGGCCGGAGACCCGGCACGCCCTGGGGCGGATCGAGTCGGAGGCGGAGCGGATGACGGGGCTGGTGGAGGACCTGTTGCTGCTGGCCCGGCTCGATTCCGGGCGCCCGCTCTCGTACGAGAGCACGGACCTGTCGCCGCTGGTGGTGGATGCGGTGAGCGATGCGCGGGTGGCGGGGCCCGGCCACCGGTGGCGGCTGGAGCTGCCCGATGAGCCGGCTTTGGTGTGCGGCGATGGCGGGCGGCTGCACCAGATCTTGGTGAATCTGCTGGCCAATGCCCGTACGCATACGCCCGAGGGGACCACGGTGACCGCGCGGGTGCGCACTGCCGGCCGTACTGCCGGGCGCCGCGACGTCGTCCAGTTGGAGGTGGAGGACGACGGGCCCGGCATTCCGGCCGCTCTCCTCCCGCATGTCTTCGAGCGGTTCGCGCGGGGTGACGCCTCGCGTTCGCGTGCTGCCGGGAGCACGGGGCTCGGCCTCGCCATCGTCCAGGCGGTGGTTGCCGCGCACGGTGGCACGGTCGGGGTCGGCAGTGTGCCGGGGCGGACGGTCTTCACGGTGACGCTGCCGACGGCGGCGGTGGCCGCCTCTAAGGCACCGGCTGCGCGGCGGCACGCACCGGCCACGGGGCCGGAGGCACCGGCGGGAGGCTAGACACCGGCCACGGGCGGAGGGCAGGTACCGCCCACGGGGGGCCAGGCACCGCCCAAGGGACGCTACGGACCGACCACGGGACGCAGGCACCACCGCAGGCGCCCGCCGCACCACCCGCCCGCACCCTTGTCCGCCCTCCTCGCCCCTCCGCCCTCCCGGCACCCTCCGCCCCCCCCGGCACCCTCACGCCCCGCTCCCCCCCCGAAGCCCCTGATCCCCCCGCTCCCCCTCACAGCCAGAACACAGCCTCAGCACACGGCCATGACAGCGCGGTTGGCGAATGTCGTCCACATGACAACGACACAGCCGCCCCGCACCCCGCTGGGCTCCCTGCCACCGCGCGAGCATCTGCGGCTCGGTCAGATCGCGACCGTCCTCGATGTGGTGATCCCCGTCTACAACGAGGAGCGCGATCTCGAACCGTGTGTGCGGCGGCTGCACGAGCACCTCGCCCGCACCTTCCCGTACGGCTTCCGCATCACCATCGCCGACAACGCGAGCACGGACCGTACGCCGGAGGTCGCCGCCGTGCTCGACGACGCGATCGACGAGGTCACGGCGGTACGGCTGGAGCAGAAGGGGCGCGGGCGGGCGCTGCGCACGGTGTGGTCGCTCTCCGAGGCACCGGTGCTGGCCTACATGGACGTCGATCTGTCCACTGACCTCAACGCGCTGCTGCCGCTGGTCGCCCCGTTGATCTCCGGGCATTCGGACCTGGCGATCGGCTCCCGGCTCAGCCGTAGTGCGCGGGTGGTGCGCGGCCCGAAGCGGGAGTTCATCTCGCGTATGTACAACCTCATCCTGCGCGGCTCGCTCTCGGCACGCTTCTCCGATGCGCAGTGCGGGTTCAAGGCCATCCGCGGCGATGTCGCCGCGCGGCTGCTGCCGATGATCGAGGACACCGGATGGTTCTTCGACACCGAGATGCTGGTGCTCGCGGAGCGGGCCGGGCTGCGGATCCACGAGGTGCCGGTGGACTGGGTCGACGACCCCGACAGCACCGTGCAGCTGGTGCGGACGGCCACCGACGACCTCAAGGGCGTATGGCGGGTGGGGCGGGCGCTGGCGACCGGCGCGCTGCCGCTGGACCGGCTCGCCCGGCCGTTCGGGGACGACCCGCGCGACCGTGAGCTGTCCGGGGTGCCCGGCGGCCTGGCCCGTCAGCTCGTCGGTTTCTGTGTCGTCGGCGGGCTCAGCACCCTGCTCTATCTCGGCCTCTACTCCCTCTTCCGGCTCGGGGCGGGGCCCCAACTCGCCAATGCGGTGGCGCTGTTGGTGTCCGCCCTGGCCAATACGGCGGCCAACCGGCGGCTGACCTTCGGGGTGCGGGGCCGGGACCGGGCGGTCCGCCACCAGGCCCAGGGGCTGGTGGTCTTCGCCATCGGGCTGGCGCTGACCAGCGGCTCCCTGGCCGCCCTCGACGCCGCCGGCGGCGACTCCTCGCACGGCACCGAACTCGCGGTGCTGGTGGCCGCCAACCTCGCGGCGACGGTGCTGCGGTTCCTGCTCTTCCGCGCCTGGGTCTTCCCGGACCGTGAGCGGCGCGACGACGCCGACGCACCGCAGCCGCCCACCACGCACGACCACCACGACCACCACGACCTGACCAGGAGCGTTCGATGACCCCGCCCCCGTCCGCCACGCCGGCCCAGCCGTCGTACCGGCCCCCGTTCACCTCGCGCGGACGAGCGCCGGCATCGGTCGCCGCTCCCCGGGCGGCGTCGGAGACCGCCTCCGATGCGCGCTGGGCGCGGCCCGCGCTGCTGGCGTTGTTGCTGGTCACGGCCGCGCTCTACCTCTGGAGTCTGTCCTCCTCCGGTTATGCCAACCAGTTCTACTCGGCCGCGGTGCAAGCCGGCAGCGAGAGCTGGAAGGCGTTCTTCTTCGGCTCCTCCGACGCGGCGAACTCCATCACCGTCGACAAGCCGCCGGCCGCGCTGTGGCCGATGGCGCTGTCCGTACGGCTCTTCGGGCTCAGCTCGTGGGCGATCCTGGTGCCCGAGGCGCTGATGGGTGTGGCGACGGTCGGGGTGCTCTACGGGGTCATACGGCGGCGGTTCGGTGCGGGGGCGGGGCTGCTGGCCGGCGGGGCGCTGGCCGTGACGCCGGTCGCGGCGCTGATGTTCCGGTTCAACAACCCCGATGCGCTGCTGTGTCTCCTGATGGTCTGTGCGATCGCCGCCGTCCTGCGGGCGCTTGAGGACGGCCGTACGAAGTGGCTGGTGCTGGCCGGGGTCTGCTTCGGCCTGGGCTTTCTCACCAAGACGCTGCAGGCGTGGCTGATCCTGCCGGCGCTCGCCGTGATCTATGTCTGGTGCGGGCCGGTGGCGCTGCGCCGGCGGTTCGGGCAGCTGCTGCTCGCGGGGCTGGCGATCGTGGTGTCCGGTGGCTGGTGGGTGGCGGTCGTCGAGCTGTGGCCCGCGTCCTCGCGCCCGTACATCGGCGGCTCGCAGCACAACAGCTTCCTGGAGTTGACCTTCGGCTACAACGGCTTCGGGCGGATCAGCGGCAATGAGACCGGCAGTGTCGGCGGGGGCGGTGGCCGTCCCGGTGGCGGTGGCGGATGGGGGGAGACCGGGGTCACCCGGCTGTTCTCGTCCGACATGGGCGGGCAGATCTCGTGGCTGCTGCCTGCGGCGCTGATCCTGCTGGTCGCGGGCGTGTGGCTGCTGTGGCGGGCCCGGCGCGCGACCGATGCCGAACAGGCCGGTCAGCGGGCGGAGTTCCTGGTGTGGGGCGGCGCGCTGCTGATGACCTTCACGACCTTCAGCTTCATGTCCGGGATCTTCCACCAGTACTACAACATCGCGCTGGCTCCGTATATCGCGGCGCTGGTCGGGATGGGCGCGACGCTGTTGTGGCGGCGCGGCGGGCGGGCCGCCTCGCTCGTGCTGGCCGTGACGGTCGCAGTGACCGCCGGATGGTCGTACGTGCTGCTGAACCGGTCGCCGGACTGGCTGCCGTGGCTGCGCTGGACGGTGCCGGCCCTCGGTCTGCTGTCGGCGCTGGGGCTGCTGCTGCCGGTACGGGCGGGAGCGTCGGCGCGGGGCGGGGAGCAGGCGACGCGGGACGAGGAGCAGGCACGGGGCGGAGCATCGGAACGCTCCCCGCTGTGGACGGGCCGACGCCTCGCGGTGCTGGCGGCCGGGCTCGGGGTGGCAACGGCGCTGGCCGGTCCGGTCGCGTACACGCTCCAAACGGTCAACACGCCCAAGAGCGGGTCGATCATCACCGCCGGCCCCACGGTGCGAGGCGGCATGGGCGGGCCCGGCGGCCGCTTCCCGGGTGGCGGGCGGCCCGGTATGTGGCGTGGCAACAACGGCGGCATGCCGGGCGGCCCGGGCCAGGGCCAGGGCGGACCCCAGGGCAACAACCAGGGCGCCAAGCAGGGCAGCAACCAGGGCAACAACCAGGCCACCAACCCGGGCCGGTTCCCTGGGCAGGGCGCCGGTGGCCGGCACCAAGGCGGTCGGCGGGGCTTCCCCGGCGGCATGGGCGGCTTCGGTGAGCGTGGCGCCGGGCGGATGGGCGGCATGGGCGGTCTGCTCAACGGCAGCAAGGTGAGCACCCAGGCCAAGGCGCTGCTGGAGAAGGACGCCGGGGACTACACCTGGGCCGCCGCGGCGATCGCCTCGCAGAATGCGGCGAGCTACCAACTCGCCACCGAGAAGCCGGTGATGGCGATCGGCGGCTTCAACGGGAGTGACCCGTCGCCGACCCTCAGCCAGTTCAAGAAGGAGGTCGCGGACGGAAAGATCCACTACTTCATCGCGGGCGGGCAGGGCGGTCCCGGTGGCGGGAAGGGCGGCCCTGGCGGCGGCCGGGGCGGCGGCTCGTCGAAGATCACTTCCTGGGTGGAGAAAACCTTCCGGAAGGTCACCGTCGGCAGCGCCACCTTCTACGACCTGACCCGGAAAGCCTGACCGGGCCCCGGAGAGCGTGACCCGGAAGGCGTGACCGTGACCCAAAGGCGTGACCCGGAAGCGTGACTCCGAGGGCATGAGTCGGAAGGTGGAAGGCCTGCCCCGGGCGGCCCATCCGCAGCAACGGCCCGCCCCCCCGGCTCATGCCTCGCTCCCCGGCCCACGGCCCCGCGCTCCCCGGGCCACGTCATCCGGCTCCACCCCCCGTACGGCCGAAACCAAATGTACGGCGTATAGCTCTCCCTGTACGATGTAAGTCACCGCTCGCACCGTACAGGGAGCCTGTATGTCCTCCGTGGCCTCCGACGCCACCGCCGCCACTCTCCAGCCGCCGGGCCGCCCCGCCGCCCGCTGGCTGATCCTCGCCGTCATCTGCCTCGCCCAGCTGACGGTCATCCTCGACAACACCGTCCTGAACGTCGCCATCCCCTCCCTCACCGAGGAGCTGGGCGCGACCACCGCCGACGTCCAGTGGATGATCAACGCGTATTCGCTGGTCCAGTCCGGTCTGCTGCTCACCGCGGGCAACTCCGCCGACCGGTACGGCCGCAAGAAGATGCTGGTCGTCGGGCTGGCACTGTTCGGCGTCGCCTCGCTCGGCGCCGCCCTGGCCCAGTCACCGGGCCGGCTCATCGCCGCACGCGCCGGCATGGGTATCGGCGGGGCTCTGCTGGTGACCACCACCCTCGCCGTCGTCATGCAGATCTTCGACGACGAGGAGCGCCCCCGGGCCATCGGCATCTGGAGCTCGGTCAACTCCCTCGGCTTCGCCGCCGGCCCGCTGATCGGCGGCTCGCTGCTCGACCACTTCTGGTGGGGCTCGCTGTTCCTGGTCAACCTCCCCGTCGCTGCCATGGCGCTGGCGGCCGTCGTCGTCCTCGTCCCCGAGTCCAGGAGCCGCGGCGGTGAACGGCCGGACCTGCTGGGTGCCCTGCTGTCCATGATCGGCATGGTCGGAGTGGTCTTTGCGATCATCTCCGGGCCCATGTACGGCTGGCTGTCCGGCCGGGTGCTGATCTCCGCGGCCGTCGGTGCCGTCGGGCTCGCCGTCTTCGCGCTGTGGGAGCTGCACGTCCCGTATCCGATGCTGGACATGCACTTCTTCCGCAACCGCCGGTTCATCGGCGCCGTCTCGGGCGGCATCCTCGTCGCCTTCGGGATGGGCGGCTCGATGTTCCTGCTCACCCAGCATCTCCAACTGGTGCTCGGTTACGGCCCGTTGGACGCAGGGCTGCGGATGGCGCCGCTCGCCGTCACGGTCATCCTGATCAACTTCACCGGTCTGGGCGCCCGTCTGATCCCCCGGTTCGGCACCCCCGGAATGATCGTTTCGGGGATGTCGCTGCTCGCGGCGGGCCTCGCCGCGATCTCCCTGCTCAGTGGCGCCGGCTACGGCGGCATGCTGGGCGGCCTGGTCGTGATGGGCGTCGGCATCGCGTTCGCCATGCCGACGATGGCCAACGCCATCATGTCCGCGATCCCGCCGGCCAAGGCCGGAGTGGGTGCCGGCGTCAACGGCACCCTGATGGAATTCGGCCAGGGGCTCGGCGTCGCCGTCCTCGGCGCTGTCCTCAACTCCCGCTTCGTGGCGCTGCTTCCGCTGGTCGCCGCGGGCGCGGGGTCGCTGCCCGCGGCGCTCGCCCGGACCCGTACGGGCGCCGAACGGGCCGCCGTCCACGACGCCTTCGCCGCCGGCATCGGCACCAGCCAGCTGGTCGGCGCGGCCGCCGTGTTCCTCGGCGGGCTGCTCGCCGCCGTGCTGCTGCGCCGGGCGGAGCGTACCGGACGGGACGCGGAGCAGCTCGCGTCGCCTTCCGGTGCGCAACCGGCCGCCGCCGCGGCGGAATAGCATCGGCTCGGTACGTGATCGTGAACGGCGCGTACCGGCGGCACGTATGACACCCCGTACGTGCCGTCACCGATGACGACACCGACGCCGACCTCGACGACGGCACCCACGACGTCGAAGACGCTCAGGACAGGGAGGGGCGCCATGGCAGCGACGGACGACCGCGCCGGGAAGCGGCCGAACAGCGTCTGGCTGACCGAACGGCCCCCGCTCAAACGGAAGGCGGAGCAGCCGGCCGGGCTCGATCTCGACAAGATCGTCGCGGCGACGGTCCGGCTGCTGGACGCCGAGGGCCTGTCGAAGTTCTCGATGCGCAGGCTCGCCGCCGAGCTCGGCGTCACCGCGATGTCCGTCTACTGGTACGTCGACACCAAGGACGACCTGCTGGAACTGGCCGTCGACGCGGTGGCCGGCGAGATGACCCTGCCCGACGAGTCGGACACCGGCGGCGACTGGCGCGACCAGCTGCGCACCCTCGCCGTCGGCTACCGCGACATGCTGTTGGGCCACTCCTGGGCGGCCCGGCTGCTGGGTGAGTTCCTCAACATCGGCCCGCATTCGACGGCCTTCTCCAACGCCACCCAGCGGGTGATGCGACGCAGCGGCCTGGCCGCTGACACCACGTCCGGCGCGCTGGCGTCCCTCTTCCACTTCGTCTACGGCTTCTCGACGATCCGGGCCACGCACGAGGCCCGCTGCCGGGCCGTGGGCATGAGTCTCGACGACTACTTCGAGCAGGTCGTCGAGGCGCTCTCGGACCGCCCGGAGTTCGCCGAGATGCTGGAGCCGTCCACCCGGGCCGACCACGTCCGCCAGGGCCGCAGCGCCGTGGAAATGCTGGACCGGGACTTCGCGTTCGCCCTCGATCTGCAGATCGCGGGGATCGAGGCGATGCGGGACCGGCCGGAGGGCTGACCGGAGAAGGCCCCGGGCTCGCAGCCCGGGGCCTTCTCCCGCATACCTGGGTGTGTCGCGGGGCCGTCACCCCATCGGCAGGCTCTCCCCCTGCACCGCCTGGATGTCCAGTTCGACCTTCAGGGTGGTGCCGATCGCCGCGATACCGGCCGCCACGACCTGGTTGTAGTTCATCTTGAACTCCTCGCGGCGCAGCTCCGCGGTGGCGCGGAACGCGGCGCGCACCCCGCCCCAGGGGTCGGGGCCGGTGCCGAGGTAGCTCAGATCGAGGTCCACCGGGCGTACGACACCGTGCAGCGACAGCTCGCCGTGCACCGTCCAGCGGTCGGGGCCGGCCGGCGACAGTCCCGAGCTGCGGTAGGTGATCTCCGGGAACTCCTCGACGTTCAGGAAGTCCTCGGAGCGCAGATGTCCGTCGCGCATACCGTTGCCGGTGTCGATGGACGTGGCCTTGATGGCCGCCTCGACCCGTGAAGCGCCGAGGTCCTCGGCGATCTCGATCCGGCCGCTGAACTCGGTGAACCGGCCGTGCACGCTGGAGATCCCCAGGTGCTGGGCGACCGCGGCCACCGTCGAGTGCATCGGGTCGATGGTCCAGGCACCGGGCGGCGGCAGCTCGGCCCCGCCCTGCCGCGCCAGGACGACGCTGCCGACGTCCATCCGGCCGCTCGCCGTCACGATCGAGCTGGAGGCGACCGGTGCGTAGCCGACCGCCGTCACGATGACCGTGTACGGGCCGGCGGGCAGCGGCTCTGCGCTGCGGATGGTGCCCTCGTCGTCCGCCGCCGCGCGCAGCACCTGCGCGCCCGTCATGTCGGTGACGGTCAGTACGGCGTGCTGGACCGCCCAGCCGTCCCGTGTGCGGACCTGGGCCCTCAGTCCCGCAGCTCCCGCGCCCGTCGAAGTCATTGCCTCTCCTGTTTCCTGCCTGGTGGGGTCCCCCCTGCTCCGGCGATGCCGAGAGCTTGGGGAGTGTCGGGCTCCGGACGGCGGCGTGCAGGCCGTCCCCTGCCTGTGCGCAGCGCCGCCGCCGGAGCCCTGGGGTCCGGCCCGGGGCGCGTCTCCGCTTAACGCGCGCCCCGGTCCGGGGTATTGCTCCCGGGGTGGATCCCAGGGCCCGGGTGTTTCAGTCCCCGGGGTGGGCGAGCTCGACGTCGTAGCCGTCGACCCCGTGGGCACCGACCGCAAGGCCGGTGGCGACCGGCGGGTAGCCGCTCGCGATGACCGTGTAGTCGCCGGCGTCCAGGTCGGTGAAGGCGTAGGCGCCGTCCTCCCCGGTCGTCGAGGTGGCCACGACATTGCCCGCCGCGTCCACCAGGGTGACCCGTGCGTCGGGCAGCGGGCGGGGTCCGTGCGGACCGCCGGCCCGCACGATGCCCTGCACCCGTGCGCCGGACAGCAGCTCGATCTCGATCCGGGTCGTGCCCTGGCCGCCTATCTCGACCGGCAGTGCGGCCGGGCGGTGGTTCGCGGCGTTCACGGCGACGGTGAAGGTCCCGGGCGCCAGCTCGTCGAAGGCGAAGTGGCCCTCGGCGCCGGTCTTTCCGGTGGCCAGCACCTCTCCGCGGACGTCGGTGACGACGACCATCGCACCGTCGACCGGCGCGCCGGTGGCCGCGCTGCGGACCTGGCCGCCGAGGCCGCTGGTGCCGCTGAGCAGGATGTCGTAGCCGTACGGCTGGTCGCCGACGACGACCGTGGACGCCTGCGGCTGGTGGCCGTCGGCCGCGGCGATCAGCACGTACGAGCCGGCGCCGGGGGCGTCGAGCACATACGAGCCGTTGGCATGGGCGACCGCGCGGCCCAGCTGACGCCCGCTGAGCGAGATCAGTGTCACCGCGGAGCGCGGTACGGGGCTGCCCTCCGCATTGCGGACGAAGCCGTGGATCGCGGAACCGGTCGGGCCGGCGTCACCGCCGCCGGCCGAGGCGTACGCCGCCAGCGGCTGGGTGACCGTCGCCGCGGCCGGCTGCGCCCAGGAGGGCGTGTGCATGTCGTCGTCGTTGGCCACCGACGGGGCGCCCACCAGGGCGGGCTCCCGCTCCTCGACCGGCGCCGGGGCGGCGGCGAGGTCCGGGACAACGGCCTCCGACGGGGTGGCCGACGGGGTGGCCGCGGCCTCCGCACTCTGGGACAGTCCGCCACGCGTCTTCAACGCGACCTCCTTGATGAACAGGGTGAAGAGGAAGGCGAGCAGCGCGCACGGCGCCGCGTAGAGGAACACATCGCCGACTCCGTGGCCGTAGGCGCTCTCCATGACGGTGCGCAGCGGCGCCGGGAGGGCGTCCAGGTCCGGGATGCCGCCGCTTTTGCCGGCTCCGTGGGCGGCGGCCTTGGCGGCCTTCGGGCCGAGGTCGGCCAGACCGTCCTTGACGTAATGGGTGACGCGGTTGGCGAGCACCGCACCGAGGGCCGAGACGCCCACCGCACCACCGAGGGAGCGGAAGAAGGTCACGACGGACGAGGCGGAACCGAGGTCCTCGGGCGCCACCTGGTTCTGCGTGGCGAGCACCAGGTTCTGCATCATCATGCCGATGCCCAGACCCATCAGGGCCATGAAGATCGCGATGTGCCAGTACTCGGTGTCGTAGCGGATGGTGCCCAGCAGGCCGAGACCCGCGGTCAACAGCACACCACCGGCGACCAGCCAGGCCTTCCAGCGGCCGGTCTTGGTGATGATCTGGCCCGAGACGGTCGAGGAGATGAACAGCCCGCCGATCATCGGGATCGTCATCACACCGGACATCGTCGGCGACTTGTCGCGCGCCAGCTGGAAGTACTGGCTGAAGAAGACGGTGCCGGAGAACATCGCGACACCGACGAAGAGCGAGGCCAGCGAGGCCAGGGTGATCGTCTTGTTGCGGAACAGCCGCAACGGGATGATCGGTTCCTTGGCCTTGGACTCGACGAAGACGAAGATCAGGCCGAGCAGCACCGAGCCGCCGACCATCGCGGCGGTCTGCCACGACCACCAGTCGTACTTGTCGCCGGCCAGCGTCACCCACACCAGCAGCAGCGAGACCGCCGCGCTGATGAAGAAGGCGCCCGCCCAGTCGACCTTGACACCCACCCGCTTGACGACCGGCAGCTTCAGGGTCTTCTGCAGCACGATCAGCGCGATGACCGCGAACGGCACACCGACGTAGAAGCACCAGCGCCAGCCGAGCCAGTCGGTGTCGGTGATGACACCGCCGAGCAGCGGGCCGCCGACGGTGGCGACGGCGAAGGTGGCGCCGAGGTAGCCGCTGTAACGACCGCGCTCCCGCGGGGAGATCATCGCGGCCATCACGATCTGGGCCAGGGCGGACAGACCGCCCACGCCTATGCCCTGCACCACACGACAGGCGATCAGCATGCCGGTGTTCTGCGAGAGACCGGCCACGACCGAGCCCGCGACATAGATGACGAGCGCGAACTGCACCAGCAGCTTCTTGCTGAACAGGTCGGAGAGCTTGCCCCACAGCGGGGTGGTCGCGGTCATCGCGAGCAGCGAGGCGGTGACGACCCAGGTGTAGGCGCTCTGCCCGCCGTCGAGGTCATGAATGATCTCGGGCAGCGCGTTGGAGACGATCGTCGACGACAGAATGGCGACGAACATGCCGAGCAGCAGCCCGGACAGCGCCTCCATGATCTGACGGTGCGTCATTGGGGCCCCGTCGGGGGCGTGGTGTCCGCCTGCGTGTTTGGCGTGGCCGCCCCGCACACCGGCTGGTGTGGTCGTAGCCATGTAGTTCCTTTTCATCCTGCGGGTGTACGGGTGGTGGAGTCGTGATGCGCCCGGGTGCGGCAGTCGCCGAAGCTCGTGCGGAGCCTGGCGAGCAGTTCGGTGAGGTGTCCGACGTCGGTGTCGGTCCAGTCGTCCAGGTACCGGGCGAGCGTTGCGGTGTAGCGCTCGGCGAGCTCCTCCAGGAGCTCCGTGCCGCTCGGGGTCAGGCGCAGCAGCCGCGACCGCTTGTCCGCCGGATCGGGCTTCCGCTCGATCCAGCCGCGCTCGGCGGCATGGGCGACATGCCGGCTGGTCACCGACATATCGATGGCGAGCAGCTCGGCGAGCTGACTCATCCGCATCTCGCCGTGCCGGTCGAGAAGGGTGAGCACCCCGGCCGAGGCGGGCGGGCACTCCTGGGGCAGCATCCGCCCCATTTCGCGCTTGACGGCACCGATGGCGCTGAGTTGCCTGGCCAGTTCCTCGTACTGACTGTGGGCGGCCACGGCTCCTCCATGCATCCATCGCACATCGCATCAACATCTTTTGTTGCTTGGGGCAACCATAAGCAAGGTTGGTTGCTGAAGGCAAACGAATGGTCCAGGGTTGAAGTAAAGGGAACGAAAAGTCTGCGCCGGGGATTGGTCAATGAGCGCGACGTGACACGCAAAGCCGCAGGTCGGCGGCCCGACCCCAGGCCCTGGCCGATAACGGTCGGTAGCGGGACACCCCCAGACGTCCCGCCCGCGCTCTCGTCCACGCGCCGTACGCGGCCCGACCCCGCTCCGTAGGCGCCTTCGCGGGAGCCGCATACGCGCCCCAGGGGTGCCCCTCCGCCCCCGGTTCGCTAGGGTCCTTCCCCATGGCGACCAACCCGCAGAACCAGGCCGGCGGCAACTACGACCCGGCGGGCAGCACGCAGATGTTCCGGGCCTTCGTGGACGAGGGCGGCACCCCGGAGGCCGGCAGTCGCCGCGCACCGGCCCCGCAGCAGTCGGCCGGCCCCCGTGTGGGCGTCATCGTCGGCGTGATCGTCGCGATCCTGGTCATCGCGGGCGCGGCGTGGCTGGCGCTGTCGTAACCGGTCGCTCTGCAGCCGTCTTCATGCGTACGGGGCCCGGCATCGCGATGCCGGGCCCTTGATCTTTCTGCCCGCCGGTTACGTCACGCGCCCGTCCCTGCTCTCCGCGATCCGCAGCGCGTCCCGCAGCGCTTCACACAGCCTGTGGACACAGAAGCGCAGTTCCCGGGCGGTCGCCTCCGCTGGCCCGTTCAACAACTCGGCCGCGTGCCGGAGCAGCTCCTCGCCGGTGCCGAGTTGAGCCTCTTCCATGTCGTCGGCGAGCCGGGACAGATACCCGCCGACCTCATCGGTGGAGAGGTAACAGCGCTGCCCGTCCGGCCCGCTCCAGGGCAGCAGCCGCATCCCGCCGCTCATGAGCTGACCGCCCTCTCACGCAGGAACGCCCCCTCGCACCACGCCTCTTGGCGCTCGTGCGCGAGGAGGCAGGGGCGTACGAGGAGGGTGGCGTCGCCATCGAGGGGGGATTCGGGTCGGCGGCGGAGGAGAGGCCGACGCGCCGGCCGCTGTGGCCGGTACGTGACGGCGGGGGCGGGGCGAGTCCGGCGCTTCCTTAACCGGGCGAGAGGGCTGCGCATAAGGTTTTGCATGTCGACGCTCCTTGGACAGCGTGGGCCGTGCCCCGGGACCGTTGCAGCGGTCGCCGGGGTCTTTGCCGTGCCACCGTAAGCGGTCCTATTAGCCCCTGTCTATAGCTATGCCTCTCTATGCCTGTCTAATTACCCGTGCGTACAGTCCCGTTCGTGATGGAGTTCGACCCGACGTTGCCCAAGTGGAAACAGATCGCCGACGTGATCCGAGCGCGGATCGCGGACGGCACATACCCTCCACGCCAGCTCATCTCCGAGGTGCGGATGGAGCAGGAGTTCGGTGTCGCGCGCGTGACCATTCGTAAGGTCACCGCCGCCCTCCGGGAGGAAGGGCTCATCGTCACCACCCCTGGGATGGGGTCTTTCGTGACTGAGCGGCGACCGGACGCCTGACGCGGGCTCTCGTGCCCCCGCGGCTTTCAGCCCCACAACGGAACGCCGCCCCGGCCGCCACCGTCCTTGAGCAGTGACACCCAGGGCGCCTCAGGCCCTAGCCCTCACACAGCGGCTTCCCGATATTCGTGGCTGTCTCGGCGGCGTCTTTGTGGGTCAGGGCGACGGCCACGGCCGTCAGGGGAATCATGAATCCGGCGATGACGACGAAGAACGTGGGAACCCAGCTCCGCCAGCCGGACGTGGGCTGGATCCTGCCACGGCGTACGGCGCGGGACATCAGCAGGTAGGCGAGTGTCGCCGCTACGGCCGCGAGCAGGCCGCCGTAGGCAGATGCGAAGTGCGTCCACGGCACCACCATGTAGCGACAGGCAGCCGATTGGTGGTGGATGTGGGCGCTGGACAGCGCCAGGGTTGTGGAGAAACAGGCGACAGCGGCCGCCGAGAGCAACGGCACCGGAAGAGCCCTTGCCCACCAGCCCCGTGAGGGGCGCTGCGGCCGCGCATCGTGGTGTGTGTCTGCCTCTGCCATGGCTATCAGTACCAATCCGGGTGCGGGCGGACGATGCGGATCTTCTGCTGCCCTTCCGCCTCTTCCGTTGCCGGCAGGCGGCCTTGCAGGCTCACGTTCTGGTACGAGTCCTGGTGCTGGGTGTACTTGATCTCGCCGTCCGGCGTCACGGACGTGACCACGGCAGCGTGGTGGGTATTGCCGTGCGCGTTTTCGCCGCCGGGTCCCTGCTGCTCGTAGTAGATGACGTCGCCGGGCCGGGCCTGGGACTGCGGGACTTCCTCCCCGCCGTGTTTGAGCATGAAGTTCTGCTGGTTCTCGGCCCCGGCCCAGGACTTGGAGTAGTACATGCTGGAGTCCCACCAGTCATTGCCGATGCCGCTCTCGTGCCCCCAGGTGTCGTCACCGCGTGCGCCGGACCACGGATCGAGTTTCTTCTGCATGCCCGCGTGGTCGAGCGCCTCGGAGACGAAGTTGGTGCAGTTGTTCTTGAAGTGGATCGGATCGTCCTTGTTCCAGTTGTCCAGCGCGTATTCCACCATCTTCACCCGGTCGAACTTCCCGTCCGTGCCACGCATTTCACGTTTCGTGCTCTCGGGAATGCCTTCAAGGTGGGCGAGTTTCACCGGCTCGGCCCGCGCCATGTCGTACTGCTGCTTTTCGCTCAGGCCGTTCCACCAGGCGCGTACCGCCGCCGGGTCGGTGTTCGGCTTCGGGATGTCGGCGGCGAGCATGTCCATCTCGACATGCGAGGCGCGGTTCTGCTCCTTGAGGGCCTTGTCCGGGTCGCTGATGCCGACCGTGCCCGCCAGGCGGTACAGCTCGGCCGATGTTTTTTCGTCCGCTTCCGTCGCCTGCCGCAGTGCCTGTTCGCGCAGGGCGACGATGTCGTTGTAGGCCTGCTGCTGGTCCGCGCCCGCGTTCGGGGCGGGGCATTCCAGCGGCATGCCGTCATCGCCAAGGGGAAGGTCGTGAGCCCGTGAGAGATCGGTGATCTGGCATGCGGTGCTCATCGCCGTATCCAGGCTGGTGTGCATGCCTTCCATGACCATTTTGACGCTGAGCAACAGGTCGTAGGCCGACTCCAGTTGATTCGCCAGCTTCACGAAATCGCCGGCCGCCGCACTGCCGACTTCGTCCGCCCAGTGGTCGGCGAGGGGCTTGGCGCCCTGCTCACGTACGTCGTTCGCGGCGTTCAGCGCGTACTTCGCCAGCGCCGCCCAGTCGTCCGCGGCGTCCTTCCACTTCCGCGGGTGGGCGCTGATGAGTTCCGAATACGTGACCACGGTCAGTGCCTCCCCAGGTCCCGCATGCCGGCCCGCAGTCTGGAGACGGCTTCCTGGTCCGCGGCGTCGTAGCCGTCGGCGGAGTCCTGCAGCCGCTGCCCCAGTTCGCCCATTCTCTTGGCGAGCGCGATCATGTGATCCTGCCAGGCGGTGCGGCACGACATGACGGCGTTTCCGGACTTCCAGAACATGGCGTCGTAGTAGACCTCTTGAGAGCTGTCGAGGACATGTGACAGCCGCCGCTGAGTGTCGCTCGACAACGCCTTCATGTCATCGCCGGTGCCGCGCACCTTCGCCGTGTCCACCCGTATGTCACCCACGGGTCCCCCCAATTGCGTTCGAACTTCTCTGCATTGGTCCTGTGCATGACCAGTGCAGCCGTACCGGAGCACCGTACGAGAGGCGAACAGGACTGCGCAGGAAGGGCGCTGACCAGGCGGTTCCGGAGGAAAACACGGCAGAATGATCAAGGCGGACGAGTCGCCCACCGAGCCGCGCGAAACGGCTCCCGGCATCCTCGCTTTCTCGTACCGGACCTCGTACCGGACCCCGTTGCGAGCCCTCTAGGACCTCGACGCCCCGAGGCGTTCGGCCGCACGGTGGGCCTCGGTCAGTACGCCGCCGAGGTTCCCGTACAGCAGCTGCCCGTTGCGTTTGACCGGGCGCCCGTCCACCAGGACCGTGTCGACGTTCCCAGGGTGTGCGGCGGTCACCACCGCACCGATCGGGTCGTGCGCGACCGGGGCGAGGTTGAGCGCATCGGCGCGCAGCAGGACGAGATCGGCGCGCTTGCCGACCCCCAGTGACCCCACCTCATCGCCCAGGCCGAGCGCCGCGGCTCCCTCGACGGTGGCCATGCGCAGCACATCGGCGGCCTTGACCGTGTGCGTCCCGGCGGTGTCGTCCTCGTCGAAGTGGCTGCTCATCAGCGCCGCGCGCATCTGCGAGAACATGTCGCCCGGTGCGGAGGTGACCGCGTCCGCGCCCAGCCCCGTGGTGACGCCCGCCCGGCGCAGCCGTCCCGCCATCGGTGCGCCGAACCGCATCGAGGCCTCGATCGCCGGCGTGATCGCGACCGCCCCGCCGGACTCGGCGATCAGCCGCAGCTCGGAGTCGGGCAGCGAATTGCCGTGTACGTACAGGGTGCCGGAGGTGAGCAGGCCCTGTTCCTGGAGGGCGGCGACCGGCCGCTGTGCCACCGGCCCGGCGCTCACATGGACGGCGACGGGCAGCCCCAGCTCGCGGGCGAGCAGCCAGTCCTCCCGTACCGCCTCCGCCGGCGCGAAGGAGGGGCCGACGGGCGCCAGAGCCATCGTGACCAGCGCATCGCGCGACGGGAAGTGCTCGGTGCGGGCCTTGCGCACCCAGTCGGACTGCCGGGCGGAGTCGTCGAAGACGGGGTAGCCGTAGCCGAAGAGGGCACGGATTCCCGCCTCCTTCAGCGCCTCGACGGCGGCCGCGGTGTGCTCCGGCGTGTACTGGACGTGCGAGAAGTCCTGGACGGTGGTGACCCCCGAGTCCAGGCACTCCAGCGCGCCGAGGAGGTTGCCGGTGTACACATCGGCGGGCGTGAACCGGGCGGCGAGGTCGCCGAGGATCCGGCTGAAGTAGCTGTCGAGGCTCTCGTCGACCGCGGCGGACCGCAGCACTCCCTGCCACAGATGCCGGTGGGCGTCGACGAAGCCGGGCAGCACGATCATCGTGCGGGCGTCGATCACCTCCAGGCCGGCATCGGTGTCATCGAGCGGCAGGCCGGGGCCCACGGCGGCGATCCGGCCGTCCTCGATGAGGACGTCGGTGTGCGGGTGGACGACGGGGTGGGGGGCGGTGTCGATGACCAGGCCGCCGCGCAGGAGCAGTCGCGGTGTGTGGTGGCGCTCGATTCCCATGGCAAGTCACCCTCTACACATTCGGAAGAAAGCTTTATAGAAAGCTATCATGATGGTGAACTATCCTGCAGAGGTGACCGCAGCACCCGGGCCAGGCCCCGACCCCGTCGATGCGCTGCTGAGCGCCTGGCGCACCGAGCTGCCGGATGTGCTCCGCCCGACGACGGAACTGTCGAAGCGGATAGCTCAGCTGGCCGGCGCCCTGGACGCGGCCACCCGTGGTGTGCTGCCCGAACTCGGCCTGACCGTCGCCGAGTTCGACATCCTGGTTGCCCTGCGCAGGGTCGGCGAGCCGTACCGGATGAAGCCGAACGAACTGGTCCGTGCCCTGCTGCTGTCCTCCGGTGGCATCAGCAATGTCGTCAACCACCTCGCCGGCCGCGGACTCGTGCTCCGCGAGCCCTCGCCGGACGACGGCCGCAGCACCATGATCCGGCTTACGCCGGACGGGGTGCGCACCGCCGAGCGCGCCGTCCGCGCCAATGCCGACGCCCATGAGGCGGTCTTCGCCGAGGCGTCCCCCACGGCAGTGAACGCTGCCGCCCGTGCGCTGCGCGAGGTGGGCGTACACCGCCGCCCCGTACCGCGCCCGATACGAACGGGGCGGAATCCCAGCCGGTCCTGAGGTGACGGCGGCCCGGGGTGCAGCGGGGCGTCACGGGCTACGGTCGTTCCCGGCGCGTCACGGATGACGGCCGCTCCCGGGGTGTCCCTACGACGGCTGTACCCGGCGCGTCCCGGACGACGTCCGCTCCCGGCGAGCCCCGGACGACGGCCGCTCCCGGCGCGTCCCTGACGACGGCCGCTCCCGGCGCGTATCGGCGAGCCCCGGACCGTGGCCGGCCCGGGGCTCCCGCGGCGCGTCACCGATGGCCGGGGCGCCTGGGTGCTGCCCTACGCCTGATCGGCCGCCCCGTGGAGGGCGGCGATGTCGATCTTCTTCATGCCGAGCATGGCCTTCATGGCGCGGGTCGCGCGCCCCTGGTCCGGGTCGTTCAGCAGCTCCGCCATACCGCCGGGTGCGATCTGCCAGGACAGGCCGTACTTGTCCTTCACCCAGCCACAGGGGCCCTCCTCGCCGCCTTCGGAGAGCTTGGCCCAGTAGTAGTCGATCTCGTCCTGGTCGGCGCAGTTGACCATCAGGGAGATCGCCTCGTCGAAGGTGAACTCGGGGCCGCCGTTGATCGCGGTGTACGCCTGGCCGTCGAGCTCGAACTCGACCGTCAGTACGGTCCCCGCGGGGCGCGGACCTGCCTCGTTGTAATAGGTGACGGTCTTGATCTTCGAGTTCGGGAAAACCGAGCAGTAGAACTCCGCGGCTTCCTTGCCCTGGGTGTCGAACCAGAGGTTGGGGGTGATCTGGGGCATGGTCTTCTCCCTGAGACGGGTCGCTGCCGGTGGCTGCGTCTGTGCCTCTTCAGACCGTCGCACCGGTCGGAACTCATCGCTCTTCAGGGAAGCCATTCGACTCGTCCCTGAGGGTCGATTTTCGGCCAGGTCGGCAACGGGTGCGGCGGCAGGGCGGCGGCAAGCACGGCCCGGGAGGGGGACGGCCGCCGCGCGTCCCCTCACTTCCAGCTGAAGGTCACGTCCTGGGTGTCGAGGTGCATGCCCATGGGCACCCGCCAGCTGTCCACGCACACCCGCCAGGTGCCGGTCTGCTTCCTGCCCACGGCGAGCGGCAGCGGAAGGGCGTGGGTGGAGGTGCGGGTGGCCCAGTCGATGCCGAGGGCGCCGATGATGTGGGTGCCGAAGGTGACGGTGCCGGCGGTGACGGGCCGGTCGCCGTTGTTGAGGAAGTCCAGCGTGACCTTCTGGCACCAGCGGACGTCGGTGCCGGCGAGAGCGGGCTTGCCTATCAGCAGGCCGTCGGGGGCGTCCGGACCGGCCGGGATGGTGGGGGAGGGCGGTGCGGGAGCGGGGGAGCCGTGCGGCGGGGTGGAACCTCCGGGGCGGGTGGGGGAGTTGGGTGCGCCCGGCGAGGACGGGGACGTGGCGCCGTCGCCGTGGCCGGTGTGCGCGCCTGCGGGTGGTGCGGAGGAGCCGGGCGGGGCGCCGGATGCGCCGGGGGCTCCCGTGCCGTCGGCCGCGTCACCCTTACGAGATCCGGCGGGAGACCCCGGTCCGGACCGGCCGGTACCCGCACTGCCGCTGTTGCCGTCTCCGCTACGGCCGCTGCGGCCTCGGTCGCCGTCCAGCGGGGTCAGCTTGACGCCGCCCTCCGGCGGTACGGCCCGTGCCGGCGCGTGATCATCGGCGGGGCCTGCCGCGCCCACCGCGACATATCCCTGGTTCGCCGAGCTTCCGCAGCCGGTGAGCAGAACACCCAGACCCAGCACGGCCGCGGAGGCGGCGGCCACAGTCGTCGTCCGTCGCATCGGGCCAGTGTTACTGACGGTACGTCAGGTGTACAGAGGTCGGTCGCGCTGCTGAAGTCTGGCCGGATCGCGGCTCTCGTGCGGCCGGAAACACGCGGCCTCAGCTTTGGCTGGGCTTTCGGCATCGATCCGCAGGACGGGGAATGCAGAAGGTGCCTGCTCCACCGTGGTGGGCTCACCGCTGACGGCGTCGGCCGGCTGACACTCACGGACGACGGGCGGGTGGCTTTGGCCCGTACCAAGTCCCTGCTCGACGGGCTGCGTTCGGAGATCCCTGAGGGCGTCGGAGGATGCGCCAGCGGAATGGCACGAAACGCGGTGCACAAACGGGGGTCACGAGCCCTCGTCCGGCCCCTCATGCGGCCGGGCGCGCGCTTTTTGCGCCACGCCCCCGCATTCCTCCCTGCGCCTCTGTTAACTGTCCGCCGAGCGGCACGGAGTGCCTTGCGGCCCCTCGGCGGACCGTTCCTCAGTCGGAGATGAGGCCCTCGCGCAGCTGCGCCAGGGTGCGGGTGAGCAGGCGGGAGACGTGCATCTGGGAGATGCCGACCTCCTCGCCGATCTGGGACTGCGTCATGTTGGCGAAGAAGCGCAGCATGATGATCTGGCGCTCGCGGGCCGGGAGTTTGGCCAGCAGGGGCTTGAGGGACTCGCGGTACTCCACGCCTTCCAGGGCGCTGTCCTCGTAGCCGAGGCGGTCCGCGAGGGAGCCCTCGCCGCCGTCGTCCTCGGGGGAGGGGGAGTCGAGCGAGGAGGCGGTGTACGCGTTGCCGACGGCCAGGCCGTCGACGACGTCCTCCTCCGACACCCCCAGGCACAGGGCCAGTTCGGGGACGGTTGGGGAGCGGTCCAGCTTCTGGGAGAGCTCGTCGCTGGCCTTGGTGAGGGCGAGCCGGAGCTCCTGGAGTCGGCGCGGGACGCGTACCGACCATGACGTGTCGCGGAAGAAGCGCTTGATCTCGCCGACCACGGTCGGCATCGCGAACGTCGGGAATTCCACGCCGCGTTCGCAGTCGAAACGGTCGATCGCCTTGATCAGGCCGATGGTGCCGACCTGGACGATGTCCTCCATCGGTTCGTTGCGGCTGCGGAAGCGGGCGGCCGCGTAGCGCACCAGAGGGAGGTTCAGTTCGATGAGCGTGTCACGGACGTAGGTACGTTCCGCGCAGTCCTTGTCGAGCGAGGCCAGCCGCAGGAACAGGGAGCGGGAGAGCGTGCGGGTGTTGATGGCGTTGTCGTCATGCACGTGTGGTGCGGGCGCGGGAATCGCGGCAAGCACCTTCGAGCTGCCCAGTTCTACGGACATGCCACCCCCTTGAGGTCGCGGTCGGGTCGCTGCGGCGTCCTCGGGCCGGGGTGGACCGAGGAGTGATACCTCCACCTGAATACCGGAGGCAGCGCTACGGCAAACGCGGTTCCTGCAGAATGTCACATGTCGGCAACACGCTGTAGCGCCTTGTCGACATATCTGTGCAGGAACGGGTCGCTCATCCCGGCTACGCGTCGATCCTGTTTGCGGATCGCAGTCGGGCGAAGCTCCGCGACAGTAGCCGCGAGACATGCATCTGCGACACCCCCAGCTCCGCACTGATCTGTGACTGCGTCAGATTGCTGTAGTAACGCAGCAGAAGGATCCGCTGCTCCCGCTCGGGCAGCTGGACGAGAAGGTGCCGTACGAGGTCGCGGTGCTCGACACCGGCCAGCTCCGGGTCCTCGTATCCGAGGCGGTCGAGCAGTCCGGGCAGGCCGTCGCCTTCCTGGGCGGCCTCCAGCGAGGTGGCGTGATACGAGCGGCCGGCCTCCAGGCAGGCCAGGACCTCGTCCTCGCCGATCTTCAGCCGCTCGGCGATCTCGGCGGTGGTGGGGGAGCGTCCGTGCAGCACCGTCAGATCCTCGGTCGCGCCGTTGACCTGCACCCAGAGCTCGTGGAGACGGCGCGGCACATGGACCGTACGGACATTGTCTCGAAAGTAGCGTTTGATCTCGCCGACGACGGTGGGCATGGCGAAGGTGGGGAACTGGACACCCCGGTCCGGATCGAACCGGTCGATCGCATTGATCAGGCCGATGGTGCCGACCTGGATGACGTCCTCCATCGGCTCATTGCGGCTACGGAAGCGCGCCGCGGCATAGCGGACCAGTGGCAGGTTGGCTTCGATCAGTGCGGCACGGACCCGGGTGTGCTCGGGGGTGCCGGGCTTGAGGTCCGTCAACTCCGCGAACAGCACCTGCGTGAGCGCCCGCGTGTCCGCGCTTCGGCTCTCGCGGGATGGAGCCTTGGGCGCAGTACGGGCCGTCACGGTCACGCCACCCTTCACAGTGCATGTATCCGGCAAAAGCGGTCATAGCATCACAAGACATGTGCACTGTGTGCAAGCACCCCATAACGCCGTGTTGAACAGAGAGTTGAGTGGGTGCGGAGCCGTTGGGGGGCGGGTGGGCGGCGGTGGGCGCCCGGGGGTACGGCGAAGCCCCCCGCCCACGGGGGGCGAGGGGCTCGGCGAGGAGAGGTGCGGAAGTGCCGCGGCTCAGAATTCGTAGTCGGCGATCACCCAGGTGGCGAATTCGCGCCACTGAGCTGCGGCCGCCTGGTGGGCCGGGTGCTCGATATAGCGCTTGAGGGCGTCCGTGTCGGCCACGGCGGAGTTGATCGCGAAGTCGTAGGCGATCGGGCGGTCGGTGATGTTCCAGGCGCACTCCCAGAACGTCAGCTCCGGAATCTCGCTCTCCAGTGCCGCGAATGCGCGGACGCCGGCCCGCACCCGCTCCTCGTCGCGGGAGACACCATCGTTGAGCTTGAACAGGACCAGGTGGCGGATCACTGGGGGCCTCCGTGTGGCGGACGAGGCGCAGCCGGGCCGGTGGGCCGACTGACCGGGGCTGGGGCGCCGGCCGAACGCGGGCCGAGCCGGTCCCTCGGGCGGCCCCTTGGGTCCGCCGGCCGGATCGGGCGGTCCCTACTTGATCAGCGACGTCATGAACTCGCCGACGCCCTGCGCGGCGGTCGAGATGCCCTCGAAGCCTATCTGGACCATTTCGGCGGCCCGCTGCGGGGAGGTGATGATCGTGTACAGCACGAAGACGATGACCATGTACAACGCGATCTTCTTCGCCTGCACCATCAGTCCCGTCTCCCCTACGCAGTCCCCTACGGCAGTACCTGCACCTCCCGGTTGCAGTCGGGCGAGTGTAACCACACGTGTTCGATCGCGGGAGCCGAGCCCACGAGTCGTCCGCGGCCGCCCGCCGGCCACGCGGTCCGCGTCGGCACTGATCCGGACTTCCCGGTACTGATACGGACTTTATGGACCAAAGGCCTGTCAAAGGAGGTCCTTCGCCCGCCTGTTGGGGCGGGTCTCCCCAGGCACCATGAGTGGAGTGGCCCGGTGGATCTGGCAGGAATCCACGGGCCCGGGACCAGGGCCCCGCTGCGGGGTCCGCGCCGTGATCGTCCCGTGACGGCGGCGCGGACCGGGGGGCTCGGTCCGCATCGGGGGGAGCGGCCGTCTCCTGACACCGCTCCCGACCGGACAGGAGCTCCGCCTCCGAGCCGCCCCTGGATGCCACGGGGGGTCCCAGGACACGGCCCGGCGGCGGGGCTCCGTCTCGTGCGCGGTGGCCGGGTGCGCGCCGTACGGGGTTACGGTGTCCGCGGCCGCCGGTTCCCCGCCACGGGTTGCCGCTGTGGGCCCGCGGCCGCGCGTCTGCAACCACGCGGAGGGCCTCCGCGTCTCCCACCTCGTACGACTCGGGCGCCCCCGTACGTCGTAGGCCTCGAAGCACCTGGTCGGCACGCCCGGCATGCATCATGTACGCGACAGCAACGGAGCGCGGAAGCGCGCCGCGCCGCGGCGTGCGGCCGCGTGGGACGACGAAAGGAACACAGGCTCCAACGATGAAGATCGACTGGGACCGGCGTACCTGCGCGCGCCGCGGGCACATCACCTACCTCCCGCAGGAGGAGCACCTCCGGAACAAGCTGCGCGCGGACACCGCGCTTGGCGAGGCCTGGCGCTGTCTGCGCTGCGGCGACTTCGCCCTCGGCGACCCGCACGGCTCGGGTCCGGCCGCCGACGCCCCGCTGGTCCCGCGCGGCAAGGTCCTGCGCGATCTGTTCATCCTGCGGTTCCTGGCCGTCGAGCGGGCGGTGCGCGGAGTGTTCATCGTGCTGGCCGCCGTCGGCGTTTGGCAGTTCAGCAACCGCAAGGACGCGGTCCGCCAGTTCTTCGACGAGTACATCGCCGTGCTCCGCCCGGTGGCCCGGCACTTCCATTACGACCTGGACCACTCACCGGTCGTCGGCACCATCCAGAAGACCTTCGGCTACCGCCACTCCACTCTGCTGCTGGTGGCCGCGCTGCTGCTGGTGTACGCCCTGGTGGAGATCATCGAGGGCGTGGGCCTGTGGCGCGCCAAGCGGTGGGCGGAGTATCTGACGGTGGTGGCGACGGCGGCCTTCCTGCCGCTGGAGATCTACGAGCTGACCGAGAAGATCAGCTGGCTCAAGATCGCCACGCTGGCGGTCAACATCCTTGCGGTGCTCTACATCGCGCTCACCAAGCGGCTCTTCGGGCTACGGGGCGGCCGCGCGGCCTTCGACGAGGAGCGGCACAGCGCCTCTCTGATGGAGGTCGAGACCTCGGCCGGCGTGCCCGCCACCGCCCATAATGGCTGAACGCTCGATCCAAGGGGGAAACGAAGAATGCCCATGAACTCCGAACCGCGCGAGCCCGATTCGTCGTACGCGGCGGCCCGGCCGGCCCAGGGCGGACCCCGGTCGCCCCTGACGCGGCGGCGGCCGGCCATCGTGCTGGCGCTGCTGGTCGGCCTGCTGGCCGCGGCCGTCGCACCGGCTACGGCGGCGAGCCGCGGCGCGGTGGACGGTGCACGGGCGGCGGCCACCGCGAGCGCGCCGAGCCGGAGCGCCGATGCCTCCCGGCTCGCCGCCGCCCCCGCGCAGTCCGCCGGCTACCGCCACCACAGCGCGCACCACTCGGCTCCGCTCAAGACGGTCTTCAAGTCCAAGAAGTCGAAGTGGAAGTCGAAGACGAAGAAGAAGGGCGGCTTCTTCAAGAAGCTCGGCATCTTCCTGGTCGTGCTGTTCGTCCTCTTCCTCATCGTCGTGGCCCTGGTGATCTGGCTGATCGTGCGCTTCTTCCGCCGCGCGGCGCGCAACCGGCACAACGACTAGCCATGCCCTACGGGCCGTCCCGGCCCCGCGGCGCGTCCGTCCCGGCGGGCGCGCCGCTCTTTGCTGTGCGGCCTCTTCAACGGCTCCCGGCCGGCCCGGTCGTCCCGGTGGACGGGGCAGGCGGGCTCCCGGCCACCGGTACCCCCGCCGGGTTATACGGGAACCCGCGCATCGCTGCCGGTCCGCGCCGAGCCCCCATACGACGATGCCCCCGGACACGACGAAGGCCCCGATCCGTAAAGATCGGGGCCCTCGTCCTCTGAGCGGTAGCGGTGGGATTTGAACCCACGGAGGAGTTGCCCCCTCACGCGCTTTCGAGGCGCGCTCCTTCGGCCGCTCGGACACGCTACCGAGAGAGAGCTTAGCCCACCGGTGGCCGTGCGCCGAAATCGGATTCCGGGGCGGGGCCGGCGCGGGGTCGGGCCGCCCGTCAGCGGTCGCGGAAGAAGTCGGTCAGCAGGGCCGCACAGTCGGCTTCGAGGACGCCGGTGATGACCTCGGGGCGGTGGTTGAGACGGCGGTCACGGATGACGTCCCAGAGGGAGCCGGCCGCGCCGGCCTTGGCGTCGCGGGCGCCGTAGACGACGCGGTCGACGCGGGAGAGCACGATCGCGCCGGCACACATCGTGCACGGTTCCAGGGTGACGACGAGGGTGCAGTCGGTCAGCCGCCACCCGCCCGCCCGTCGCCCGCCGGTACCCGGGGCGGCATCTTCACCGGGGCCCGTCCGGGGGGAACCAGGGCCCGGTGCCTTCTCCCGCAGGGTCCGGGCCGCGGCCCGCAGCGCGAGGATCTCGGCGTGGGCGGTCGGATCGCCGGTGGCCTCACGTTCGTTGTGGCCGGTGCCGAGGACCGTGCCGTCCGCGGACAGCACGACGGCGCCCACCGGGACGTCACCGGTCCCGGGGGCGCGGGCGGCCTCGCCCAGCGCCTGCCGCATCGGTGCGATCCACGGATCGCGCAGCGGGTCGGGTGCGGGGGAGGGGTGAGAGGCGGATGGGGGGACGGTCATGTCCCCAGTGTCGGGGACGTGACCGGGGGCGGGGCCCAGGCCCTGAGGGCACGGGCCCGGCATGGCCGGCTCAGCGCACGGCTTCGAGGACCTCCGTGCAGCCCAGCGAGTCGGCGATGGTGCTCAGCGCATCACCGTCGAGGGCCAGCAGCTCCTTCTCGCTGACGCCCAGGTCGGTCAGCAGGGCGGCATCGCCGAGCGGGCCGTGCGGTGGGCCGTCCGAGCCGTTCACCGCGTCCAGGGGGTCGTTGTCGTCGTCGTCATGAACGTTGTTGTCCGATTCGGGTTCGCCGTCCTCCGTGCCGTCCAGGTCGAGGCTGTCGAGGTCATCGGCCGCGTCGTCCTCATCGCGGCCGAGCAGCTCGTCGGTCAGCATCGCGCCGTACGAGCTTTTGGCGGCGGCGGCGGCGTTGGAGAGGAAGACCCGCGGGTCGTCCTCTCCGTCCACCCGGACGACGCCGAACCAGGCGCCCTCCTGCTCGATGAAGGCCACCACCGTGTCGTCGTCGACCGCCGCCTCTCGGGCCAGATCGGCCAGATCGGTCAGCGTCTCCACATCGTCGAGCTCCGTATCGCTCGCTTCCCACCCGTCTTCGGTGCGCGCGAGCAGTGCGGCGAAGTACACCGTGACTCTCCCACTGGTCATAGGCGTGCCGGGCCGGGCGGGGCGGCGCTGCACGCCGTTGGTCCCGCCCCTTCGGAATCGTGGCAGAAACAACGCGTTCGCGCGGGGTCTTCGGCGCTGCGTCGTGCGGAGGTTGTGCGAGATGTCGCTCACGTGCCGCAGTGCAGGCGGGGCGCGAGGGGGGTTCGCTACCAGCGGAACGGGCTCCGCTACCAGCGGAATGTGCGCATCCGCAGGGCCTGGCGCATCCGTTCGGCACGTGCGCGACGGGGCTGGACGCGGTTCCGCAGCTCCTTGGCCTCGTGCAGTTCCCGCAGAAATTGTGCGCGGCGCCGTCGGCGCGCCGCTTCCGCTTCGGCGTCGAGGGCCGCGCCCTCGTCGGCGGAGACGGCGTCGTTCGTGTCATGGGTCCGCTTACGGTCGGGCACACGCACACCACCTCGGGCGGGGTCTTCGCCCGACGGCAGGACGGCTGATCGGGCGTACGTGCCCCCTTTCCCTCCTTTCGGTGGATTGATGCCGATCACACCGCGCCGCCGTGAGCGGCTGCCGGGTGCTGCACGGCGGGCGCTGCGGCCTTCCGGCTCGGTTAGTGTCGATGCCATGCGGATCCACGTCGTCGACCACCCGCTGGTGGCGCACAAACTCACCACACTGCGCGACAAGCGCACCGACTCCCCCACCTTCCGGCGGCTCGCCGACGAGCTGGTCACCCTGCTCGCCTACGAGGCCACCCGTGATGTGCGCACCGAACAGGTCGACATCGAGACCCCCGTGACGCCCACCACCGGTGTGCGGCTGTCGCACCCGCGCCCCCTGGTGGTACCGATCCTGCGGGCCGGTCTGGGCATGCTGGACGGCATGGTGCGGCTGCTGCCCACCGCCGAGGTCGGCTTCATGGGCATGGTCCGCAACGAGGAGACGTACGAGGCGCACACCTACGCCACGCGGATGCCCGATGACCTTTCGGGCCGTCAGGTGTACGTCGTCGACCCGATGCTCGCCACGGGCGGCACGCTGGTCGCGGCGATCCGTGAGCTGATCAAGCGCGGTGCGGACGATGTCACCGCGATCTGTCTGCTGGCCGCGCCGGAGGGCGTGGCGGTCATGGAGAAGGAGCTGGCCGGCACGCCGGTGACGGTGGTCACCGCGGCGGTCGACGAGCGGCTGAACGAGGCCCGCTACATCGTGCCGGGTCTCGGCGACGCGGGGGACCGGATGTACGGCACGGCCGGCTGAACGAGCCGCCGGCTTCCCGCCTGATCATGGTCCGGGCCCTGCACCACGGGTTGGTGCAGGGCCCGTCCGCATGCGGTCAGCACTTGTCGTCGGTGGCGGGGACCGGGGACGGGTGGGTCAGCAGGGCCAGGGACTTCGCGGCGTTCTGCTGGGTGGTCAGGTCCTTGAAGGTGTCACCGATGATCAGGTCGAGCTCGGCGCCCTTGCGGTCGTCGGTCTTCTGCTGAGCGCCGGTGAGCTGGGTGGCCAGTACCTTCAGCGGGGCGTCGGCCGCCTTGGGGCCGAGCAGTATCCCGGAGCCCTTGACCTTCTTGTCGTAGGCGGCAGGGGCGTTGCCCACCTTGCCGATCTTGAAGCCGCGCTTCTGGAGCTCGTCGGCGGTGCGCTTGGCGAGTCCGGAGCGCGGGGTGGCGTTGAAGACGTTGACGGTCAGCGTGCCGGGCGCGGGTGCTTTCCGCGCGGCGGTCCTGGCCTGCGCCGCGTCGGCCTTGCCGCTGTCCCGGCAGTGCTGTTTGTCCGGGGCGGCCTGGGCGGTACTGCCACGGCCACCGAAGACGTCGATGAGCTGCAGGGTCCCCCAGCCGGCCAGGCCGAGGGCGCAGGCCGTGACGACGAGGGTGAGGACGATCCGGCGACGGTGGCGGGGGCGGCGCATCCGCGGATACCTGTCGCCCGTGATGCGGTACTTCTTACCGCCCATCCCTGGGGGCGTCAGCATGCTCATGGGCGCAGCGTAGTGCGGGAGACAGGCCGTGCCTACTAGATGATCAACGCGTCGCGCGAGACCCAACCCATAAGGGTCAATACGGACAGGGCGGGTTGGGCGGCGCCGGGCGGTAAGAGGGGATTTCCGGTCAGTTGGCCAGGGGGCTGCGCGTCAGCCCAGTTCAAGCACGCGGGCGTGCAGCACCTGGCGCTGCTGAAGAGCCGCGCGTACCGCGCGGTGCAGCCCGTCCTCCAGATAGAGGTCGCCCTCCCACTTCACGACATGCGCGAAGAGGTCGCCGTAGAACGTCGAGTCCTCGGCGAGCAGCGTTTCGAGATCGAGCTGCTGCTTGGTCGTCACCAACTGGTCGAGGCGTACCGGGCGCGGGGCGACGTCCGCCCACTGGCGGGTGCTCTCCCGGCCGTGGTCCGGGTACGGCCGCCCATTTCCGATGCGCTTGAAGATCACACGGAAAGCCTACCGGGCGAGCGGCACCGGGCGCAGCCATGCCGCAGCAACGCAAAAGGATCATTGACGGCAAATTTGGCTCATTGGGGAGGGGCGACCCGGAGGATATGGCCGGATGCGACCCGAACGGCCTAGGGGCTGATCGAGGGATCACGGCCGGGGCCGCGGTGCGTCCCGAGGGTCAGGGGTGCCTTTTGCCACGGTCCGGTCCTGGGTCGTCACCACTTCCGGGCGGCCGTCAGGTTCGGCTGCCAGTACGTGACCGTGGCCGTGTGCGGGTCGACGTGGATGGGGGAGCGGCCGTCCAGGCCGACCTGGGTGGGGGCGGCGCGGCGGGTCAGTGCGACGCCGAACTGGGAGATCTTCCGGCCCCGGTGGCCGTTGCCGCCCGGCCTGCCGGTGGCGGAGGTGGTGATCGTGGCGTATGCGGTGTCGTCGGGCGCCAGTGAGACCACGGTGGCCGGGCGGCTCGTCTCGATCGCGGGGAGGGCGGCGTGCCGGTCGTCGCCGAACCGCAGCAGGGGGTAGGGCTGGGCGGCGAAGTCGCAGGTCCGGCCGGAGGAGTTGGTGACCGTCAGCAGCATGCGACGGTCCCGCCGGGGCAGCGCGCCGGCGTGGAATCTGAGCATCTCGGGGGTGCAGGCGACCCGGCCGTTGGGGCCCGGGGGGTTGTCGCCGTCGTCCGGGGAGGACGGGGTGGGGGCCGGTGATACGGCCGTGACGGGGTTGCCGGCCCTGTTGCCGGGGACGCCGTGGCAGGCGGCGGTCAGGGTCAGCGCGGCGGCGACGAGGAGACCGGCGGCGACCCGGCGGGTGGTGGCGGTGAACGGCATAGGGGGCTCCCCGGGACGGTGGCGTGTACACGACCTTCGGCGCGGGTGCTGGTGATCCGCTAACGCACGGCTAACGCAGGCGGGTGGTTTTGGCCCCGTCGGCCGCCGCGGCTTGAGGGCGGGCTCGCCGTCCGGGCGTTCGCGGTCTTCCTGCCGCGTGGTGCACGGCCGGGGGCGCCCGGCGGCCGCGGCCCGCGGCCTTCGGCCGGCTCGCCGGGGCCGCAGTGCGCGGCGTTGGTCGGTCGGCCGTGGGCCCGGCGCACGATCGTAGCTGCCGCGCCGGTGACCGCTGTTCCTCGGGTACGCGGTGGGACCGGGCGGACGGCCGTCGACGGACCCGGCGGGGCGGGGGTGTGTGACCGTCAACGAGGCTCTCAACTGTGCGTTGGTGACGGGGAGTTGCCGCTGTCACCCGCCCCGGCGCTGCCCTGCGGGGTGGGGGCGTGCGACGGGGTGGTGGAGGGCGGCAGGGCGGTGGCGGAGGGACGGCCGTCCGGCTGATCCGTCGGCCGGGGGGTGGGGGTATCCGAACGGGAGTGGTGCGGCGGCCGGGCCGGGTCGGTGCCGGGCGCCCGCGAGCCGGCGGTGCGGTCGGGGTCTGCCGACGGGCGGCTCGGTGACGGGTCGGGGGTCGGTCCCGTATGGGTCGGGGTCGGTGTGGGGGCGACGGGGCTCGGTGGTGTCGCGGGCACGGGTCGATCCGGCGGGGTGCCGGGGGCGGTCGCCAGATAGCCGATCACGACGGCGACGGTCGCGGCGGCCGCGGCCAGCGGCAGTCCGAAACGGCGCAGCCAGGGCCGTTGCGGACCGGGCAGCCGGCTGCGGCGGGAGTGCGGTCCCGGGGGTGCGGCGGGCCGCAGGTCCCGGACGGCGATGCTCTCGGCGCGCGCGGCGAAGGCCCGGCGCAGCCGGTCTTCCACGGGCCGCCCGGATGCGGCGCCGCCGGGGCCCGTGCCGCTGCCGCCGCCTCCAGGGCCCATGGCGCCGATGCCGCCCGCGCCGTCGCCAGGCCCGCTGCCGGCGCGACCGCTACTCGTGCCGGGGCCGCTCATGACCGCTCCTCCAAGATCTTCTCCAGCGAGTTCAGTGCGCGGCTGGCGATCGACTTCACCGAGCCGCGGCTGATGCCCAGCGTCGTCGCGATCTGCGCTTCCGTCAGATCGCCCCAGTAGCGCAGGACGAGCACCTCCCGGCGGCGGGCGGTCAGCCCGCTCAGCGCGGCGAACACCTCCCGGTGCTCCTCGTCCAGCACGATCCGCTCCTCGGCGGACGGCGCATCCGCCTCGTACGGCGGGGTGTAGTCGCGTGCGGTACGCCGGCGCCGCAGCACCGAGCGGGCGGCGTTGACGACCGCGGTGCGCAGATAGGCGAGCGCATTGTCGACCTCGCCGAGCCGTTCGCCGTGCCGCTTGTAGAGCGCGGCGAACGCGTCCTGGACGACGTCCTCGGCGGTGGCGCGGTCGTCGACGAGCAGGACGGCCAGCCGGACCATGTTCAGCCGGTGTGCGTGGTAGAGCTCGCTGATCGTCGGGCGTGGCTCCGGAGGCGCGGGGGAGCCGCCGTCCGGCAACCGGGCCCCGACGTCTGCCGGTTGGCCGTACGCGGGGTGCCGGGGCGGGTGGCCGGGGCGCGGTGATTCGCGGTGGGCGGCCGCCGGGCGGGCGGTGCGCAGCAGCCACCGCCACAGGGCAGGCCGGGGCCCCGGCAGGGCGAACCGTACCGGGGCGTGCTGCGGGCCGGCGGAGTACTCCATCGATTCCTCGGGCTGGGGCGGGCGGCCTGGCGCGGTGGCTCAGCCGCGCCGGCGGCGGACCGCGTAGACGGCGCCGCCACCCGCGGCGATCAGGGCCGCGGCACTGCCGCCGAGCGCCATGGTGGTCGTGGAGGAGGCCCCGGTGCGGGCGAGTTCCTTCTCGCTCCCGGAGCCCTTGGCGGGGGCGGGCCGGGCGCTCGGCGAGGGGCCGTCACCACCCTTGCCGGGGGAGGTCGGCGAGGCACTGGGCCGGGGCTCGGCGCTGGTCGGCTGCGGTCCCGGGCGGCTGGGGGAGGCGCTGGGCCGGGGCGTGCCGGGCACGGTGGGCCGGGCGGTCGATGCCGGCGGGACGCTGGTGGCCGGTTCGGGCGTGGGCCGGGCGCTGCCGCCGGCCGGCCGTGGGGCGGGCGACGGGGTCGCACGGCCGGTGTGCGGACGCTGCGGCTGCGGTGCCCGGTCGTCGGCGTGTGCGGTGCCGGCCGTGGACAGCGCGGCCAGGGCGAGGGCGGTGACCAGCCCGGCGCCTGCCGCGCCGCGCAGACGGGGGCGGGTGGCGTACGGCCGGAAACCGGCGGAGGTGCGGGGGATACGGGGGAACTTCACGGTCGGCTGCTCCACGTTCTTCGACGGGGCGGCGCCTGTTGGCGCCCTCACCCGTGACGACGTGCGGCGGGGACGGGGGTTGCCGGGCAGTGCGGAAAATCTTCCGCGGTCCCGCGCCCGCCCACCGGCCGCCGTCAGCCCACGCTGTGCAGCAATTTCTCCACGGCCTTGACCCGGTCGCCCAGCTCCGCCAACTGGGCGCTCATCGTCTCCTGTTGGACGGTGACCCGTTCCGCGAGCTTGCGGTACTCGGCCAGCGCGGCGGCATCCGCGCGATGCCGCTGCAGCTTGAAGTACGACGCCACGATCGTGGTGATCGAGGCGAAGATGATCGCCAGGACTGAAATCGGGATGATGGTGCTGCCGTTCATGTACGGGTCCCCCTAGGGTCGTTCGGTCCCTCCGCGGCCGACGGCTCCACCGCGCCGTCCGCGTCCCCGGTCTCCTGCTGTGCCGCCGCCCCGGACCGGTCCTCCTGGAGGGCCGCGAGGACGGTGGCCAGGTCCAGCTTCAGCTCGAACGGCGTCAGTTCGAAGTACTTGAGCGCCTTGCCGTCCTCGGACAGCTCCAGCCGGCCCGCCACCAGACCGGCCTTCTCCAGGCGGTCCAGATGCATGTAGAGCAGCGGCCGGGACATCTCCAGCCGGCGGGCCAGTTCGCTGACGTAGAGCCGGCCACCGGCAAGTTCGGCGATCACCCGCAGCCGCTGCGCATGGCCCACGGCGGACAACAGGGCCAGCAGCTCCTCGCTGTTCATGGCCCACCTTCTTGCCGTTCCGGACGCCGGTCAGCGGAGGTTTTCGTATGACGCGACGGACTGTCAAACACGTCCGCCGCCCTCCACGCCGCAATCTTACGGTTGACGCTCTGCGCCGACACCTGTAATTCTCGACTTACATGCGTACCAGTGGGGGGCGCGACGCGAGGGCGAAGGGGCCAGGCACATGAACGTGGTGGTACGAATGCGGCCGACGGAGCACCGGCCGAAGGAAAAACGGCCGGTCACGGTGCGATGGGCTACCTGGAGCGCACGGCATCCGTGGCGCGCGCTGGCCGGATGGCTGGTGTTCGTGGTGCTGTGCCTGGGGGTGGGCAGCTCCGTCGGCACCCACCAGGCCACCGCGGCGGACTACCGCGTCGGGGAGGCCGGCCGCGCCGAAACCCTGGCCGCCGAGGCCCGTCTGGGCCATGAGCCGGTCGAGCAGGTACTGATCTCCGCCCGGTCCGGCCCGCTGGACGGGGCCGCGGCCGATGCGGCCGCCCGGGACATCACCGCCCGGATGCGGAAGCTGCCCGAGGTGGCGCGGGTCGCGCCCCCGGTCCGCTCGGCCGACGGCACCGCGCTGCGGGTCGCCGTGGTGATGAAGGGCGCGGATGCGGACGCCGATGACCATGTCGCGCCGCTCGCCGAGCGGACCGCGGCGGTCCAGCGCAGCCACCCGCAGCTGCGGGTGGCGGAGACCGGCAGCCCGTCGGTCAGCGTCGGCGTCGATACCCAGCGCGACCAGGACCTGGCGCTCTCCGAAGCGATCACCCTGCCCGTCACGCTGCTGACCCTGCTGGCCGTCTTCGGGTCCGCACTGATGGTGGCGGTGCCGCTGCTGCTCGCGCTGACCTCGATCGCGGCCGCCGTGGGTCTGTCGATGGTGGTCTCCCACGTACTGCCGGACGCCGGGGTGGGCACCAATGTCATCCTGCTGATCGGCATGGCGGTCGGCGTCGACTACACGCTCTTCTACCTCAAGCGCGAACGTGAGGAACGGGCCCGCGCGGGCGGCCGGCTCGGGTCCGAGGCGCTGGTGGAACTGGCCGCCGCCACCTCCGGCCGGGCGATCATCGTCTCCGGCCTCGCGGTCATCGTCTCCACCGCCACCCTCTATCTGGCCACGGACGTGGTCTTCTCCTCGCTCGCGACCAGCACCGTCATCGTCGTACTGGCCGCGGTCCTCAGCTCGCTGACGGCGCTGCCCGCACTCCTGGTCAAGATCGCCCAGCGGGCCGAACGCCGCGCGGTACGCCGCGAGCTGCGGAAGGGACACCGGTCGGCTCCGCGGGACCGTTCGGACGGTACCGGCCGCCTCTGGCGCGCGCTGCTGCGCCCGGCGAGCACCCACCCGGTCCGCGCGCTGTGCCTGTCCGTCCTACTGATGCTCGGCCTCGCGGCGCCCGCCCTGGGCATGCAGCTGCGGGTCCTCAACAAGGACAGCCACTCACGCGAGATCCCTGCCCTGCAGACCTATGACCGACTGACCGCGGCCTTCCCCGACCTGCAGGTCCAGCATCAAATCGTGGTCCGTGCCGCCGCCGCGCAGGCACCCGAAGTGGCCTCGGCGCTGCGCGAGTTGGGTGCGCGGGCCCAGTCCGATCCCCTCTACGCCAAGGACGTCACCCCGCCCCTGCGCACCTCGCGGGACCGCCGCACCACCACCATGGAGGTGTCGACACCCCACAAGGTCAGCTCCCCGGAGGCGATCACCTCCCTGGACCGCCTCCGTACGGACTATCTGCCGGCCACCGTGGGCAAGGTGCCCGGCGCGGAGTTCGCGGTGAGCGGGGATGTCGCGCACGACACCGACTACCTCGCCCACCAGAACGAGAAACTGCCCCTGGTCGTCGGGGCGCTCTTGCTGCTGACCTTCCTCATGACGGCCCTGGTCTTCCGCTCCGTGGTGATCGGTCTGATCGGTGTCGCGCTCAATCTGCTGTCCGCGGCCGCCGCGTTCGGCCTGGTCGTGATCTTCTTCCAACACGGCCTGGCCAGCACGCTTTTCGGCTTCGACACCGCGGCGACCAGCGCCATCGGGTCCCGCGTCCCGCTGTTCCTGTTCGTGATCCTCTTCGGCCTGTCGATGGACTACCAGGTCTTCGTCGTCAGCCGCATACGGGAGGCGGCACTGCGCGGCGTACCGACCCGGGAGGCGGTGCTGCACGGCGTCGGTGCCTCCGCCAAGGTCGTCACCAGCGCGGCCGTGGTCATGGTGACGGTCTTCGCCAGCTATATGTTCCTGCACCTCGCCGAGATGAAGCAGATCGGCTTCAGCCTCGCGGTGGCCGTCCTGCTGGACGCCTTCGTCATCCGCGTGGTGATCCTGCCGGCGGCACTGATCCTCCTGGGCCGGGCGAGCTGGTGGCCGTCCCGGACGATGCGGCGGGCGCAGGGCTGAGGGAGCGCTTCGACGGGCCTGTCCGACGGGTCGGGCCGGACAGGCCCTGGGGGAGGGCGCTGCGGGAAGGGGCGGGGCGCCGGTCGCTCCTACGTCAACCGGCCGCCTGAGCGGCGGAGTTCGCCTCTCCGTCGGCTTCCTCCGTCTCCTGCTCGCAGCGGTTCCCGGTCCCGTGGATCTCCCAGGCCGGGAACGGGTCGTCGGCCGTCACGGGGGTGGACTCGTCAGGGGCGAGGAGGCAGGAGGTGAGGGCGGCGTGCAGGGGCTCGGGGCGCAGTCCGGTGCCGATGAAGACCAGCTCCTGTACGGCTTGGGCGGGGGCCTGGTCCGGACCGTCTGCCGGAGTGTGCTCCGTGGGCCCGGTGTCCGTGCCCGACGGCTCGAAGCGGGCGACCGCGCCGGCCTGGGACCACAGGCCGGCCACGCCGGGGCGGGTGGCGAGGCGGAAGAAGCCCTTGGAGCGGAGGATGTCGCCGTAAGCACCGCTGTCCAGGCCTTCGGTGACGAAGTGCCAGAGGCGGGCGGGGTGGAAGGGCCGGCCGGCGCGGAAGACGGTGCTGGAGATGCCGTACTCCTCGGTCTCCGGGACATGGTCGCCGTTGAGCTCCCTGACCCAGCCGGGCGCCTGCTGGGCGCGCTCCAGATCGAAGCGGCCGGTGCCCAGTACCTCTTCGAGCGCCACCCTGCCGTGCTGCGCCGGGAGGATGCGGGCGGCGGGATTGAGCCGGGTCAGCGTCGCCTGCAGACGTACGGCGGTCGCGCTGTCGACCAGGTCGGTCTTGTTGAGCACGAGGACGTCGGCGAATTCGATCTGGTCCATGAGGAGATCGCTGACCGTGCGTTCGTCGTCCTCGTACTGGTCGAGGCCGCGTTCGGCGAGGCCGTCGCCGCCGGTGAGTTCGGGCAGGAAGCCGGCGGCGTCGACGACGGTGACCATGGTGTCCAGGCGCGCCAGATCGTCGAGCGTGGCGCCGTCGTCGCGCGGAAAGGCAAAGGTCGCGGCGACCGGCATCGGCTCGGAGATACCGCTGGACTCGATCAGCAGACAGTCGAAGCGGCCCTCGCGGGCCAGCCGGCCGACCTCCTCCAGCAGGTCCTCGCGCAGGGTGCAGCAGATGCACCCGTTGGTCATCTCGACGAGCCGTTCCTCGGTGCGGGACAGCGCCGCGGCGCCGCCGCGCACCAGGGCGGCGTCGATGTTGACCTCGCTCATGTCATTGACGATGACGGCGACGCGCAGGCCCTCCCGGTTGCCCAGGATGTGGTGGAGCAGGGTGGTCTTGCCCGCGCCGAGGAAACCGGAGAGCACGGTGACGGGCAGCCGGGAGCGTGCCATGGCCGGTCAGCCCTTCGGGTCGATCAGACCGAGCCGGTACGCCTTCGCGAGGCGGCGCGGGACCAGGTGGACGGAGCCGTCGACGGTGACGGGGACCAGCGGGGGAACGGTGGCCTTCCACTGGGCGCGGCGATGGCGGGTATTGCTGCGGGAGAGCTTGCGCTTGGGTACGGCCATGGGGCGGGGCCTCCTTCGGGGGCGGCGGGCGAGCCGGAGCGGTTCACCGGCGGTGGGCGCCGTCGGGAGGCTATATGAAAATGGATACCGTTTTCAATTGGCTCTCATGGCACGCGCACGCCCGGGGCGGCCTGCGTCAGGCGGCCCCGGGCGTGATCAGGTCAGGAAGCCGGGCGGGAAGCCGGGCGGGAAAGCGGGCGGGAAACCGGGCGGGAAACCGGGCGGGAAACCGGGCGGGAAACCGGGCGGGAAACCGGGCCGCGGATCAGATCGTCGAGGTGTCGATCACGAAGCGGTAGCGGACATCGCTCGCCAGCACCCGCTCGTACGCCTCGTTGATCTGCTCCGCGCTGATCACCTCGATGTCCGAGGCCAGCCCGTGCTCACCGCAGAAGTCGAGCATCTCCTGCGTCTCCGGGATGCCGCCGATCATCGAGCCGGCGAGCGACCTGCGCCGCGGGATCAGCGCGAACGGCGCGACCGGCAGCGGGTTCTCCGGGGCGCCGACCTGCACCAGGGTGCCGTCGGTGCGCAGCAGTCCGAGGTAGGCGTTCAGGTCCAGGTTGGCGGAGACGGTGTTGACGATCAGGTCGAAGGTGTCCGCCAGTTCCTCGAACGTGGCCGGGTCGGAGGTCGCGTGGTAGTGGTCCGCGCCCAGCCGCAGGCCGTCGTCCTTCTTGCGCAGCGACTGGCTCAGCACGGTGACCTCCGCGCCCATCGCGTGCGCGATCTTCACGCCCATGTGGCCGAGGCCGCCCAGGCCGACGATGGCGACCTTCTTGCCGGGGCCGGCCTGCCAGTGGGCGAGCGGCGAGTAGAGGGTGATCCCGGCGCACAGCAGCGGGGCCGCGGCGTCCAGCGGGATGCTCTCGGGGATGCGCAGCGCGTAGTTCTCGTCGATGACGAGGTGGGTGGAGTAGCCGCCGTAGGTGGTCCCGCCGTCCCGGCCGGTCGCGTTGTACGTGCCGACGTTGCCGAGTTCGCCGGTGCAGTACTGCTGCAGGCCGGCCCGGCAGTTCTCGCACTCCCGGCAGGAGTCGACGAAGCAGCCGACGCCGACCCGGTCGCCCGCCCGGTAGCGGGTGACCTCGGCGCCGACCTCGGCGACCACGCCGGCGATCTCATGGCCGGGGACGATCGGGAAGGCCCCGCCGTCGCCCCACTCGGCGCGCACGGTGTGGATGTCGGAGTGGCAGATGCCGGCGTACTTGATGTCGATCAGGATGTCGTGGGCACCCAGCTCGCGGCGCGGAATCGTGATCCGCTCCAGCGGTGCTTTCGGGGCGGGTGCGGCGTACGCGGAGACAGAGGTGTGGGTCATGCCACCGAGAATGCGGCGTTCCGCTTGTCCTAACCAGTGCACCCTTGAACATATGCATGGCGTGCCTACTACTGACGGAACCACCCTCCGGTCCGCTCCGCGGCCACAGACTGCGGTCATGGACCAGCGAACGGAATTGAGCGAGTTCCTGCGCTCCCGGCGGGCCCGGCTGCGGCCGCAGGACGTCGGGCTGCCGGAGTACGGCGGGCGGCGCCGGGTGCCGGGGCTGCGCCGGGAGGAGCTGGCGCAGCTGGCCGGAGTGAGCGTGGCGTACTACATCCGCCTCGAACAGGGCCGTGGCCGCAATGTCTCGTCCGCCGTACTGGACGCCATCGGCAACGCGCTGCGGCTGACCCCCGCCGAGCGCGATCACCTCACCCATCTCGCCCGCCCCGTCTCGCGCCGGGTGCGCCCGGCCGGCCGGCCGCAACGGGTGCGCCCCGCGCTGCAGCAGCTGATCGACACGATGGAGAGCGTCCCCGCCTATGTCATCGGGCGACGGCTGGACATCATCGCCTGGAACCGGCTCGCCTGCGCCCTGCTCGGCGACTTCGCCGCGCTGCCGCCCGAGCGCCGCAATCTGGCCTGGCAGGTGTTCCTGGATCCGGCCGCACGCGAGCTGTACGAGGACTGGGACGCCAAGGCCGCCGATGTGGTCGGCTATCTGCGGCGCGATGCGGGCCGCAATCCGGATGATCCCGACATGGCTTCCCTGATCGGTCAACTCTCGCTCAACAGCCGTGAGTTCCGGCAGCTGTGGGCCGCCCATGACGTGCAGGACAAGGGCTTCGGCGGCAAGGTCCTGCACCATCCGCTGGCCGGCAGGCTGGTCCTGGCGTACGAGACCCTGACGCTGCCCGCCGACCCCGACCAGCAGGTGATCACCTACCACGCTGAACCGGGGTCGCGGTCGGCCGAGGCGCTCCGGCTGCTGGCGTCGGATCAGGAGAAGATCACCGAACGGACCTTCAGCTGATCCGAGGCGTGACCGCCGTTCGGCCGGAGGGTGAAGGAGTCGCCCGTGCAGTCGGCGCCCGCGAAGACCGTCGCGACGGATGAGGTGTAGTTCCTCGGGGTGTGGGCGGGCTGGACGGACGGGTCGGACACCTCGGGCAGGGCGAGGCACGCCCGGCTCGGCGGGTCGGCGAGCAGGCCCACGTGCGGGGTGCCGGTCGAGTCGGTGTACACGTAGGTGAACGGGCCGGTGGCCGCGCCGGCCGAGGCGGTGGGCAGGGCCAGGGCGAGCGCGAGGGCGCCGACGGCGGTGACGACGGTAGAGCGAAGACGCATGGGGATATTCCTTTCCTTCCGTTTCTATGCGGAATGTCTACTTCCCTGGCATACGCCCGGTGATGTCCGCCGTCACACGAAGGAGTTCTGGCGCGACGCCGAAGGGCGCGCCGCGCTATGGGCCTTGCCGCGCGCCGCCCCGCCCTAGGGGCGTGGGCGCGCCTCGCTCCGCTCCCGCAGCACGCCGGCGACCCGCTCGCACCAGTCGTGGGTCTCCCGCTCGAAGCCGAGGCCGCGCAGACAGGTCAGATAGGGGCCGAGCCGCGCGCCGCGGGCCAGGAACTCCGTCTCGTCCAGACCGCCGCGCAGCCGCGCCAGCAGCTGGACGAAGATCTCGGCCTTGGCGGCGGCGACCCGCGCCCGCTCCGCCAGCTGCTCGATCACCGGTGTCGCGTCGATCCGGTCCACGGCCTGCACCTTGACCAGCAGATCGTCGCGGATGAACGAGGGTTTGGACGCGGCTGCAGCAAACCGCTCCAGCTCGGCCAGCCCCTCGTCGGTGACCTGGAACAGCCGTTTGTTGGGCCGGGTCTCCTGGACCACCTGGCGGCCCGCGATCAGCCCGTCCGCCTCCAGCTTGGCCAGCTCCACGTAGAGCTGCTGCGGGAGTGCGTGCCAGAAGTTGGCGACACCGGCGTCGAACGCCTTGGCCAGCTGATAGCCGCTGTACTCGCCGTCCAGCAGTGCCGCCAGCACCGCGTGCTTGAGAGCCATGTCCAGGCCACCCCTTCCCATACTCAAGAATATGACTAATCATAGTCGCGACTAAGGCATCCGGGTCGAGCTGTTGCTCGGCCGAGACGAGGAGGAGTCATGGGGACGACGGCGGACCGCTTCAAGGCGGCGGTGGAAGCACAGGAACTGAGCGCGGTGGAAGAGCTGTTCACCGAGGACGTGCGCCTGTACAGCCCGGTGAAGTTCACGCCCTTCGAGGGGCGGCCGATGGTGCTCGGGCTCTTCGGGGTACTGCTGCGTACCTTCCAGGACTTCCGTTACGTCGGCGAACTGGCCGGCAGCGCGGAGACGGCGGCGGGGGCGGACGGCGGCTCCGCCGACTCGACGATCCTGATCTTCCGGGCCACCGTGAACGGCAAGCAGATCCACGGCATCGATCTGCTGCAGTTCGACGAGGCGGGCCGGATCAAGGAGTTCACGGTGATGGTGCGCCCGCAGTCCGCGGTGCAGGCGCTGGGGGAGGCGGTGCTGGCCGGGCTGGTCGAGGACGGGCTGGTGCCGCAGCCGTAGGCGGCTCGGGCCGGGGGCGGTCAGCCTTCGAGGAGCCGTTGGAGGGCGGGCGCGTAGAGGTCGGCGAGCCGTTCGGGCGGGGCCTCGGCGGCGGCGCCGGTGCGGTGGATGCTGAGGGTGGCGCCCAGACCGATCAGCTGGGCCGCGATCAGCTCGGCCCGGAGGGCGGCGTCGGGGCCGGTGAGCAGGGCGGTGAGCCGGTCGGTGATCTGCTCCTGGAACCGGTCGCGCAGCAGCGAGCGTTCATCGCTGATGCCCAGGGAGAAGACGACGCGCAGCAGCGGATCGCCCTGCTGGGCGCGGCGTTGGCCGACGAGGGTGCGGACCATGTGCCGGCCGAGTTCCGGGAGCGGTGCGCCGAACAGCGCGTCGGCCGCCGGGCCGAAGTCGGCCACGGCGGCGAAGAGCTGCTCCTTGCCGCCGAACCGCTTGACGATCAGCGAGGCACTCACCCCCGCTTCGGCGGCGATGCCGCGCAGGGTGACCTCGGCGTACGGGCGCAGGGCGAAGGCCCGCTGGGCGGCGCGCAGGATGGCGGCACGGCCGGTGCCGGGGTCGGTCGTGGGGCCGGTGCCCGTGCCGGGGGCGGTTGCGGGGGTCGTTCCGGTGCCGGGCGTGGGCGTCGGGCCGGGCGCCGGTTCCGGGTCTCCCGACGCGGCGGCGTCGGCCTCGGCCTGAGCGGTCATGCGTCCTCCTGGGTGAGCGCCGTCCGCACCGGCGGGGCCGGTCGCCGGACCTGCCCGACCGTACCGTCCGGCGGTTCCGTGTCGTGGCCCGGCAGGCACAGCGTGACCGCGAGGGCGAGCAGCGCGGCGCCGGCCGCGATGAGGAAGACCAGCAGATACGCATGCAGGGTCGGCGCGGTGCGGCCGCCCGCGCGGAAGGTGACATTGGCCAGTACGGCGGCGACCGCCGCGCTGCAGAACGCCTGACCCACCGAACGCATCAGGGTGTTCAGGCCGTTGGCCGCTCCGGTCTCACCGGCCGGCACCGCGCGCATCACGAGCGCGGGCAGCGCGGAGTAGCCGATCGCGGTGCCGGCGGCCACCACCGTGGCACCGGCGATGATCATCCACAGCTGGTGGCTGGTGAAGAACCGCACCACATACCCCACCGCCATCAGCGCTGCGGCCAGCGCCAGGGCGACCTTCGGCCCGTGCTTCGCCGAGATCCGCGCGGACAGCGGCGACAGCGCCACCATCGACAGACCGCCCGGCAGCAGGCACAGCCCGCTGACCACGAGGGACGCGCCCAGCCCGTATCCGGTGCTGCGGGGCTCCTGCACCATCTGCGCGGTGGCCAGCGAGTTGGCGTAGAAGGCGAAGCCGATCAGCAGCGCGGCGAGGTTCGTCAGCAGCACCGCGGGCCGGGCCGAGACCCGCAGATCGACCATCGGCGACGCACAGCGCAGCTCGTACGCGCCCCACGCCAGGCCGGTCAGCACGGCCGTGACGAGCAGTCCCACGGTGCGCGCCGAGGCCCAGCCCCAGCCGGCGCCCTGGGTCACGGCGAGCAGCAGGCAGCTCAGGGCGACGGTCAGGCCGAGCGTGCCCAGGACGTCGAAGCGGCCGCGCGAGCGCAGCGGCGATTCGGGCACCCAGCCCAGCACCAGCGCGATGTCCAGCAATCCGAGGGCCGCCGAGACCCAGAACATGGTGTGCCAGTCGGAGTGCTCGATGACCAGCGCGGCGATCGGCAGCCCGACCGCGCCGCCGATGCCCAGGGTGGAGCTCATCAGCGCGACCGAGGACAGCACCCGCACCGGCGGCAGCTCGTCGCGCATGATGCTGATGCCGAGCGGCACCACCGCGAGCGCCGCGCCCTGCAGGGCACGTCCCGCGATGAGCACCCCGATCTGTGAGCTGACGGCGCACAGTACGGAGCCGAGCACCAGGACACCGAGAGAGGCCAGCAGCACCCGGCGCTTGCCGTACATGTCGCCGACCCTGCCGAGGACGGGGGTGCAGATCGCGCCGGTGAGGAGGGTGATGGTGACCAGCCAGCTCGCGGTGGCGGGGGTGGCGCCGGTGAGCTGCGGGATGTGCGGCAGCAGCGGTACGACGAGGGTCTGCATGACGGCCACGACGACACCGCAGAAGGCGAGGACACCGACGAGTGCGCGGGGGTGGGCCTTGGCGGGTTCGGCGGTGTCCACGGGCTCGGGTATCGCTGCGGGCATGGGTCTCCGTAGGGCGCGGCGGAACGGCGGACAGGGGTGCACAGGCGTTCACCCCAGGGTAAACGCTTGTGCACCCCTGTCGAGCCGAAACCGGTGGGGCCGGTCCGGCGGGGCCGGTCCGGCGGGGCCGGTCCGGCGGGGCCGGTCCGGTGGGGCCGGTCCGGCGGGTGGGGGGACCGGCCTCAGACCCGCTCCACCCGCTCCATCTGCTCCACCGAGATCGCTGCGGCCGGGCAGATGGCCACCGCCTCATGGACCGCTTCATGGAGCGCGGCCGGCGGTTCGGCGTCGAGCAGGACGACGATGCCGTCCTCCTCGCGCTGGTCGAACACCTCCGGCGCGGACAGCACACAGCTGCCGGCGCCGCAGCACTTCTCCTGGTCAATGTGCACGCGCATGGCTCTCCCCACGATGGGCCGCCCGGCTTCGGAGAGCCGGTGACGGACGGGCTGGAACGGGATGACGGAAGGGATCGGGGTATCGGTGCCGGTACGGGGCACTCACCACGCGACCGGCAGCGCGTGGACCCCGTAGATCCCCATGTCGTGACGGAACGGGACGTCCTCGAAGGGGATGTCGAGCCGCAGGTCCGGCAGCCGGCGCAGCAGCGTCTCGACGGCGATCTGCAGTTCCACCCGGGCGAGCGGCTGGCCCAGACACTGGTGGACGCCGAAGCCGAAGGCGACATGACGGCGGGCATCGCGCCCGACATCGAGTGCCTCGCCCCCGGGGAAGACGTCCTCGTCACGGTTGGCGGAGTTGAGGGTGCACAGCACGCCCTCGCCGGCGCGGATGGTGCGGCCGCCGAGGGTGACGTCCTCGGTGGCGACCCGCGGAAGACCGTTGTGGATGATCGTCAGATAGCGCAGCAGCTCCTCGACGGCCCCCTTGATCAACGAGGGGTCCGCGCGCAGCCGCGCCAGTTGGCCGGGGTTGCGCAGCAGGGCGAGGGTGGACAGCGCGGTCATGTTGGCAGTGGTCTCATGGCCCGCGATCAGCAACAGCCGCCCCATGGAGGCGACTTCCTCGGTGTCGAGATCGCCGCGGGCGACCAGCCGGCTGACGATGCCGTCGTCCGGCTCGCGCCGTTTGGCCGCGGCGAGCCGGCTCAGATAGCGCTGCAGATCGTCCTGCGCGGTGCGCACCTCCTCGGCCGTCGACCGGAGGCTGAGCAGGAAGCGGCTGCGGTCCTGGAAGAACTCATGGTCGTCATACGGGACGCCGAGCAGCAGACAGATCACCAGGGACGGCAGCGGCAGCGCGAATTCGGCCACCAGATCCGCCGCGTTGCGCCCCGCGGTCATCCGGTCCAGCAGGCCGTCGGTGAGGCGCTGCACCTCGGGGCGCATCGCCTCCACCTTCTTCACCATGAAGTCGGCGGTGAGCATCCGGCGCAGCCGCGCATGCTCGGGGTCGTCCTGGCGGATGAAGGTCGGTTTGGAGGTGACGAGTTCCCGACCGCCGGCGGTGAGGAAGGGGAAGCCCTGGCGGGTCGCATCGGCGCTGAAGCGCGGGTCGCCGAGCACCTCCCGTACGTCCTGGTGCCGGGTCACCAGCCAACAGGAGGAACCGTCCCACAGCGTGGCCCGGGTGACCGGTTCCTCCCGGCGGGCCCGTTCGACGCCGGGTGCGGGATCGAAGGGGCAGCCGGCGGCCCGTGTGGCCGGGACGGCGAGGGGGGCGAGGCCCTCACCCGGGCCGGTGTCGTGCTCCGCCTCGGTACGTTCTGCAGTCGTCATGCGGCTGGTCCTTCCACGATCGGGACACGGCACTGCCGTGGCGAACGGTGCGGGTTGCGCCTCTCCTTGACGGGTTCTGCGAACTCGGTAACCAGCTCGGCAGCCGCCGTGACCAGCGGGGTCACGGCGACCGATTACTAGTTACCTAACTTAAGCAACTAAGTTCTCGCCACGTTAACTCACCGTGAACAGGGGAGGGAAGGGGAGATCAAGGCGACCGCGAGGTTGGCTCAAACCGAGCGCACCCTCGTCCCTGTACCGGCGTGCCGGACCGGGAACCGCGGCATCTCAAGGGCCGTTAAAGTGCCTGCATGCCGGACCCCGGAAGAGACCAGGACCCCACCGCCGCACTGCAAAGAGTGCTGGCCACGCTGTCCTACCTGCTCACCCGCTCCCGGGCGCACGAACGCCAGGCGGCCCAGGCGGGCGTCACGGCGGCCCGCTCCGATCTCTGGCTGCTGATGGCCCTGGAGGACAGCGGAGGCGTCAGCAGGGTCGGTGATCTGGCCGCACTGCTGATGGTCGAGCCGCCTCATGTCACGCGCCAGATCAGCCAGTTGGAAGCCCAGGATCTGGTCGAACGGACCCCGGACTCCCTCGACCGCCGTGCCCGGCAGGTAGCGATCACGCCCCACGGCAAGGCCGTCCTCAACCGCCTCCAGCACACCAGCCAAGCCGGTCTCCACGAGGCCCTCGCCGACTTCGACGACGCCGATATCGCCACCACCGTCGCCGTGCTCAACCATCTGGTGGCCTACGCCCGCCGCAAGCACACAGCGGAAGAGCGACCGCGGGGGCGGGGGGAGTGAGCGGGGTGGGGCGAGGCCCCACCCCGTCCGGTATCACTACTCGATCTCGACCCGGCCGCTGTGGCCCTGGTTCGCGGCGGAGCCGCCGTTCTTGTCGGCCTTGCCGTCCTGGCCCTCGGTGGAGCCGAGGTTGCGGCGGACCGAGTCGAGGATGGTCAGGCCCTGGCCGACCAGGCCCGCGGCGATCTCGCCCAGGCCGTCGGTGCCGTTGAGGACATTGACATTGGCGTTGGCCAGGCCCGCGGAGGCTTCCTTGACGATCTGCGGGAGCTGGTCGATCAGCATCCGGTCCAGGGCCACACGGTCGTGCGACGCGGCGGCCTCGGCCTGGATCTTCATCCGCTCGGCCTCGGCCACGGCCACCACCCGGATGCGCTCCGCCTCCGCCTCGGCGGGCTTGACGACCTCGGCCACCAGCTCCTGCTGACGCAACTTAGCCGCGCGCTCGGCGAGTTCGGTCTGGGCGGCGAGGACTTCCTGCTGTGCATGGGCCTGTGCGAGCGGGCCGGCCTGGGCGGCGCGGGCCTGGGCGCGGTCCACCTCGGCGGAGTACTCGGCCTGGACCACGGCGGTCTGCCGGGAGTATTCGGCCTGATTACGCGCGGCCTCCTGCTGGGCCTCGACCGAAGCCTGGGTGGCGTGGGCCTGGGCGATCTGCGCCTGCTGCTGGATGGCCGCCTTGTGCGGGGCGGACATCGCTTCGATATAGCCGGTCTCACCGTCGTCGATCGACTGGATCTGCAGCGAGTCGACGATCAGACCGATCTTCGCCATTTCGGTCTTGGACGTCTCCAGGACCTCGGTGGCCAGCTTCTGCCGCTCGGTGACGATCTCCTCGACCGTCATCGAACCGATGATGGAGCGCAGATGACCGGCGAAGATCCGGCCGGTCAGCACCGACATCTGATCCTGGTCGGACAGGAATCGCTGACCGGCGTTGACCACGCTCTCGGTGTCGTTGCCGACCTTGAAAGCGATGACGGCGCGCACCGTCAGCGCAATGCCCTGCCGGGTCACGCAGGTCTCGGCGACCTCCGCCTCACACATCGCCAGCGTCAGAAAGCGGACCTTGCGGAAGACCGGCAGCACGAACTTGCCGTGCCCGGTGACCACTCGGAATGGTGCGCCCCCCTGTCCACGCCTGCCTCCCGAGATCAGCATGGCTTGATCGGGGGCAGGAACGCGGTAACCGAACATCCTTTTTCTCCTCAACCGGCGTCGCCGGCATTGCCGGACAACGCGTCCATTGGATCGGCCCACTCCATGACGTCGACCTGGCGACTGCCACGGGACTCGATCACGAGCACGGTCGCCCCTACTGGAAGGGGCTCGGCGGACCAGGCGAGAAAAGCCTCCGTGCCGCCTCTGATCCGTACCAGGACCTCACCGGGACCGGCAGGCCCACGCGTGCCGATCAGCAGCACTCCCGTACAGCCGATCACGGCATCGTCCTGCGCCATTGGCGGCTGCCTTCCCCCGTTACGTTCCTGGAAATCCGACCATAGCGCTCCGGCGCGCGGCGGCCTATGGGGGGTTGGCGGCGAGTTGGGACAACGGGCCGCGGCGGTCAATTTTCCCGTGAGGACATCCGCGAATGCCGGGCGTAAATCCGTTCCTGGGTGCGGGGCAGAGGTGCCGTGCGGAATTCAGCGTGTCGGGGCCAATGCGTCGAGGGCGGCGAGGATGTCGGACGGTTCGGCGCGTGCGGTGTAGTCGGTGTCGACGAAGGCCCAGCGGATGGTGGCGTCGCGGTCGATGACGTAGGTGGCGGGCAGCGGCAGGGTGCGCGGATGGCCGCCGTTGACGCGCTGCAGGTCGAAGCCGAAGGAGTCGTACACGGCGGCCAGGTCGTCGGGCAGGTCGAAGCTGAGGCCGTACTGCTTGGCGGTGTCCGAGCCGAGGTCGCTGAGGACGTCGAAGGCGAGCGCGTGCTTCTCGGTGAGGGGGAGGGACTCGTCGGGGATCTGCGGCGATACGGCCACCAGCCGGGCGCCGCGGGCGGTGATGTCGGAGTGGTGCTGCTGAAGGGCGCGCAGCGCGAGGTTGCAGTAGGGGCACCAGGCGCCGCGATAGAAGGTGAGCACGACCGGACCGGCGGACAGCAGGGCGTCCAGGGTGACGGTGTCGCCGGTCGCGGTGGGGAGGGTGAAGCGGGGCGCCGTGTCTCCGGCGTGCAGGGCCCGCTCGGCCTGGCCGGATGCGGCGAGGTCGCGGCCGGCGCGCTCCATCACCTCCCGGGCGGCGGCCGGGATCTGCGGGTAGCGGGCGTGGAAGAACGCATTGAGTTCGTCGTGGAGGCTCATAGCGGTGGGTGCTCCTGAGGTGAGTGGTGGGCGCGCAGCGGCGCGAGGGCGGCGGTCACCGTGTCGGTGAGCGTCCGGGCATCGGCGCCCGCACGGGAGCGCAGATTGACGCCGTACGCGAGTGTCGCCAGCACCGCGGCGGAGGCGTCGAGATCGTTGGCCGGCTGGAGCTGTCCCAGCTCCTCAGCGGTGGCCAGGGCCGCTCGCATGGCCGCTTCCAGCGTGGTGTGGTGCTCTTCGAGCAGGGTGCGGATGCCGGGGTCGGTGCATTCCGGCCCGGCGTAGGCATTGGTGACCATGCAGCCCCAGCCGGCGACCGGGCCGGAGCAGCGCACCTCGATCAGCCCGGCGAAGAACTCCTCGATCGAGGTCAGCCCCGAGGCGGACGACGACAGCTGGGCGAAGGCCGGCGTCGAGTGCTGCGCTATATAGCGGCCCAGCGCCGCGGCGTAGAAACCGTCCTTGCTGCCGAAGGTCGCATAGAGGCTGGAGCGGCTCAAGCCGGTCGCGGTCACCAGCGCCTGGATGCCGGTCGTGGGCAGGCCCTGGCGCCAGAAGATCTGGAGGGCGTCGTCGAGCACGACGTCGGGGTTGAAGTGCTTGATGTCGGGCATGGCCGGCCTGCTCGTCTCGCTGTCATGTGCGATACGCGGCCGGGCGGTGCGGGAGTCGGATCAGCCGCCCCGCATCGTCCGCCCCGCATCTCGGAACGGTTATTCCAAGATGCGCCGAGTCGCCTTTCCTGTCAAGGAGTTGGGGATACCGGCTGGGGACAGCTTCTGGAGCCGGCCCCTCCGTATCGCGTCGAGGGTGCGGGAAACGAGGGTGCGGGAAACCGGCCGTGCAGAAGGGCGGACGCCGCCGGTGCCTACGCCCGGCGTCCGGCGGCCTCCGGAAGGAACGGCAGCAGCGCCGAGACCGCGGCGGCCAGCACGACGTTGAGGACCAACGCGGCCGCCAGCGCCTGCCCGTACGCGCCGGTGTCGTGCTGCGCGGCACCGTCGAGCACGCCGTAATAGAGGATGCCGACGAGTGCCACACCGACCGCACCGCCGATCTGCTGACCGGTGGACAGCACCCCGGATGCCATGCCCACTTCCTCGGGGCCGACGTTGCCGAGCACCGCGTTCAGCAGCGGGGTGACCAGCAGACCGTTGCCCCCGCCCACCAACAGCAGGGTCGGCACCAGCTCCCAGGCGGTCAGCGTGGCACCGGCGTTGAGGATCAGCGCGATGGTTGCGAGGAAGCCCACGGCGCCGGTCAGGGCGCCGAGCTGCAGCACGTGGCGGCCGTAACGGGCCAGCCGGCCGGCGATGAGACTGGCGGCGAAGAAAGCGACGGCGAACGGTGTGTAGACCAGGCCGGCGCCGAGCGCGTCCCTCCCCAGACCGTCCTGCAAGGTCAGCGACAGGACGAGGAACAAGGAGTTGATGCCCGCATAGGTGAGGACGACCAGGGTCGTCCCGACCGCGAACGGTCGCTCGGCCAGCAGCCCCAGCCGGACGAGCGGGGTGCCGCCCGCGGCTGCCACCCGCCGCTCCACCAGACAGAACCCCGCGAACGCCGGCACGCTGCCGGCCAGGCAGAGCCAGGTCCACAGCGGCCAGCCGTACGAGCGGCCCTCGACCAGCGGCACCACGAGCAGAAAGAGCGCCACGGTCAGCACCGTCGCACCGGGCAGATCGAGCCGCCGGGCCTCCGGTGCCCGCGTCTCGGGCAGGAACACCCCGGCGAGCAGCAGCGTCACCACACCGACGGGCACATTGACCCAGAACACCGGCCGCCACGAGGAGCCGAAGAGATCGGCGGAGATCAGCACACCCCCGATCAATTGGCCGGACATGGTGGCCATGCCGATGACCGCGCCGAGCGCGCCGAACGCCTTCGGGCGCTTGCCGGCCGGGATCAGCACCTGGATCACCGCGAAGACCTGCGGAAACATCGCGGCCGCGCTGAGGCCCTGGACCAGTCGCGCGGCGATCAGACTGCCGGACCCGGGCGCGAGCGCACATCCCACGGAGGACAGGGTGAACAGCGCCATCCCGGTCATGAACAGCCGCTTGCGGCCGAAGCGGTCGCCGAGGCGTGCGCCGGTGATCAGGGCCATGGCGTAGGTGAGCTGGTAGCCCGCCAGGATCAGCTGGACATCGGCGGCGGAGGCGTGCAGATCGGCCTGGATGGCGGGGGCGGCGACCAGCACGATGAAGGTGTCGAGCACGGCCATGAACGCCCCGACCAGCACGAGGGCCAGGGCCCGCCACGGCGCTGCGCCGCCGGCCGCGGGAGCCTGCGGACGGGGCTGCGGACCGGCCTGCGGACGAGCCGGAAGGCCGGCCTGCGAACGGGCTCGGCGACCGGCGTGCCGACCGGCCCGCTGACCGGCCTCCGGCGGGGTCGTCCGCACCGGCGCGGCCTGCCGCCCGCCGGTACCTGAGGGTGGGGTCTGGGTCATGCGGCAAGCGTCGGTCGGCCCCGGCCGGACATACAGAGACCGATTATGCTGGTGTCCCCACCACCCCCAACTACCCCTCACCACACCGCTGTCCGGGCCGGGCCAGGACGCACCCCCGGCGGTCCGTACCCCCGGCCGGCACCCACGGTCGGCACCCCGCGACCCGCGGCGAAACGGGAGCATCGATGGCTGACCTGCAACGGCGGCGGAGTCTCGCGGAGTTCCTGCGCTCGCGCCGGGAGCGGCTCACGCCCCAGGAGGCGGGCATCATCGCGGGCCCGCGGCGCCGCACCCCGGGGCTGCGGCGCGAAGAGGTCGCCCAGCTCTCCGGGGTCAGCGTGACCTGGTACACCTGGCTGGAGCAGGCGCGCGACATCACCGTCAGCAGACAGGTCCTCACGAGCCTGTCGCGTGCGCTGATGCTCAGTTCGGCCGAGCGACGGCATCTGTTCGCGCTGGCCGGGGTGCCGTTGCCGGAGCGGCCTCCGGGCCGCGGTCCCGGCCCCGCCCTGCAACGGCTGCTCGATGCGCTCGAACCGCACCCCGCATACCTCCTCGACGCCAACTGGGACCTGGTGGGCTGGAACCGCGCCGAGGCGGGACTGATCGGTGATCCCGGGCAGCTGGAGCCGGACGAACGCAATCTGCTGTGGCTGGTGTTCACGGATCCGGCGATTCGCTCGCTGCTGGTGGACTGGGAGGGGCAGGCGCGGGATCTGATCGCCCAGTTCCGGGCCGATGCCCGGCAGCGCTCGGGGGACCCGCGCTACGAACAGCTCACCGGCGGGCTGCGGGAGGCGAGCGCGGAGTTCCGGACCTGGTGGGAGGCGCACGACATCGCGGAGTTCGGCACCACGCGCAGAAGGTTTTGCCACCCCCGGGTCGGGGCGCTGACCTTCGACTATGTGAAGCTGGCGGCGCTGGACGCCCCCGGCGTCAAGCTGTTCGCCTGCCTGCCGGCCGACGCCGCGACAACGGAGAAGCTGCCCGCGCTGCAGCAGTGCGCAGGGGGCACGGCTCCCGAGGAGTCCGCCGTCGCTCCGCTGGGCGCCCCGTAGGCAGCCCTACGACACCGGATTGACCGCCACGGCCTTGAAGAAGGTGTAGTGGAAGGTCCCGTCGCCGTCCGCGGCCGGATGCTGCTGCGCCGCCGCCATCGGCAGCGCCGGGACGCCATGATCGCGGCGATCCGGGCCCGGCTGCCGGGCGCGACCGTGCACGGTGCCGCGGCGGGCCTGCATCTGACGATCAGCTTCGCGCCGGAGGGCTTCCGTGGCTCCGACACGGACCTGGCCGCGGCCGCACTCGCCCGCGGCGTCAAGGTCCAGCCGCTGTCCTGGCACAGCCAACGCCCGTGTCCGCCTGGCCTGGTGCTCGGCTATGCCGCCCGCACACCGGGCGAGATCACGGAGGGCGTGGCCGTCATTGGTGAGGCGTCGGCGGGCGGGTGACGGGGCTGCGCGCCACCCTGGGCAGCGGTCCATTTCGTGCGCTCCTCCTCTCGGAGCGCACGGAAGGGTGGGGTGCCGTCCTGGTGACCCGGCGGCTGCTCGGGCGCGGCGTGGCGGGGGTAGTTGGGCGGCCCGCCGGTGCCGCCGGGGTCGGTGATGACCGGGCGGGGTCAGGGTTCGATGACTCCCGCGTGCGCGCTGGACGGCGACAGGATCGCTGACGGGGTGGTCGCGCCGGCGAACTCGACGTCATAGCCGCCGTTGGCGAGGATGAGCGTCAGGACGAGCGTCTCGTTGAACCGGGCGACGCCTTGGGCATCGGTGGTGCCGAGGCCCAGGAGGTTGCTGCCGATTTTGAACACGATGGTCTGGCCGGGCACGGGCAGACCGGTGACCTGGTCGGTCAGCGTGGCGGTCAGGAACGGGAAGTACACGTGCGGCGGGAACAGTTTCGTCAGCGCCGGCGTCGCGGTCAGCGAGGTGGCGTGGACGGGGAGGAGGTAGGTGAAGCCGTTCACCAGGCTGGCACTGCCACCAGGGGTGGTGACGGTGACGGTGGCCGGACCGGCCGCACCGGGCGGGGTGACGAAGGTGAGCTGGGTGCCGGTGGCGTTGACCACGACCCCGGTGGCGGGGTTGCCGCCGACGTCGACGCTCGCGCCGGTCAGGTTGGTGCCGGTGAGCGTGACGACCGTGCCGCCCGCGATGGGCCCTTGGGTGGGGTTGATGCTGGTCAGCGTCGGGTCGAATTGGATGACGCTGACGTTGTTCCCGTTGATGTTGCTGACGTAGACCTTGTTGTTGGGGGCGACCGCCACGGCGATCGGTCCGGCGCCGACGGGGACCGGGGCGCCGACGACGGTGTTGGTGGCGGTGTCGAACACCGTCACGCTGTTCGCCGCCCGGTTGGCCGTGTAGGCCATCCCGTCGGCGCCGACCGCGATTCCCCACGGCTGGTTGCCGACGGCGATCGGGGCGCCGACGACGGTGTTGCTGATGGTGTTGATCACCGTCACGTTGTTCGACCCGATGTTGGCGACGTAGGCGTTGCCGTTCGGCGCGATCGCCACGAAGTTCGGCTGGGCGCCGACGGCGATCGGGACTCCGACGACGGCGTTCGTGGCGGTGTCGATCACCGTCACGGTGTTCGATCCCCGGTTGGTCACGTAGGCGTTGCCGTTGGGGGCGACCGCGATCCCGACCGGCTGGGCGCCGACGGCGATCGGGGCTCCGACGACGGTGTTGGTGGCGGTGTTGATCACCGTCACGGTGTTCCCGGCGAAGTTGGTGACGTAGGCGTTGCCGTTGGGGGCGACCGCCACCACGGCCGGCTGGTTGCCGACGGCGATCGGGGCTCCGACGACGGTGTTGGTGGCGGTGTTGATCACCGACACCGTGTTCGACCCGCTGTTGGGGACGTAGGCGTTGCCGTTCGGGGCGACCGTCAGCCAGACCGGCGTACCGCCGACCCCGATCGGGCCACCGATCACGGTGTCCGTGGTGGCGTCGATCACCGACACATTGGCCGATCCGGAGTTGGCGACGTAGAGGTTGCCGTTGGGGGCGAACGCCAACCCGACCGGGTTGTTACCGACGGGGATCGATGTGACGGCCAGGAAGATGCTCGCCGGGATTGCCGCCCGGCTCAGCTGCCCCGCCTGGGCGGGGAACGTGGCTGTCTGCAGCAGCTCCTGCATCGGCGACTGAAGAATCGTACTCATGCGGACCCCTTCGGTGGGGGCCGTCCAGATCCCGCTCCGGGGCACCACAACCACAGACCACGCGCCACAACAACGCGGCGGGCTGCCCATCCCCGAGGAGGGATGGGCAGCCCAGTAGTTCGGTTGTCGCCTTTTTCCCATGATGCGGGGAAGCGAAACATTCGCACACGCTTGATCACGGCCGACGCGGTCACCCCTCGGCTTCCAGGTCGTCCGGTACCGGCAGTCGCCCGCCCCTGCTGGTCGCGATGCGCAGCATGTCGCCGAGTGCGCGGGTGGTCTGCTTGAGCGTCACCCGGAGCGTGAGCGGCCCGGCCGTCGGGTCGTCCAACACCTCTTCCGCTTCGGCGAATACGGCGGCACCGTCGCACATCTGGTCCGCCTCCATCTCGTCGGCCTTACGGGAGAGATAGCCGCCGCTGTCGTCGGTGCTCAGGTAGCACGGGTTGCCCGCGGGGGTCTCCCACGGCAACAGGCGCAGTCCTGGCCCGGGACACCGGGTGTCGTCCGGGTTGCTCTGGTTGGTCACGTCGTCAACTCCTGGGCGCCTTGGCTGCTTTCGGCCCTAGCGTTGTGTAACGGCGAGTAGCCTCGCCAGTGCACGGAGGGTGACGAATTTTCGGTCACATGGGGGTTGACGATATGAGCAGCACCTACGGCGATTGGCTCAGGCAACAGCGAGAAGCGGCGGGGCTGACGCAACAGCAGTTGGCCGACGCGGCGGTGATGACCCGCACGCATATCGCGCATATCGAGGCGGGGCGGCGAGTTCCTTCCAAGGAGGATGCGCGGCGGTTGGACATGGCTCTGAACACGGGGAATGTGCTCAGTAGCTTCCGCCCGGGTGAGGACGGCAGGCCCGTCGGCGCTCACTTCGAAGCAGCCCTGTCGTTCGAGCAACAGGCCACGATGATCCGTGAGTTCGCGCTCTCCTATATGCCTGGCATCCTTCAGACGGAGAGGTACGCCCGGGCGGTCCTGCGCGTCGGATTCCCTCCCCTGAGCGACAAGGAGCGTGACCAAGCCGTCGTCACACGGCTTGGGCGCGCGAAGATCCTTGCCGATCCGGTGATGCCCGTGGTGTGGGCGCTGCTGGACGAGGCGGTGCTGCGCCGTCCTGTCGGTGGCACAGATGTCATGGCTGAGCAGATCATGCACGTGGTCCGGCTTGTTGAGGACGAGCGCGTACGGGTGCACGTGCTGCCGCTCGGTCTGGGAGCGCACCCGCTCCTGGAGGGCATGATCACGCTGATGTGGTTTGCGGACCAGCCTCCGGTGGCCTATGTCGAAGCCATGCGTACGGGCAAGGTGTACGACGACCCAGCCATGGTCGAACAATTCCGGGGAGCCTACGATCTCGCTCTAGGCGACGCACTGCCGCTGACGGAGTCACTGGCCCTGATGAGGGCGACAGCGAAGGAATACGGACACCATGGCTGAGCACACCGTTCCGAACGCCGCGACGTTGACCGGTTGGCGCAAGTCGTCGTACAGCGGCTCTTCCGAGGGGAGCTGCGTAGAGATCCTGGACAACCACCCCTCCGGCATCCCCGTCCGCGACTCCAAGAACCCGCACGGCCCGGCCCTCCTCGTCGGGATACCCGCGTGGTCGTCCTTCGTCGCCGCCCTCAAGGACGGGGAGCTGCCCGGCTCCGGCTGATCAGCGGAACGGGAGGGCGTGGCCCCGCTCCTCCTCCGGGCGGGGCCCGAAGATGCGCCGTTCGTCGCCGATGATCGCGACATCGTGGATGCCCGCCTCCCGGCGTCGCATCAGTCCCTCCTCGTCGAACTCCCACAGCTCGTTGCCGTAGCTGCGCCACCACTGGCCGGCCGCGTCATGGGACTCGTACTGGAAGCGCACCGCGATGCGGTTGCCGTTGTACGACCAGAGCTCCTTGCGCAGCGCGTAGTCCAGTTCGCGGTTCCACTTCTGGCGCAGGAAGGCGACGATCTCGTCGCGGCCGGTGAGGAAGGTGTCGCGGTTCCGCCAGACCGAGTCCTCGGTGTAGGCGAGGGCGATCCGCTCCGGGTCGCGGGTGTTCCAGGCGTCCTCGGCCGCCTGTACTTTCTGCAGCGCGCTCGGCTCGTCGAACGGCGGGAACGGTGGGCGTGCGGCCATGACGTTCTCCCTCTCTCGGTGGCGGGAGGACGGTCGGCCGTTCTCCCTGCTGATTGCCGGTGCTTCCCCGCCCAGCCTGGCCTGGTCGGGACGTATCTCACCGCCGCGACACCGGCCGTTCCTCACCGGCAGGTTCATGCGCTGTCCCGCAGGGGCGGGTTGGCGGGCGAGTACTCGGGGGCGGACCAGCGCAGAGGGCTGGCGTGCGGGGTCTCCACGGACTCGGCGATCGAGAAGCGGATGGTGCGGCCGTGGGTGCCGAATGTGGTGTGCGCGGTGCCGGTGAACTGGAGCGTGGTGCCGGTGCTCCAGTCGAGGAACAGCAGCCCGGCGCGCGGGTCGTTCTCAAGGTTGCCCAGGCTCAGGTACATCGAGTTGCCGGGGTAGTCCTGCCAGGTCAGTTCGGTGGGTGAGGTCACCCGGACGAATCCGGGGTTGCCGCCGCGGTGGCTGGCGTCGGCGCCGTCGGCCGCCGCCGTGGCGATGAAGAAGGTGTCGGCGGAGCGGACGAGCGTGAGCTGGTCGGGGGTGAGTTCCCGGCCCCGGCGTACGGCGCCGGGCCGGGTGGGGGCAGGCGCCTGGAGTTGCCGCCTCTGCAGATACTTCGGGCAGTTGGAGAAGACCTGCTCGGCCGTCACCACGAATCCGCGGGCCGTCGGTGCGGCCGTGCCGTTGAGGCGCATTCGGCGGCGGGTGCGCGGGTCCAGGGCGATGGTGCCGACCTCGGTCCCCTCGGTCGTGAGGGCCGCGGCGAGCGGGTCGTGGTCGGGCAGGCCGCCCGTGACCGCGATCCGGTCGGGGCCCGTGGCCCGTACAAAACCGGGCGCACCGGTGAGCAGTGAGCTCCACATCCGGCCGGCCCGGTCCGCCGCGCCGACCACCAGCATCGGCTGCAGGCCGAGGAAGGCCGCGGCCACCTCGCGGATGCCGGGCCCGATGGAGCGGCCGATGTGGTCGGCCGCCGTGCGGACGCCGAGGCGGTCCTGCACGGCGCGCGAGCCTTCGTGGTACGGGTCCACGGTCCTCAGCTCCTCAGAAGAATCCGCAGGTCGGTGCGGCCGCCGCCGGGGCGGGCGCGCCGAGTGCGCCGGTGGGTACGGAGATCTCCAGACGGGTGCCGTCCGGGTCGTGGAAGAAGATCCCGCCGGAGGCCGCGCCCTCGCCGTGGGCGACGACCCCGTCGTACGCGAAGTCGACGTCCCGCTCGCGGAGCCGGGCCTCGAAGGCCTTCACCTCGTCGATCGTCCCGGCCTGCCACGCCAGGTGGTGCAGCCCGGCCAGGTGGGGGGCGTACGCGCCGTCCGCCTGCTGCCACAGGGTGAGCGTGAGCTCGCCGTCCTGCCCCAGGAAGGCGAAGCGCCGGCCGTCCTCGTCGCCCTCCCCGAGCACGTCGAATCCGAGCACCTCCGCGTAGAAGCCGAGCGAGCGGTCGAGGTCGGTGACGTTGAGGCCGGTATGGCCGGGCCGCAGTGTGCTGGTCGCCGTCATGGCGGACACCTTTCCGTTGGATCGATCCACCCGATCTAACTGTTGTGATTGACTTTAGAGGTTAGAAATGGAGTGGTCAACCGATCACGTACGCTTGAGTGGTTAGCCCGCCGGGGGTACGGACACGAGAAGGAGGCAGGGATGTCTGCGACCGAGCCCGCGACCGACCCGCGGCCCCTGACCGGAGAGCCCGTCTCGCTGGATCTGCTGAACACTCGCTGGATGGCCGAGGGCGGGCGCCAGGATCTGCTCGCCGACCCCGACGGGCTGCGCATCTGGCTCGCGAGCAACGGTCTCGACGGCCGCTTTCCGGCCGGCGCCGCCGCACTGGAGCATGTGCTGCTCGCCCGCGAGGCGCTCGCCGCCGCCGTCGACAGCCCCGGCGACAGGGCCGGTATCGAGCGCGTCAACGCCGTACTCGACCACGGCCGGATCCGCGCCACCCTGACCGCCGAAGGCCCTGGCGAGGAGGCGGAGTTCGAGGATCCGTCCTGGGGCGCGGCCTGGACGGCGGCCCGTGACTACCTGGACCTGCTGCGCGCCGCCCCCGACCGGATCCGGCGCTGCGCGCACGACGCGTGCATTCTGCACTTCTTCGACATCTCGCGGAACGGCACCCGCCGCTGGTGCTCGATGGCGGCCTGCGGCAACCGGGCGAAGGCCTCACGCCACTACGCGAAGACGCGCGAGGCCTGAGCGGCGTGCGTCGTGCGCTGCCGCCCGCCGCGGGGGCGCCAACGGGAGCGGCCCCCGGCCCGGGGTTACCGGGTCGGGGGCCATTCTTTCCGGTGGGGGCGGTGCGCCCGCTCGGTCTGCACCGTCCTTGCCGGGCGGCAATGCCGCGTCGGTAGTACCTTGCCGCGTCGGTACGGCAACGCCGCGTCCGTGGTGCAACGCCGCGTCGGTACTGCGGTCCCGTGTCAGGTCACCGGATCAGCGACCGCTCCAGGCAGCCCAGCGCCGACTGCAGTTCCTCTGCGGTGATGGTCAGCGGCGGGGCGAGCCGGATCGTCGAGCCATGGGTGTCCTTGACCAGGACGCCCTCCTTCAGGAGGCGTTCGCTGATCTCCCGGCCGGTGCCGAGCGCGGGGTCGATGTCGACGCCGGCCCACAGGCCGCGGGCGCGGAAGCCGGTCACGCCCTTGCCGGTCAGCGCTGCCAGTCCGGTACGCAGCTGTGCGCCCAGCTCGGCGGCGCGGCGCTGGAACTCTCCGGTGGCGAGCAGCTTCACGACCGCCGAACCGACCGCGGCCGCAAGGGGGTTGCCGCCGAAGGTCGAGCCGTGCTGGCCGGGGCCCAGCACACCGAGCACCTCGCGGCGGGCGACGACCGCGGAGACCGGGACGATGCCGCCGCCGAGCGCCTTGCCGAGCAGTAGGACGTCGGGAACCACGGACTCGTGCTCGACCGCCAGGGTGGTGCCGGTGCGGCCCAGCCCGGACTGGATCTCATCGGCGATGAACAGGCACCCGGCCCGCCGGGTCAGTTCGCGTACGCCGGTGAGATAGCCGTCGTCGGGGATGACGACGCCCGCCTCGCCCTGGATGGGCTCGATCAGCACGGCGGCCGTCGTCTCGTCCACGGCCGCTTCGAGCGCGGCGAGATCGTTGTAGGGGACGGTGCGGAAGCCGGGGGCGAAGGGGCCGAAGCCGATGCGGGCCGTGTCGTCGTCGGAGAAGCCGACGATGGTGGTCGTCCGGCCGTGGAAGTTGCCGCCGGCCACCACGATCGTCGCCCGGTCCGCCGGGACGCCCTTGACGTCGTACGCCCACTTGCGGGCGACCTTGATGCCGCTCTCCACCGCCTCGGCGCCGGTGTTCATCGGCAGGACCATGTCCAGACCGGTCAGCTCGGCGAGGCCTTCGGCGAAACCGGCGAGACGGTCGTTGTGGAAGGCACGGGAGGTGAGGGTGAGCTGGTCGAGCTGGCGGTGCGCGGCCTCGATCAGGGCCGGGTGGCGATGGCCGAAGTTGAGCGCCGAGTAGCCGGCCAGCATGTCGAGGTAGCGGCGCCCCTCGACGTCCTCGACCCACACCCCTTCGGCGCGCGCGACCACCACGGGCAGCGGGTGGTAGTTGTGCGCGAGGACCGGGCCCTCGGCCTGGATCAGCTCCGCGGACGAACGGGGAGCAGCCTGCGCGGGGACGGTACGGGTGGGAGCGGTCATGAGCGAATCTCCTGGGTGCAGCACTTGATGCCGCCGCCGGCCTTGTGGAACTCGGAGAGGTCGACGGGGACGGGGACATAGCCGTGCGCGCTGAGCCGGCCGATGAGGCCGGTCGCCTGCGGGGCGATGAAGACATGGCGGCCGTCGGAGACGGAATTGAGGCCGAAGGCCATGGCGTCGTGCCGGGTGGCGAGCACCGCCTCGGGGAACAGCCGCCGCAGCACTTCACGGCTGCCGGTCGAGAACGCCCCGGGGTAGTAGGCGATGTTCGCCTCGCCCGTCTCCGCCGTCTCCGCCGTCTCCTCCAGGACGAACAGCGCGGTGTCCAGGTGGTAGAAGTACGGGTCCACCAGCTGCAGGCCGATCGTCGGGACGCCGAAGAACTCCTGCACCTCGCGGTGTGCCGCCGGTGTGGTGCGAAAGCCCGTGCCCGCCAGGATGTAGCGGCCGGCCGGTACGAGGTCGCCCTCGCCCTCGCACAGCGATTCGGGCCGGTAGACGTCGTACCCGGCCGCCTTGAACCAGGTCTCGTACTCCGTGGACTCCGGCCGCCGCTGTGGTGCGTGGAAGTACGAGCCGAAGACCCGGCCGCCCACGACGAGCGCGGAGTTCGCCGCGAACACCATGTCGGGAAGCGTGGCCACCGGGGGCACGGTCTCCACCGTGTGCCCGTGGTCGCGGTAGGCGCCCATCAGCGCCTCCCACTGGCGCCCCGCGAGGGCGGTATCCACCGCTGCGTCCGCACTCATCCACGGATTGATCGCGTAACGCACATCGAAGTGTCTGGGCTCGCAGACCAGATAGCGCCGGGGGCGCGATACACGACTCATCGGCACGGGACGATCCCTTCGCTTCCTACGGGCTTGCGGGGTGCCCGGCTGTCACTGAGGGTCACCCGGGTTGCTTCCAAGGTAAGGAGCGAAGGATTCGGGCCACAAGCAACAAATGCTGCTCATCAGCGCAGGAATGCTGCGGAGAAATGACGATGGACGATGGATTGCTGCGCCTTGCTGCGCCTTGCTGCGCCGGTGGGGAGGGTTTCCGCCCCGTCGCCCTTGCTCCGGCAAGGGGCCGGCCGGTCGTCGCCGCTTCGGTGGGGGCCGCGCTGCCGCCCCGCGTCAGTGGGGGGTTCCTCCCGAGGACGGGGTGGCGCCCGCCTCCGGGCTGTCCGGCAGGAGATGGGACAGCACCATGTAACTGATCGTCTTGCGGATGAACGGCTCGGCCCTGATGCGTTCGAGCACCTCCTCGAAGTGCTCGACATCGGTCGCCCGTACGTGCAGCAGCGCATCGGCGCCACCGGTCACGGTCATCGCCGCGGCGATCTCCGGATGGTTGCGCACGACCTCCGCGAGCCGCCGGGGCGGCGCCGCACTGTCGCAGTACACCTCGACATACGCCTCGGTCAGCCAGCCCAGGGCGGCCGGCCGGACGGTGGCGGTGAACCCCGTGATCACGTTGTTCTCCCGCATCCGGTCCACCCGCCGCTTCACCGCGGTGGACGACAGCCCGACCGCCGCACCGATCTCCGCAAAGCTCGCCCGGCCGTTGTCGATCAACGCCGCAACGATCTTGCGGTCGAGGTCGTCGAAGGGCGCGGCCTTGTTGGTCACTGGGCCTCCCGATTCTTCCCGGTTCCTACCGGTACATCTCCGTCGCGGTCGCCTCACGGTAGCGATACCGCGGGTGGGCGGGGAGCGGGGCCGGGAGGGGCCGGCCGGGTGTGGCGGCCGGGGGCCTCGGACCGCAGCCGCAGTCACGGCGGCCGGCCAGGGGGGCCCGGCGCGCCGGCGTCGCCGCGGGGGAAGGGCTCAGCCCTCTCCCAGCACCGCCCGGATCACGTGCCGGGCGTTGTGCGCCATCGCCGGGTTCGTCCTCCGGCCCCGGCCCCGAGCACCTCGGGGATGGCCGTGGGCAGCCGGGACGCGAGGCGGGGCAGCCACTCCTGCTCCATCGATACGTCCTGGGCGCCGCCCTTCGCCAGCGGCAGCCGCACGACCATGCCGTCGCCCAGCCGGTACACGGCGTTGACCGTGCCGCCGGACGGCAGCCGCTCCACCGAAAGCCCCGCCCACTACGGGAGTTGCCCGGCGATCAGCCGCCGTACCAGGTCGTCGTCGAGGGGTTGCCGGCCCGGATGCATCTGCCCTGTGCTCATGGGGTGTCATCCGATCCCCGGACACCGTCGGCGTCAAAGGCTTTTCCGGCCCGGACGAGCGGCCCGGCCACCGGTCACACCGACTGACGCTGCCGCACTAGGCCGGCTCCACGCGGCGCAGCCCCGCCCGGCGGACGACCTCCGGGCCCAGCTGCGCGGCCCGGGACACCAGGGCGTGGCCGTCCCAGTCCGGTGGCCAGCCGTGCCACAGGCGTAGCGTGCCGCCTACGACGACTGCGGCGATCTGGTCGCGGTGCGCGAGGCGGACGAGTTCCCAGCGCAGGTCGTAGGAGGGCGTGAGTTCGGGGACATCGAGGTCCACGACGAGGAAGTCGGCGGCCTTGCCGACCGCGATCTCGCCGGTCACCTTGCCCAGTCCGAGCGCATCGGCGCTGCGCGAGGTGGCGTGCTCCAGCCACATCCGGCCGGCGCCGCAGGACGAGTCGCCCGAGGCCATGCCGTACGCCAGCCGTTGTGCCGTCTCCGCGGCGTCGATCAGCCGGAAGCCGTCACCGCGGGTGCCGTCGGTGCCCATGCCGAAGCGCACGCCCATCGCGGCGAGCAGGGTGGCGTGCGTGACGCCGTTGCCCTTCCAGGCGCTGGCCACCGGGTTGTAGCTGATCGCCGCGCCGGAGTCGGCCAGCAGCCGCATCTCCGAAGGGGTGAGGAGGGTGGCGTGCGCGCCCAGGGTGTGCGGGCCGAGCGCGCCGATGTGGTGCAGATGTTCCACCGGGCGGCGGCCGACGCTCTTCAATGAGCGTTCCACGGAGGCGAGATGCTCGTTCACATGGATCTGCAGCACCGCGCCTGCCTCGGTGCACAGGTCGGCGGTCTTCTTGATGACCTGGCCGGGTGCGTCCTCGGGGACGGCGATGGCCAGCGAGGGATGGATCAGCGGATGGCCGTCCCACCGCCCCAGATGCGCAGGCCCGCCCTCGCCGGTAGAGACGATCTTGGACAGTACGCACCGGATACCGGCTTCCTCCGTGGCCTGCGCCACCACCCGGACGTCCACGGGGGCACGGGTCCCGGCGTCGGCGACCGTGGTGAAGCCGCCGCGAAGGGCCTCCAGCGCGGCCAGCTTCGCCGAGACGTAGGCGCTCTCCTCGTCCAGCGCATGTTCCAGCGGCTCCCATATGGTCTTGAAGATCTCCGAGGGCTGGCCGAAGGACTGGGCCTTGCCGAAGCTCTGGGTCAGATGGTGGTGCGCGTCCACGAACCCGGGCATGAGCAAGTGGCCGTCCAGTCGCACCGGTTGTACGTCGCGGTGCGCGGCGATGAGCTGTTCGGCCGGTCCGATCGTGCGGAACTTTCCGTCGCGGACGAGGACGGCCTGATGGCGTACCGGCCCGTCCGGCAGCAGCAGCAACTCGGGAACCAGCAGTTGTTGTCTGCCGTGGAACTGTCCGGGCCGTGGGGCGGCCTTGCCGTGGGGGCTGTCGGCCGTGGCCACTTCCGTACCTCCGATGCCCGATCCGCCGAGGAGCCCGCCTGCGCCGGTCAGGCCCATGCCGACCAGAAACCTCCGTCGTCGGAATCTGCTCATCCCGGGTCCTGGGTCCGGCCGTTCGCCCGGGGGGACGCCGTGGTCCTGCTGCTCGTTCGCCAACCCGCTCGCCTGCTTTCCGCACTTCGGTACGTGTGTGTCCTGCTCGCTGAGCTGTCCCCGGGGTGGCCTGACCTTAGGGCCGCCCCAGAATTGGAACAAGGGTTCCGGCATGCGGGATTTGCTGTCGGCACAGTGCGGGTGGCGGAAGTCTCGCCGGGGTCCGGCAAACTCCTGGTCATGGGCGAGGGGTCGGGCGCAGGAGGTGGCGTAACCTCGCCGAAATATGGGCCGGAGCCCGGTGCGTGGGTCCACGGTGCCCGCCGGAACCCGCATGGGATCCTGGTGTGTCATGGATCTGCCGGACGGACGGTGGACGTGCGGCGATGACGAGGGTGCACCGATGAGACTCTGCTTCCTGGTGGAGGAGCAGTACCGCCATGACGGCATGCCGCTGGACGTGATCCGCCAACTCGGCGCCTGGGGACACCAGGTGGACGTGGTGTGGCCCGGCCGCTCGCTGATCCCCATATCCGAGGCGATTCAGGCGGGCAGCCATGATGCCTGGGTCCTCAAGACCGTCTCCGGCGGCCCGGGGCTGACGCTTCTGGAAGCCGCCGCTTCCGTCGGGCTGACGACGGTGAACGATGTCCGGGCGATCCGCGGCGTACGCGACAAGGCGCTGGCCGCAGTGATCGCCCGCAGCAACGGGCTGCCGGTCCCCGCGACGTATGCGGCGGCCCGTCCCGAGGAGTTCGCGCAGATCCCCGAGGCGGAGTTCCCCCTCGTAGTGAAGCCCGCCGACGGCAGTTCGGGGCGCGCCGTGCGGCTGGTGGCGACGCCGGACCGGCTGCTGGATCCCGCGGGGCCGGACGCCACGGGAGAGCCGGGCGGGACGGCCGGTGGCCTGCTCATCGCCCAGCCCTATGTGCCCAACTCCGGTACGGATCTGAAGGTGTACAGCGTCGCCGGCGAGCTGTACGCGACCGAGCGGTGCTCTCCGCTGCATCCCGCGCACGCCGCACGCGAACGTCAGGTGCCGCTCACCCCGGAAATCGCCCGGATCACCGCCGAGATCGGCACGGTGTTCGGCCTCGACCTCTACGGGGTCGACATTCTGCTCGGGCCCGACGGCCCGGTGGTCGTCGACATCAATGACTTCCCGAGCTTCCGTCAGGTGCCGGACGCGGTCGCCCGAGTGTCCGCCGCCGTGCTGGACCTCGCCCGTAACGGGACGACGGGGCAGGCGGCCGGGCCGGCTTCCTGCCGCCTCGCGGCCGGGCAGCCGAGGGTGATGCCCGCGACGGCTCCCACGGCATCCCCTTTCACCGCTCCGCCCGCCCCGCGCGCCGACCGGCCCGCGGCCTCGATCGGTGGTGGCCGATGAGGATCGGGCTGGTCACCGCGGATCCCGGGCATCCGCTGCTGGCCGCGGTCACCGAGCTGCTGACTCCGGCGCATCGGGTCGAGTGGCTGGACCCGGGCGGCGAGGCGCCGGGCCCGGACCTCACCTCGCCCGCCGATGTCTATCTCCTCAAGGCGCGTACGCCCCGGGCGCTGGCGCTGGCCGCCCGCCTGGAGGAGCACGGCGCCCCGGTGCTCAACTCGGCGGCGGCGACCGCGCGCTGCCAGGACCGGGTCGGCATGGCCGCGGTGGCCCGCGCGGCGGGGCTGCCGTTCGCGGGCACCACCTCGGTGGCCACGCTCGGGCAGCTGGCCGCGGCCGGCGAGCCGGGGGGCCCGCTGGTGATCAAGAGCCGGTTCAGCCGGCGCCATGACCTCGTGGCCCGTGCCGACAGCGCCGTACGGCTGCGGGAGCTGGCCGCCGACTGGCCCGATGAACCGGTGGTGGTCCAGGAGTTCACCGTGAACAGCGGCTGGGACCACAAGCTGTGGGTGGTCGACGGCCGGCTCTTCGCCGGGTTGCGCCGGTCGGAGCTGGCCCCGGGCGGCCGCGGGCCGACGCTGCCGCTCCCGGTCGGTGAGCTGCCCGCGAGCTGGACCGGGGCCGCGCTGCGGGTCGGCGAGATCTTCGGTCTGGACGTCTACGGGGTGGACCTGCTCGATGGCGGTGGCGGTGCGCCCCTCATCGTGGACATCAATGCGTTCCCCGGTATCCGTGGCCAGGCCGGCGCCCCGGAGGCGCTGGCGCAGCTCGCCCTGCGCACGGCCGCGCGCGGCCGGAGCCTCGGCCCCGACGAAAGAAAAGTGCCAGAAGTCAGCGAGAAATGAACCGTGTTCGGAGGCCACCGAACCGAAGTGGCGCGGAGGCGGAAGCTCCTCCTCCGTAAGGCCTAAGGCACTGACCCCTGGGGTAGCGCTGCCCCGTCCGGAAGGCATGGTTCCCCGTGCCTTCCTTCCGTACGTATGGGGAGAGGCCGGCAACGGTGACACAGCCATTCGAACTGCCTGACTTCTACACGCCCTACCCGGCGCGGTTGAACCCGCATCTGGAGACGGCGCGTACGCACTCCAGGAAGTGGGCCCGCGAGAGGGGGATGCTGGAGGGCTCCAACATCTGGGAGGAGAAGGACCTCGACGCCCACGATTACGCCCTGCTGTGTTCCTACACCCACCCGGACTGCGACGCGGACGCGCTCTCGCTGGTGACCGACTGGTATGTCTGGGTCTTCTTCTTCGACGACCACTTCCTGGAGAAGTTCAAGCGGACGCTCGACCGGGAGGGCGGCAAGGAGTACCTCGACCGGCTGCCCGCCTTCATGCCGATGGATCTGGCCGCGGCCGTGCCCGAACCGACCAACCCCGTCGAGGCGGGACTTGCCGATCTGTGGGCACGCACGGTGCCGCGGATGTCCATGGCGTGGCGGAAGCGGTTCGCCGAGAGCACCGAGCATCTGCTCAATGAGTCGCTCTGGGAACTGTCCAACATCAACATCCGCCGGGTGCCCAACCCCGTCGAGTACATCGAGATGCGCCGCAAGGTCGGTGGCGCGCCCTGGTCGGCGGGCCTGGTGGAGTTCGCGACCGGCGCCGAGGTGCCCGCTGCCGTCGCCGGCTCCCGTCCGCTGCGGGTGCTGCGGGACACCTTCTCCGACGGCGTCCATCTGCGCAACGACCTCTTCTCCTACCAGCGGGAGACGGAGGACGAGGGCGAGCTGAGCAATGGCGTCCTGGTACTGGAGACCTTCCTCAACTGCACGACGCAGGAGGCCGCGGACGCCGTCAACGATCTGATCACCTCGCGGCTGCAGCAGTTCGAGAACACGGTGGTCGCCGAACTCCCCGTGCTCTTCCTGGAACAGGGCCTGGACCCCACGTCCTGCGCGGACGTGCTGGCATACGCCAAGGGGCTCCAGGACTGGCAGTCCGGCGGCCATGAATGGCATCTGCGCTCCAGCCGCTACATGAACGGCGGCGGGGCCGCGGCCGGCACCGCGCAGCCCTGGTCGCCCTTCTCCTTCGGCGGCCTCGGCACCTCGGCGACGGATCTGCGGACCGCGCTGGGCACGGCCGGTGCGCACCGCTTGCGCAGCTCCACCCATGTCCCGCACCAGAAGGTCGGCCCCTCGCGCATCCCCGACCTCTATATGCCGTTCACCACCACCCTCAGCCCGCACCTGGAGGGCGCCCGCCGCCGCGTCGTCGCATGGGCGCACCGGATGGGCTTCCTCGGCCCGCAGCCCGGAGTGCCGCTGTCCGACGTCTGGGACGAGCCCGCGATGGTCCGCTACGACCTGGCGCTGTGCGCGGCCGGCCTCCACCCGGACGCGACCCCGGAGCAACTGGACCTGGGCGCCGCCTGGCTGGCCTGGGGCACCTACGCCGACGACTACTACCCCCAGGTCTTCGGCCGGACCCGCGACAGGGCCTCGGCCAAGGTGTGCACGGAGCGGCTGTCGGCCTTCATGCCGCTCGACCCCGCGGCCCCCGTGCCCGAGCCGGTCAACGCGATGGAACGCGGGCTGGCCGACCTGTGGGTACGTACGGCGGGACCGATGAGCCCCGAAGCGCGCCGGACGTTCCGTGAAGCCGTCGACACGATGACGGCCAGCTGGCTCTGGGAGATCGACAACCAGATCCTGAACCGCATCCCCGACCCGGTCGACTACATCGAGATGCGCCGCGCGACCTTCGGTTCCGACCTCACCATGAGCCTGAGCCGCATCGGCCACGGCCGGCAGGTCCCGCCGGAGGTCTACCGCACCGGCACCCTGCGCTCACTGCAGAACGCCGCGGCCGACTACGCCTGTCTGCTGAACGATGTCTTCTCCTACCAGAAGGAGATCGAGTACGAGGGCGAGGTCCACAACGGCATCCTGGTCGTCCAGACCTTCTTCGACTGCGACTACCCGACCGCGCTGCACATCATCAATGACCTCATGACCTCGCGGATGCGCGAGTTCCAGCACGTCGCGGCCCATGAACTCCCGGTCGTCTACGACGACTTCGACCTCTCGCCACAGGCCCGCAAGGCGCTCGACGGCTACGTCCACGAGCTGGAGAACTGGCTGGCCGGCATCCTCACCTGGCACCAGGGCTGCCTGCGCTACATCGAGCCCGAGCTGCGCCATCCGACCGGTTCGCCGGCGCGGCTGGGCGCGCCGACCGGGCTGGGGACATCGGCGGCCCGCCTCTTCCGGTCGTCGGTCGCGGGGGTGGCGGTGGGGTAGGCGGCGGGCCGGCCCGCCCGGCGGACTCCCTGCGCCATGCCCCCGTGCCCCTCCCGTGCGCGGTACCGCGTCATGTGCCATCGGCCTATGGTTCATGACCCCGTGCGTACGGGGCGAGCGGTGAGGGGGCGGGCGATGGCGGCAGGGAGTTCTCCGGGCGGGCCGGCCGGCGGTTCGGCGTCACGGCGGGCGCAGGAGGCCCGTCGGCAGGAGCGGCTGTTACGCGAACAGTGGCAGGCCGCCCGGCAGCGGGCCGAGCGCTGGGAGGCGGCGGGCGAGGGGGAGCGGCGGGTCGCCGCCCAGCTGCTGATGCTGGCCGGCCGGGGCTGGCGGCTGCTGGTGGACCGGCGCTGGCCGGGCACCCGCGCGGCCAATGTGGACATGCTGCTGATCGGCCCCGCCGGCGTCTTCGTCATCGACGTCAAGAACTGGCGGGCCGCGCCGGAGTCCTCGGGCGGCCGGCTGCGGGCCGGGGGATTCTCCCGCGACGAGCACCGGCGCAAGCTGCTCGCGGTCACCAAGGCCGCCGAGAGCGCGGTGGCCTCCCTGGGAATGTCCCCGGTGGCGGTGCGTCCGCTGCTGGCCTTCGCGGGGCAGCGGGTCGACGCGGAGCTGGGCCGGATACGGCTGCTGGGCGAGCACGAGATCGGCCCGGCGCTGCTGTCGGAGCGCACCCGGCTGTCGGCGGACTCGGTCCGCGTCCTCACCGACCACCTGGCGCGGGTCTTCCCCGAGTACGAGGACCCGGCCGCCACCCCGGCCCCGGCCGCCACGGCGTCGCCCCGGGGCGACGCCGCCGGGCCGCAGGCTGCCGGGGCCGACGGGCTCTTCGACCTCGACGGGCTGCGGGAGGCCGCCCTCGACGAAGCGCGCCGGGCTCCCGTCGAGCAGTGGATGACCTTCCTCGACCCCGACCAGCTCGCGCTGGTACGGCGCAACTGGGCCGGTCCCGCCAGGATCAGCGGCCCGGCCGGCACCGGCAAGACCGTCGTCGGTCTGCACCGCGCGGCCTATCTCGCCCAGCGCACCAACGGCCGCATCCTGTACGTCACCTTCGCCAACAACCTGCCCCGCGTCCAGGCCACCTTCCTCAGGACCATGGCCCCGGCGGTGGCCGACCGGGTCGACTTCCGCAGTCTGCACTCCTGGGCGCGGGACTATCTGCGCGGCCGGGGTGTGCCGGTCCATCTGCACAAGGAGAAGGCGGAGACGGCCTTCAGCCTCGCCTGGAAACACGTCGGGCGGAACAGCTGTCTGACGGAGATCGACCCGCTGCACCCCTACTGGCAGGAGGAGATCAACTACGTCATCAAGGGCCGCGGCATCACCTCCTTCGAGGAGTACGCCGTGCTCGCGCGTCGCCGCCGCCGCGCCGCGCTGCGCCGCCCGCACCGGCAGGCCGTCTGGGCCCTGTACGAGGCGTACGAGGCCCAGCGCACCGAGCGTGCCGTCCACGACTTCAACGATGTGCTCTCCCTCGCGCTCGCGGAGGCGGCCGGCCGTACCGGCCACAGCGACTACACCGCCGTCGTCGTGGACGAGGTCCAGGACCTGACGCTCGTCGGGGTGCGGCTGCTGCACGCCCTGGTGGGCGACAGCCCCAACGGGCTGCTGCTGGTGGGGGACGGCCAACAGGCCGTCTACCCCGGAGGGTTCCGGCTCTCCGACGCGGGCATCGACATCCGCGGGGACCGCGGCCAGGTCCTGCGGGCCAACTACCGCAACAGCAAGGAGATCGTGGACACCGCGCTCGGTGTGGTCGCCGACGACGCCTTCGAGGACCTCGACGGGCTGCGCACCCCGGGCCGGCGGGACGTCGACCTGACCTACCACGACGGCCAGGTGCGGCGCGCCGTGCTGCCCACCCTCGCCGCACATGACGAGGCGCTGCTGGCCGCGCTGGGTGACCTGACGCCGCAGGAGCTGGCCGACTCCGCCGTGCTCTGCTCCTCGAAGCGCGCCATCGAGCACTATCAGCGCCTTCTCACCCGTGCGGGCCTGCGCGTCTGCCCCCTGGAGCAGTACGACGGGCACCCGGTCGAGGCCGTGAAACTTGGCAGCTACCGGCGCGCCAAGGGCCTGGAGTTCAAGCGCGTCTATCTGCCCCGGCACGACGCCGACCTGCCCCGGGGGAACCCGGCCGACGGCCCGTCCACCGAAACGGCCGACGAGCGCGGCGCGCTGGCCCGCAGCCAGCTCTTCGTCGCCATGACCCGCGCCCGCGACGTCCTCTGGCTGGGCAGCATTCGGCCGCAGGGCGGGCACTGACCCACGGACGCCGCCCGGCCCGTCCCCCGAACGGCGGCCCAGGACCCCGCAGAGCCTTCCGCGGGGTCCTGCTGGCTGGTGAATATCCCGCCCGAGGTGAATATCCCGATATGTCATCGGGAACCCCACATGGCGACGTCCCGCACGGGGTGGGACCGAGGGCCGGACCGCCGCCCATGGCTGACGAGGAGTTCCGACTGTGCGACGCATGATCGCTTTGCTTGGCGCGCTGGCCTTCACCGCCGCGTCCGCCGCGTTCGGGCCAACCGACGCGGAGGCCGTCAACGGCGTCATCACGTACCACATCCGGCAGGGCAACCGGATGTACCGGATCGAGGATCCCGGCGACGACCACTGCTACGGAGTGGGCGACGGATACGGCGAGGTGGACAACGCAACCCCCACCGACCTCGTCCTGTACAACGGCCGCGACTGCACCGGATCCGTGGTGGTCACCGTGCACGCGGACAGCTGGCTCAACGCACGGTTCGGCAGCCTGCGGCTGAGCGCGAACGGCCCGCGGTACCCGGAGGAGCCGGAGAACCGGGACAGCACCACGTCCTCGGACAACCAGGAGGACCGGGACAGCCCGGCGCGTTCGGACCGCCCGGAGGACTCGGACCGCCCGACGTCTTCGGAGGGCCGGGAGAACTCGGACCGCCCCCGGGACACGGCCGGCCCGGATCACTCTGCGAACCAGGACCGTCCCGCGAAACCGGACCGTCCCGCGAACCAGGACCGTCCCGCGAAACCGGACCGTCCCGCGAACCAGGACCGTCCCGCGAAACCGGACCGTCCCGCGGACCCGGTGAACGCCGCGGATCCGATGGTGCACCCGGGGAGCCCGGGAAGGCCCGTGCGTCCGGTAAGCCTCGCGCGTCCGGTAAGTCTCATGGATCCGGCAAGTCTCATGCGTCCGGGATTCGTCGACTGAGGCGCGCCCCGCTCAGCCGCGCCACCGAGCTGCCGCGAACTCGCGGAAGCTGCGCGGCGGGCGGCCCGTGATGCGCTCGACGGTGTCCGTGACACGGTCTTCGGCGCCCTCGGCGATGGCGCGGTCCAGGCCTGCCAGCAGGGCGGCGAAGGCGACGGGCAGGCCGGCGGCCAGCCGGTCGTGCAGCTGGTCGTGGGTGAGGGGGCGGTGGCGTACCGGCCTCCCGGTGAGGGTGGTGAGTGTGGCGGCGATGTCGTCGTAGCTCAGGGACTGCGGGCCGGTGAGCACCAGGTCGGTGCCGGGGGGCGCCGGTTCGTCGGTGAGGGCGTGGACGGCGACGGCGGCGATGTCGTCCGCGTCGATGAAGCCGACGCGGCCTTCGCCGGTCGCGGTCATGATGTCGCCGCCGGCGCGGATGCTGTCCGCGTGCGGATGGCGGTCGGTGAAGTTCTGCATGAACCACGAGGGGCGCAGCACCGCCCATGCGTCGAAGAGGCCCGGGAGCGCCGCATGCACCTGGCCCACCCCCGGGCCGCCGGCGGGAAGGGCGGAGGAGCTGAGGAGCACGACGCGGCGGACACCGGCCGAACGGGCCCGTTCGAGGAAGGGGATCATCACGGCGGCCGGGTCCGGGGCCGCGCTGGGCGGGACGAGATAGAGCCGGGCCGCTCCGCGCAGGGCGGCGTCGTGGGTGGCGGGGTCGTACCAGTCGAAGTGGACGGGCCGGGCCCCCGGCAGCGCGGGAGCGTGACGGCCGGCGGCCCTGACGGGGTGCCCGAGGGCGGTGAGCCGGGGCACGATGCGGCTGCCGGTGTTGCCGGTGGCGCCGGTGACCAGGATGGTGTCGCGGCCGGTCATGGCGCTGCCGTCGGTCATGGTCTCGCCGTCGGTCATGGTCTCGGGATCGGTCATGGTCACTCCGTCAGGACGTGGGGGTGGGCGATGATTTCGCCGCGCTCATGGAGGCCGGGAGCAGCAGGGGGTTCCAGTAGTCGCGGTAGTGCGTGATGCGGCCGTTCACGACCGTCACCACGGCGATGTAGGAGATCTCGCACGGTGCGCCGGTGGCCACGATCCGGCCGACGGCGCGCATTTCGACGACGAGGGTGTCCGGGGCGTCGGTCCGGTGGATCTCCAGGTAGGGGAACGACTGGAGGTCGACGTGATCGGGGTAGTCCTGCAGGTACGCGGCGATCGCCGCCCTGCCCTCCAGCCGCTTCGGATAGCCGTCCGGGGCGAAGGGGAACTCGAAGACCGCGTGGTCGTCGCACAAGGCCACCCAGCCGTCGATGTCCTTGTCCAGGAGCAGTTGCAGCCCGTGGCGGTAGAGGTCCGCCGGCGCCGTGGGGCTCGTGGGCTTGCCGCGTTCGCTGTCGTTCATGGGATGCCTCGCCTTTACACTGGGGGCACTATGTGGACCGACGGTCCGCTTAGATGTTCCGAGACTATACGGACCGATGGTCCGTTTCGTAAAAGGGGCTCTCCCATGGCCGAACGCAAGGCGCGCGCGGATGCGCTCCGTAACCGCGAGACCGTTCTGGCGGCCGCCGACGAGCTCTTCGCCCGCAGTGCGAGCCCCCGGAGCGTGTCGATGGACGACATCGCGGCGGCGGCCGGTGTCGGCAAGGGGACGCTCTTCCGCCGCTTCGGCGACCGTACGGGCCTGATCCGGGCGGTGTTCGACGCACGGATCGAGCCCCTGCGGCAGGCCGTCGAGGAGGGGCCGGCGCCGCTCGGGCCGTCAGCCGCACCGCGCGAGCGGGTGCCGGCGCTGCTGGATGCCCTCCTGTGCTTCAAGCTCGACCACCGCCATCTCTCCCTCGCCCTGGAGGAGGCCGGCAGCGGAAGCCCGTATCAGGGGGCGTCCTACGCGTGGTGGCACGGAATCCTGCGGGACATGCTGGAGCAAGGGGCCGGTACGGGGAGCGGTACGGGGAGCGGTGCGGGGACTGGTGCGGAAGCCGGCGCAACGGCCGGTCCGGTTCCGGACGGCGACTTCACCGCGCACGTCCTGCTGGCCGCCACCCGCGCCGATCTGGTCGAGCACCTCGCCGGCCGGGACGGGATGACTCCCGACCGGCTGCGGGCCCAACTGGCCGCTTTCGTGGGCAGGGTGCTGGGCGAGGGGCAGCGGGCCTGAGGCCGCCGGGCCACCGGTCGCTCAGCCCCCTGCGGGGAGGCCGGCCCAGTGGGTCAGCGCACGGACCCGTTCGGTGCGGCGGGTCTGCACGGCCGTGGTGCGGGTGGCCCAGGCGATATGGCCGTCCGGGCGGACGAGGATCTCGCGCACCCCGTCAAGGTCGGTGCGGGGGTCGTGCTCAGTGACGGTGAGGGCGGTCACCCGCGTTCCCCACGCCTTCTCGACGGACTGCCGCATCTCCTCGTCCCCCGCGAGGTCGAGCAGGACGAACCGGCCGGGCGGGAGCAGTTCGTAGACGCGTATCGCCGCCGAGCCGGTCGCCGTCAGCGCGATATCGGGCATCCGCCGTCCCACCAAAGGGTCGGCAGCCGCGTCGTCGGGCGGATAGGCGGTGTCGAGCGCGGAAACCAGCCCGGCCAGGTGGCGGTTGACCTCCTCGATGCCCAGGAGCTCCGCCATCAGCGCGCGCAGCGCGGCGGCCGGCCGCCGGTACTGCGGGAGCAGGGTCAGCTCCGCCAGCAGTGTCTGGATCTCGGTGTTCTCCGTGACCGCCCGCCCGACCGGATGCCGCTCGGCGTGGTAGCTGTCGAGCAGACGGGGCGGCGCCCAGCCGTTGATCTCGGCGGCGAGCTTCCAGCCCAGGTTCATCGCGTCCTGGAGCCCGGTGTTGAGGCCCTGGCCGGCCGCCGGGAAGTGGATATGGGCGGCGTCGCCCGCCAGCAGGACGCGCCCGGCACGGTAACGGGCCGCGAGGCGGGTGGCGTTGCCGAACCGCGACAGCCATCGCGGCCGCGCCACCCCGCAGTCGGTTCCGCAGATCCGCAGCAGCGAGGCCCGGAACTCGTCGAGCGTCAGCGGCTCGGCGGACGGTGTCTGCATCCGCTCCGGATCCAGGAGGACGAGCCGGGTGAGGCCTCCCGCGCGCCCTTCTTCCGGGCCGTCCGGGTATGCGTCCTGTGGGTCCAGCGGTACGGCCAGTACGCCATGCGCCCGTGCGCGGTCGAGGGCCGCCGGGTCGACGGTCGCGAAATCCCCCAGTGCGCCGCTGAGCGTCTCGTCGGTACCGGGAAAGCCGATCCCGGCGGCCCGCCGCACCACGCTCCGCCCGCCGTCGCACCCGACCACATACCGTGCGCGCACGGTCTCCACCGTGCCGTCGGGGCCGCGGACCGCCACCTCGACGCCGCCCCCGTCCGTGCCCCCGGGGCCGCCTTCGCCGTCGCTGCCGGCGTTCTGCCGCAGCCCGGTCACCTCGTATCCGCGCCGGATCGTCACGTCGAGTTCCCTCGTGCGCTCGGCCAGCAGCTGTTCGGTGCGGGCCTGGGCGAGGAACAGGGTGTAGCCGTGCCGGGTGTCCAGCGCGCTGAAGTCCAGCCGGGTGTCCAGTCCCGCGAAGTGCCACCCCGGTACCGGGCGCCCATGCGCCAGGAACCGTTCCACCAGGCCCCGTTGGTCCATCAGCTCGATACTGCGCGGATGCAGGGTCAGCGCCCGTGAGTCCCGCTGTGCCGCGGCGCGCCGTTCGAGGATCCGCACCCGTACGCCGCCCAGCGCCAGTTCGGCGGCGAGCAGCAGCCCGGTCGGCCCCGCGCCCACAACGATCACATCGGTGTCGGTGTCGGCGCAGGGGTCGACGGCGGCGTCGGTAGGGGCATCGGCTGCGGTATCCCTGGCGGCGTTCATGAGGGGCCTCCGGTCGAGTGTCGGCTCACGATTTAGTGAACAGTGTTCACGTGAACGATGTTCACTATAGTGAGGGCCATGAGTTCCGCGTCAACCCCTCCCGGCGCCCGTGCCGCAGCCACGACACGGGGCCGGCCCCCGAAACTCGACCAGGCGCGCACCGTCGAAGTCGCCCTGGCCCTGCTGGACGAGGCCGGGCTCGATGCGCTCACCATGCGGCGGCTGGCCGAGGCCATGGACGTACGGGCCGGTGCCCTGTACCGCTACTTCGCGACCAAGCACGAGCTGCTGACCGCCATGGCCGAAGCGCTGCTGGCGGACTGCCTCGAACGGCCGCTCCCGTCACCGGACTGGAGCGAGCGCCTGGCCGAACTGGCCCACCGGATGCGTGCGGCGCTCCTCAGCCGCCGGGACGGCGCTCGCGTCTACGCCGGTACGCACTCCACCGGCAGGCACACCCTCGGCTTCGCCGACACCCTCATCGGTGTCCTGCGGGAAGCGGACTTCGCCCCCGACGACGCGGCCCGTGCCGCGCTCACGCTCGTCAACTTCACCCTCGGCCACACCCTGGAGGAGCAGGCCGCCCTTCAGGTCGCGGGCGACGGGCCGGCCGACCCCGAGCGGCTGCGCGACGCGGTGACGGCGGCGCAGTACCCCCATCTCGCCGTCACCTTGCCGGTGCTCACCAGCACGGACTTCACGGCCCACTTCGCCTTCGGGCTCAGGCTGCTCATCGACGGGCTGCGGGCGGCCGGGCCCGGTCCCGCCGCCCCGGGGACCGGCGGTTGACGGCAGGTCCCGGGCGGCCCGGCGCCCCAGCAGTCCGCACCACACCCCGTCGATGAGCAGGCCGAGGGCCCAGAGCGGCAGCGAC